>NZ_JAQYWW010001134.1:0-250074 GCF_036322525.1 Streptomyces sp. BE20 | reverse complement strand
TCAACATATCTGGCGTTGACTTTTGGCACGCTGTTGAGTTCTCAAGGAACGGACACTTCCTTCAGGCGGCTTTCACACCGGCCCTCCGGGCGCTTCGTTCTTTCGTGTTTCCAGCTTACCAGACGTTTTCCGCTCCGTTTCCGGCGCTTCGTTCGTCCAACTCGCTGGTGTCTTCTGCGGCTTGACGCCCCGTCCGACGTTTCAAACTCTAGCCGAACCCCGCTCCGAAAAGCGAATCCGGCCGCAATCCCCGGAAATGGGCACGCCTAATAAACCCTGGCCGGAACGCATCGAAACAAAGACGACACGCCTCGGCCCGAATCAGGAAGAGGTGGTGTTTCAGAGGATTGGCCACTCCGGGACCGTCCGCGCTGATGCGTGTCCGGTTCTCCCTGCCGAGCGACTAGAGAACACTACGCCCGATCTGCTCCGAAGGCAAACCCGTCCCACGGACGACGCGTGTGCAGAGCGGACGCCCGGTCTTCACGTACTCGCCGTTGGGGTGGTCGTTGGTGGTGACCCAGTGGCGGGCGGCGGCCTCGTCGCGGCCGGCGTCGCGGTGGCGGTCGAGGAGACGCCGCTCGCGCTCGGCGTCGTCGGTGTCCACGTACCAGAGTTCGTGGAGCAGCCCGCGGGCCTCCGGCCAGGGGTGGTCTCCGGCGGCGAGGTAGTTCCCCTCGGTGACGACCAGGCGGGTGTGCGGTCGGACGACGTGGCGGGCCGCCACCGGCTCGTCCAGGCCGCGGTCGAAGTCGGGGACGTAGATGTCCTGGAAGCGCTCGGTGGTGACCCGGCGCAGCAGGGCGACGTACCCGTGGGCGTCGAAGGTGGCCGGCGCACCCTTGCGGTGGCCCAGGCCCAGGCGGTCGAGCTGGGCGCCGGAGAGGTGGAAGCCGTCGAGCGGGAGGTAGGCCGCGCTGCCCGGACCCTCACGGCGTTCGACCTCGGCGACCAGGTGCCGGGCCAGGGTGGACTTGCCGGCACCGGGCGGGCCGGACAGTCCGAGGATGGCGCGCGGGTGACTGCCCGGACCGTGCAGGAGGCCGAGGGCGAGAGCGGTGAGGCTGTCCGCTGTGGGGCTGTCCGCGTTCATGGGCGCACCCTACTCACCCGTCCGTGGCGCATTCTCCGCCTTCCTCGGCGTCAGCGGTCGAGGGGCGGCCGTTCGGCGAGGGCGGGCAGTTCCAGGGTGAGCGTGCCGGTATCGGCGTCGAGCAGCGCGGGCACGCCGAGGGGGACCGTCAGGGTCGACGGGCAGTGGCCGAAGCCCAGCTCCCAGAGGACCGGTACGCCCAGCGGGCCGAGCCGGTCGAGCATGACGTCGCGGATGCGGTCGAGCGGTCCGCAGCCCTCCCAGGAGCCGAGGGCGATTCCGGCGACGCCCTCGAAGGCACCCGAGCGCAGGAACTGGGTGAGGATCCGGTCCAGCTGGTAGGGGTGCTCGTTGACGTCCTCCAGGATCAGGATGTTCCCGGCGAACGAGGGGCGGGCGGCGGGCGTGCCGCGCTCGGCGGCGAGCACGTGGGTGCAGCCGCCCGCGGTGATGCCGCGGGCGCGGCCCGGAACGAGCGGACCGGCGCCGGGGGCGGTGACGACCGTGGTGGCCGCGGGGTCGAAGAGGGTGCGGCGCAGGTGCTCGGCGGTCGGGCCGTCGGTGATGAAGGAGGCCGTGGCGCTCATCGGCCCGTAGAGGGTGGCGAGGCCGAGGCGCCGGGCGAAGGCCTCGTGCAGGGAGGTGACGTCGCTGAAGCCGATCAGCACCTTGGGCCGGACGGCCCGCATGGCCTCCCAGTCCAGCAGGTCGACCATGCGGTGGACCCCGTAGCCGCCTCGGGCGCAGATGACGGCGTCGACGGTGGGGTCGAGCCAGGCGTTCTGCAGGTCGGCGGCGCGGTCGGCGTCGGTGCCGGCGAGGTGACCGAGGACGGGGTGGGTGTCGAGGACGTGCGGCGCGACGGTGACCCGCAGCCCCCAGGACCGCAGGAGTGCGCTGCCGGCGGTGAGCCGCTGCGGATCGACGGGGCCGCTGGGGGCGACCACCACGACGTGGTCCCCGGGGCGGAGCTGCGGCGGACGGGTCAGGCCTCGGCCCGGCGTGGTCGGGAACTGGTCCATGGCCTGGCTCCTTCCGGGGTGGGGGCGGGGAGGGTGTCGTGCTCTCGGGGCGGCCCCGGCGGGGCCGCCCCGAGAGGTTATGCCCTCACACCTTCACACCGACCCCATCACGGTCCTGACCTCGTCGAGGGTGGCGTCGGCGACGGCATTGGCGCGCTCGGCGCCGTCACGCAGGACCTGCCGGAGGTGGCCGCGGTCGGCGGCGAGCGCGGCGCGGCGGGCGCGGATCGGGCGGAGGTGTTCGTTGACGGCCTCGGTCACGGTGCGCTTGAGCGCGGCGGCGCCGCCGTCGCCGATCTCCTCGGCGATCTCCTCCGGCGCCCGGTCCCGGCAGAGGGCGGCGAGCAGGACGAGGCCCGAGACCCCGGGGCGGGTGACCGGGTCGTAGGTGATCCGGCGGTCGGCGTCGGTCCGGGCTCCCTTGATCAGGCGGGCGGTGGTGTCCTCGTCGGCGGAGAGCGGGACGGCGTTGCCGCGGCTCTTGCTCATCTTGCCGCCGTCGGTGCCGAGCAGCAGCGGGGTGTCGGAGAGAAGGGGGCGGGGCGTGGGGAAGACGGCGCTGCCGTCGGCGTGCGGGTAGCGCTCGTTGAAGCGGCGGGCGACGGTGCGGGCGACCTCCAGGTGAGGCAGCTGGTCCTGTCCGACGGGGACGAGGTCGGCCTTGCAGAAGAGGATGTCGGCGGCCTGGTGGACGGGGTAGGTGAACATGAGGCCGTTGACAGCGGACTGGTCGGAATGGGCGATCTCGTCCTTGACCGTGGGGTTGCGGCTCAGCTCGGCGACGCTGACCAGGCTGAGGAACGGCAGCAGCAGCTGGTTGAGGGCGGGGACCGCGCTGTGCGCGAAGATCGTGGCGCGCTCGGGGTCGAGGCCGGTGGCGAGGTAGTCGAGGACGAGGTTCTCGGTGTGCTCGGCGAGCCGGTCGGCGGTGTCCCGGTCGGTGATGACCTGGTAGTCGGCGATGACGACGAACATCTCGGCGCCCCGGGCCTGGAGGCGGACCCGGTTGCGCAGGGTGCCGAAGTAGTGGCCGAGGTGGAGCGGGCCGGTGGGGCGGTCACCGGTCAGGACGCGGTGGGCGCCCGGGTCGGCGGCGGCGCTCCCGTCGAGGGCGGGAGCTGGGGCGGCGGAGACGGTGGTGGAAACGGCGGTGGTCACGGGGTTCTCCTCGGTACGGCGTGATGCGGCCGTCCGGGGCTCCGGGCCCGTCCCGTCGGGGAAACGCGACAGGGCCGTCCATCCCGGACGGCCCTGGTCAGGCGTGGCTGGTGGCCGTCCTAGGACGGCCACCAGTCGAGACCTGCGAAGCGCTTCATGCGTTCGAGGATAGCGTCAGTCCTCCACGACGAGGGCGGGCGTGTCCTTGCGCAGCGTCTCGCCGCGGAAGAACTCCGGCCGGTACGCGCCGTACGAGAACATCAGCACCGCGCCGAGCAGCAGGATGCCGACGCCGATGACGAACACCGAGCCGATGCCGAACACGGCGCCGCTGCCGTACTCCGGGTCCCAGGCGTCGGTGAGGGTCTGCAGGAAGACGGCGGCGAGCAGCACGCCGCCGAGCAGCGGGGCGACCCCCTTGACCAGGAGGTCGCGCGGACCGTTGCGGAGCGAGCGGCGGAAGTACCGGACGCAGGCGAAGGCGGTCAGCGCGTAGTAGAAGCAGATCATCAGGCCGAGGGCCAGGATGGTGTCCTGGACGACGTTCTCGCTGATCACGCTCATGCCGACGTAGAAGGCGGCGGTGGCGACGCCGGCGGCGACCGTGGCGTAGCCGGGGGTGCGGAAGCGCGGGTGGACGGTGCCGAAGCGCGGCGGGACGGCCCGGTAGGCGCTCATGGCGAGCAGGGTGCGGGCGACCGGGATGAACGTGGTCTGCAGGCTCGCGGCCGCACTGGCGACGACGGCGAGGAACAGCAGGATGCTCCACGGCGAGCCGAGCACCGGGCGGGCCAGGGCGGCGAAGACGTTGTCGGCGGTGTCCGGGTTGCCCAGACCGGTACCGGCGGCGCCGACGCCGGCGAACATCTGGGAGGCGATCGCGACCAGCAGGTACGAGCCGACCAGGGTCACCATCGAGATCATCGCGGCCCGGCCCGGGGTCTTGGCGCTGCCGCTGGTCTCCTCGTTCATGGTGAGGCAGGTGTCCCAGCCCCAGTACATGAAGATCGACAGCGAGAGGCCCGCGGTGAACGCGCTGAACGAGCTCACTTCCAGCGGGTTGAGCCAGGAGGCGGAGAAGCCGATCGAGTCCGGCAGGTCACCGGCCGCGGCCTTGGCGACGGCGATGCCGGCGAAGAGGAGCAGCACCGCGAGCTGGAGGCCGACCAGGCTGTACTGGAACCACTTGGTGGCGGTCATGCCCCGGTAGCTCATCGCGGTGGCGGCGGCGATCAGGACGACCACCGTGAGCAGGTGGACGGCCTTGTTGTCGTTCAGCTCCGCGACCGCGCTGTTGCCGGTCATCTCGCCGAGCATCAGGTAGAGGAAGTCGGTCGCCACGCCGGCCAGGTTGGAGAGCACGATGATGGTGGCCACCGTCAGGCCCCAGCCGGCCATCCAGCCGACCCGCGGGCCGAAGGCCTTGACCGTCCAGGTGAAGGACGTTCCGCAGTCCGGGAAGTCCTTGTTCAGCTCCTTGTACGCGAACGCGACGAGCAGCATCGGCAGGAAGCCGGCCAGGAACACCGCGGGCATCTGGACGCCGACGGCGGTCACGGTGGGACCGAGCGTCGCCGTGAGGCAGTAGACCGGGGCGACCGTCGAGATGCCCAGGACCACGCTGCCCAGCAGGCCGACCGAGTTGCCCCGTAGGCCCTTGTCCCCCGTTGCCCCCGCCGCCCCCGGGTCGGGGGCTCCACCACTGGCGCCACTGACCGGGGCACCCTGCGGAGCGGTGGGCGCCGTTGCCCGTCCGCTGCTTCCGTGCTCTGAGAGCTGCTGATCGACCACCAGCGCACCCTAGGTGGGGGTACCGAAGGTTGAGTAGGCCAACCCCTGGTGATCTGAGCCACTCCCTTCGATTCACCAGGGCGCGACATCCGATGCCGCCCGATACATGGGACGCAGGGGCGTGTACCTTTATTTCTAAGGGTTGTTATCGAATTGATTTGCCGCTTATGTCACGGTTTGAGATGTTCTGCCGCCGCCCGAAAGGGGTTCGAGCGGGAGGAATCGGGGCCTTCGGATAGGTTTGCCTCACCTAATCCCCCGACCTCGAAGGAGCGCCGCGTGGCCCCCACCTCCGGCAACCAGACCGTCGTCCCCCGCCCCTCCCGCCGGAAGCTGCTCACCGTGAGCCTCACCGGCAGCGCCGTGCTCGGCCTCGGCGGGCTGCTCACCGCCTGCGGCAGCTCCGGGGGCTCCGGAGACGGCTCGGGCGGCGGCGCGGCAGGGGGCGGCGCGAAGCCGTCCGGCGGCTCCTCCCCGGACCAGAAGTCGGTCAAGCAGGGCGGCGACGACTACGCCACCGTGATCGAGAAGATGAAGAGCTTCGGCACCGACGCCGCGCCCGGCGTCTACCCGCGGACCGTCCGCCACGCGATGGGCGAGACGGTCGTCCCCGCCAAGCCCGTCCGGGTCGTCGTACTGGACACCGGCGAGCTCGACAACGTCGTCTCGCTCGGCATCCAGCCGGTCGGCGTGGTCCACACCGACGGTTCCAAGACCATGCCGTCCTACCTCAAGGCCAAGGCCGGCAGCCCCGCCGCCGTGGGCACCATCAACAGCCTCAACCTGGAGGCCATCGCCGAGCTCAAGCCCGACCTGATCCTCGGCAGCCAGCTGCGCGCCCAGGACCAGTACGCACAGCTCTCGAAGATCGCCCCGACCGTCTTCTCGCTGCGTCCCGGCTACCCCTGGAAGCAGAACTTCCTGCTCAACGCGAGCCCGTTCGGCCTGGAGGCGGAGGCCAGGGCCCAGCTGGACGCCTACCAGGCCGCCGCCGCCGCGATCGGCTCCGGTCTCGGCGACAAGCGGCCCACGATCACGCCGATGCGCTTCATGCCCGGCAAGATCCGGCTGTACGCGGAGCTGTCCTTCATCGGCACCATCCTCGGTGACATCGGGCTGCCGCAGCCCGGGATCGAGCAGGTCAAGGAACTCGCGGTGGAGATCAGCCCCGAGCAGATCGACAAGGCCGACGCCGACTGGATCTTCTACGGCGTCTACGGCTCGCCCAGCTCCACCAACCAGGACGCGGTTCTCGGCGGCGCGCTCTGGAAGACCCTCGGTGCGGTCAAGTCCGGCCAGGCCCGGCCGGTCTCCGACGAGACCTGGTTCCTCGGCCTCGGTGTGGCCGCGGCCAACGTCGTCCTGACCGAGCTGAAGGGCTTCGTCGCACCCGGGGCCTGAGCCCCGGACCCCGCCTCCGGCGGCCGACGCCCGGAGCCGGCTCCTGCCGTCCCGGCCCGTCCGACCGACGCCTGACGTGCCGTCATGGCGCCGTGCGGGCGGGCCGGGACGGCGTCCTCGCCCACAGCGGACGGAAAGGCGCTTGGAGCTGGTCGCAGGGTGCGGGAGGATCATCCGGACCGTACCCCGAAGGGCCCGTGCCGATGACCACGCTCGACCAGACCACCGCCGACCGCTCCCCGACCGACGCGCCAGCGCGTACGGCCGGCGAGCGGCCCCTGACCGCAGCACCGGCATCGCCGCGACCCACCGTGGAGGGCGGTGCCACGCGCTGCTCGATCGCGGCAGCGGGAACGGACTGTGCACCGGTCGGTGGCACCGGGGCCGGAGCCGCCCGGGACGGCTCGGTGCCGCGGCCGCGCGGCGGGGCGGCCGACGACGACGGGTCCGGCGCCGGCGGCTCCGGCCGGGGCGGCCCCGCAGGTGAGGGGGCGCCGGTGGCCCGGGTCCGGACCGGACCGGGCGAGGGTCCGCAGGCCGCGCAGGGGCAGGTGCCCGCGCCGGCCGGCCCCTCCGTCACCCACCGCCGACCGGCGGAGGCGGACCGCACGCCGCCGGCCGAGGAGTACGGCCACGACCGCACCGGCGCGGGCCACCCGGACATTCCCCACCCGGCCGGGACGGACGCGACCGGGACGGAAGCCGTCACCACGGAAGCCGTCGGGACGGGCGCCTCCGGGACGGACCGGACCGGGGCGCAGCCCGTCGGGACGGGCGGCGTGGTGTTCGTCCGACTCCAGCAGCCGCCGACGGTCGAGGACCGGACCGTCCCCGTGCTGCGCGCGGCCCAGGAGGAGCTGCGGACCGCCGCCACCCGGCGCCCTTCGCCCTCCCGCCGGCTGCGTCGGATGCACCCGCAGCCGGCCGGTGCGGGCCCGGCGCGGGCGAACCGCGCGCGAACGCGGCAGGCGACGGACCTCCCGACCGCCTCCGGCGACGCCAGGGCCGGAGCCGGGCCCACCGGTGAGTCCGCTCCACCGGCGCCCGCCGCCGAAACGCCGCTGGGCATCCTGATCGGCGGCACCCCGAACCTGCCGGAGACCGCCGGCCGCCCCGAGGAACGGCCGACCCTCCGGGCCTCGGCGGAACTGGTCCGTCTCGGTCGCGGGACCTGCCTGGTGATCCTGCCCGCGTGGCGGCCCGCCATCGCCGTCTCGGTACCGACCGAGCACCTGCTGGCGGCCACCGGGCTCGCCTACGAGCAGCTGGCCGACACGCCGCTCTCCGTCGTGATCAACCCCGGCGCCCTCCACGACCGGGAGCTGGAACTCCGGGACTGGCAGGCCGGTCCGACCGGGCGGCAGGGCCGACGCGGCGGGCGTCGACAGCCCTGACCGGAGCCCCCCGCAGGCTCAGCTGACGACCGACCCGGCGTTCGGGACGTAGCCGAGGTCGACCGGCTCCGGTTCCCGCCGGTCGGCGAGCCAGCCCTCCCGCACGGCCGACAGCAGCTCGGGAAGCCGCGGCGGCCAGAGCGCGTCGGCGTTCTCGTCGGCGAGATCGGCCGGGGTCCACCAGCGCCAGTCGAGGATCATGTCGGCGGCGTGCATCGCGCTGACGTCACCGACGGGGCCCCGGTGCGGGCCGCTCGTGAGGTAGATGTGCTCGTGCTGGCGGACGGGAGTGCCGTGCCAGGTGAAGTCGTGCTCCCAGGTGCAGAGCAGCGGGCCGGGTTCGAGGTCGGTCCAGCCGGTCTCCTCCCACAGCTCGCGCCGCGCGCCCGTGTGCGGCGTCTCACCGGGCTCGATGCCGCCGCCCGGCATGGTCCAGTGCACGCCGACCTCGCTGTTGTCCGAGCGGAGGAGGAAGACCGAACCCTGCTCGTCCAGGACCACCGTACGGGCCGCGCGTCGCGGGGTCCTTCTCACGTTTCGCCACAGGTTTCGCATCGGGTCACTCTCGCAGCGGGCCCGGTCGGCCGTCGAGCGGATTGTCCGGTGCCGGCCCGATGCCGAGCCCGTCCGGGACGAGCCCGTTCGGCCCGTCGACCGGGCGGCGGTGGGGTGTTGACGGGCCGACGAACAGTCGGCGCACGTAGCCTGGCGCCCATGCCCGCACCCGCGTTCCTCCTCCCGGCCGACCCGCTCGACCCGCGCCGCCCCGATCCGCACTTCGCCTGGGAGGCGCGGCTGCTGCGCGGGCTGGGCGGCGAGCACCATCTCGTCGACCACGACGCCCTGCTCGCCGGTGACGCCCGGGCGGCGGTGGGCCGGGTGCCCGGAGGCCTCGGCCCGTTCTGGTACCGGGGGTGGATGCTGCCCGCCGATCGCTACGCCACCTTCGCCACCGCCCTGGCCGAGCGCGGCGCCCATCTGCTGACCAGCCCGCCCGGGTACGCCTCGGCGCACGAACTTCCGGGCTGGTACCGCGTGTTCGAGGGAGCGACGCCGACCAGCGTCTGGCTGCCTGCCTCGGCGTCGGTGCCGCCGGGGCCCGAGCAGTTGGCGGCGGCCGTCACACGGCTCGGCGGGCGCGGTCCGGCGATCGTCAAGGACTACGTGAAGTCACGCAAGCACGAGTGGCACGAAGCCTGCTACGTCCCCGAGTTGGCGGACCTTCCGGGGGTGGCCCGGGTGGTGGACCGGTTCGTGGAGCTGCAGGGCGAGTTCCTGGCCGGGGGTGTGGTGCTGCGGCGGTACGAGGAGTTCGCCCGGGCCTCGACGGACCGACCGGACGACCGGGATGACGGACCGTCGGGCGGGGGCGGCGACGGCGCGGATCCGGTCGGGGGCGCGGGTGCCGTCGGGGACACGGATGCGGACGGCCCGCGTGGCGAGGGCGGCAGGGGCCGCGCGGTGGAGGCCCGGGTGTGGTGGCTGGACGGAGAGCCCGTCCTGGTCGGGCCGCACCCCGACACGCCCGGCTGCGCGGCCGACCCTGACCTCGACGTGGTCCGGCCCCTGGTGCGGGCCCTCGGCTGCCGTTTCGTCACCACCGACCTCGCCCACCGGGCCGACGGTTCCGGCTGGCGCGTGGTCGAGGTCGGTGACGGGCAGGTGAGCGACCTGCCCCGGGGGGTCGACGCGTCCGGGCTGCTGGTCGCGCTGCTCGCGGCCTGAGGACGGCGCGGACGCCGCCCGGACGCGGCCCCGCCCGGACCGGGCGGCAGGGCCCCGGTCCGGGCGATGGCCCTGCCGCCCGTCCGGACCGGACGGCTAGCCGACGGCCGTACCGGGCACCGGCGCCGGACGGCCCTCCTGAAGGCCGTCTCGAAGGCCGTCGTGAAGGTCCTGCCCGTGGTGCCTGTCGGCGACGAACGCCTGCCAGAGCCGGGTGTACACGCCGCCGAGGGCGAGCAGTTCGGCGTGCGTACCGTCCTCGACCACCCGGCCGTGGTCCAGCACGACGACCCGGTCGGCGCGCTCGGCGGTGGTCAGGCGGTGCGCGATGACGAGCGCGGTACGGCCGCCGCTGAGCCGGTCCGCGGCGTGGTTCACCGCGGCCTCGGTGGCCAGGTCGAGGGCCGCGGTGGCCTCGTCCAGCAGCAGGATGTCCGGGCCGACCAGTTCCGCCCGGGCCAGCGCGATCAGCTGGCGCTGCCCCGCCGAAAGGTTTCGTCCGCGCCCGGTGACCTCGTGGTCGTAGCCGCCCGTCAGCCGGAGGATCATCTCGTGCGCGCCGACGGCCCGGGCCGCCGCCTCGACCTCGGACGCCGAGGCCGTGGGCCGGCCGTACGCGATCGCCTCGCGCACCGTCCCGGCGAAGAGGTACGCCTCCTGCGGCACCACGCCGAGCCGGTGGCGGTACTGCGCCAGGTCGTACCGGGTCAGGTCGACGCCGTCCACCCGCACCGTGCCGGTCGTCGCGTCGTAGAACCGGGCGACCAGCTTGACCAGGGTCGACTTGCCGGCCCCCGTCTCGCCGACGAGCGCCACCGTCTGGCCGGCGGGGATCCGCAGGTTCACGCCGGAGAGGACGTCCGGGGCGCCGTCCGCGCCACCGTTGTAGGCGAAGCCGACGCCGTCGAACTCGATCTCGCCGCGGAGCCCGCCCGGGACCGGCACCGGGTCGGCCGCCTGCGCGGTGCTGGTCGGGGTGCGCAGCAGCTCGCGGATCCGGCCCAGGCCCACGGCCGCCTGCTGGTAGCCGTCGAACACCTGGGAGAGCTGGTTGACCGGCGCGAAGAAGAGGTCGATGTAGAGCAGGTACGCCACCAGGGCGCCGACGGTCAGCGTCCCGGACTCGACCCGCGACGCACCGACGATCAGCACCAGCGCGGCGGCCACGCTGGAGAGGAACTGGACGAACGGGAAGTACAGCGAGATGTAGAACTGGGCCCGCACCCGGGCCTCCCGGTAGGCCATGCCCCGGGCGACGAACCGGTCGGTGTTGGTGTCCAGCCGACGGAACGCCTGGACGATCCGCATGCCCGCCACGTTCTCCTGGAGATCCGCGTTGACGGTGCTGATCAGGTCCCGGGAGATCTCGTACTGGGCCTTGGACTTCCTGCGGAAGACCAGGGTCGCGACGATCAGCAGCGGCAGCACCGCGAAGACCACCAGGGCCAGCCCGGCGTCGATGACCAGCAGGGCGGCGAAGATGCCGAGGAACGTCAGCAGGCTGACCACGGCCGTGACCACGCCGGTCTGGAGGAACGAGGTGAGCGAGTCGAGGTCGGTGGTCATCCGGGTCATGATCCGGCCGGAGAGCTCGCGCTCGTAGTAGTCCAGGCCGAGCCGGTTGAGGTGGGCGAAGATCTTGAGCCGCAGGGTGTAGAGCACCCGCTCGCCGGTCCGGCCGCTGACCCGGCTCTCGGCGCCCTGGACCAGCCAGTCCAGCAGGACGATCGCCAGCGCGGTGAGTGCGGCGACGGCGACGCCGGACAGCATCGCCTTGCTGACGCCGTCGTCGATGCCGTGGCGGATCAGGATCGGCAGGACCAGCCCGGCCCCCGCGTCCAGGGTGACCAGCAGCAGGGCGAGGGCGAGCGGGGCGCGGAAGGGGCGGAGCAGGCGGCGGAGGGAGAAATCCGGGTCGCCGGTCTCGGCCTCGCTCTGGGACACCGCCGGGGTGTCGGTGGCCGGCGGGAGGGCGGCGACCCGGGCCACCAGATCGGGGGCCGCGGTGCGGACCGCCTTGGTCAGGGCCGGGGTGGGCATCACGGGGGCCTCGGTCCGAGACCGACCGTCGGCGTCGGTGTCGGCGTCGGGTACGGCTTCGGCGTCGGGTACGGCTCGCGTCCCGGCCCCGGTCCGGGCCCCGGCGGGCTCAACCACGGCGGCGGTGCCGACGGCCTCGGCGGTCTGCGGTGTTCCGGGAGCCTCCGGTGCGGCGGTCGCGGTCGCGGACGCGGTCCGACCGGCCTCGGGGTCGGAGATCAGGGCTCGGTACTGCGGACATCGGGCGTCGAGTTCCTCGTGCGTCCCGATGTCCAGCAGACGGCCGTGCTCCAGGATCGCGATCCGGTCGGCCAGCTGGAGGGTGGAGCGTCGGTGGGCGATCAGCAGGGTGGTCCGGCCCGCCATCACCGAACGCAGCGCGTCGTGGATCTCGGCCTCGATCTGCGGATCGACCGCCGAGGTGGCGTCGTCCAGCAGCAGGATGCGCGGGTCGGTGAGGATCGCGCGGGCCAGGGCGATCCGCTGGCGCTGGCCGCCGGAAAGAGTGAGCCCCTGCTCGCCGACCTTGGTCTCGTAACCGGCGGGCAGCTGTCGGACGAACTCGTCCGCCTGGGCCGCCCGGGCGGCGGCCACGACCTGCTCGTCGGTGGCGTCCGGCCGGCCGTAGGCGATGTTGGTACGGACCGTCTCGGAGAAGAGGAAGCTCTCCTCGGGCACGATGCCGACGGCCGCCCGGACCGAGTCGAGCGTCAGGTCCCGCAGGTCGTGGCCGTAGAGGCGGACGGCGCCGGCCGCCGGGTCGTAGAACCTCGGCACCAGCTGCGCCACCGTGGACTTGCCGGAGCCCGACGCGCCGACCAGCGCCAGCGTCTCGCCGGGGGCGAGCCTGAGGCTGAGCCCGTGCAGGACGGGTGCCGGGTGCTCGGGGTCGTAACGGAACTCGACCCCGTCGAACTCCAGAGCCACGTCGGCGGCGCGGGGGCCGACGGCGGGCGGGCCGCCGGCCGTCCCCGCGACGGCGCTCCCGGGAGCGGCGGCCTCCGCGGCGAGGTCGAGGGTGACCGCGTCCGGCCGCTCGCGGACCAGCGGGCGCTCGTCGACCAGCTGGAGCACCCGCTCGACGCCCGCCCTGGCCTGCTGGCCGACCGTGATGACCATGGTCAGCATCCGCACCGGACCGGTCATCTGCGCCACGTACGTGGAGAAGGCGACGAAGGTGCCGAGCGTGACACGGCCGTCGACCGCCAGCCAGCCGCCGAAGGCCAGCACGGCGACCTGGGCCAGCGCCGGGATCGCCTGCATCGCCGGGTTGTAGCGGCTGTTCAGTCGGATCGAGCGCAGCCGGGCCGCGAAGAGGCGGCGCGAGGCCGTCTCCAGCTTGTCCAGCTCCTGGGCCTCCTGCCCGAAGCCCTTGACCACCCGCACGCCGCCGATCGCCTCGTCGACCACGCCCGCGACGGCGGCCGCCTCCTGCTGGGCGGCCCAGGTGGACGGGAACAGCCGCTTCCGGCTGAGCACCGAGATCCACCAGAGCAACGGGCCCATCACCAGGGCGATCAGGGTGAGCGGAGGCGAGAGCCAGATCATCACGCCCAACGACATGACGAACATGACGAGGTAGCCGGTCATCATGGGCAGCATCGAGAGCAGCCCGTTGATCAGCTGGAGGTCGGAGGTGGCGCGGCCGACCACCTGCCCGGTGTCCAGCCGGTCCTGCCGGTGGCCGTCCAGTCGGCCGAGCGAGCGGAAGAGGTCGCTGCGCATGTCGTGCTGGACGTCCAGGGCCAGCTGCCCGCCGTAGTAGCGGCGCACCTGTGTGCAGCCGAACACCACGGCGGCGGCCAGCAGCAGGACGCCCGCCCACGGTGCCAGCGAGCGGGTGTGCGAGGTGATGACGTCGTCGATGATCAGCTTGGTGACCAGCGGCACCAGGGCGGTGACGGCCATGCCGACGAGCGAGGCGCCGAAGGCCAGCAGCACGCTGCGCCGCGACCGCCAGCAGTAGCCGAGCAGCCGTCGGAGCCAACCCTGCCCCTCGGCGCCCTCGGCGTCCTCCGCGCCGGCGGGGCGGTCGGGACCGCCCGGTCCTTCGTCCGGGCCGGGGGCCGGGTTCGGCCCGGCGTTCCCGGTGTCGTTCGACGTGCTCGTGTCGCCCCGTGCGCCGCCGGTCGTGCCGGCCGCGCCCCGGGAGCCGGTTCGGGTGCCGCTCGGGGAAAGCTCCACCGTAGATCCGTGAGTCTCAGGCATATTTAGGGATGCTAACCATTCCGTCGGGTGGCCGCCATGGATTTCAGGCCGGGGCGAGCCGGGATTCCCGGCCCGGCGGAGGAACCAACAGCCCGCAACCTGCGGTGATTCCCGCGTCGGCCCGCCCTCCGCGCCCTCTACCAGGGTCGCCGACCGCGCGCGGAATGCCCACCTCCCGCCGACGCAGCGGGCGCACCGCCATTGGTCCTAGGGCTGTCGGCCGACCCCGACGGCACGAGTCGGAGCTCAGTCCTGCGGCACGACGGTGTCGGCGACGGGGGCGGCGGCGGTGGCGGTGGTCGTGGCAGCGTCGGCGGGCGCGTCCGCCGCCGCGGGCGCGACGGCGGCGGAATCGGCACTCTCGTGGCCGCCGGTGGCCACGACGGCGCCCGCGGCGACCGCTCCGGCGGCGGCCGCGAAGGCGCCGTGCGCGAGGCTGTGCAGCAGCGCGGCCATCGCGTCGCGCTGGAGTCCGGCCCGCTCGTCCTGGGCGGGGTTCGGGCCGAGGCTGTGCGGGGTCGAGTTGATCAGCCCGAAGACGGCGTGCACGGCCGCGCGGGCGACCGGCTCCGCCGCCGGGGCCGCGAGCGACGGGTAGGCCTGGCGGACCACGTCCACCCAGAGCTCCACGTAGCCGCGCTGGAGCCGGCGGACCGTCCGGCGGTCCTCCGTCCGGAGGTTCAGCAGCTCCCGGTCGTGCAGGGTGATCAGGTCGCGGTCGTCGAGCGCGAAGTCCACGTGCCTGCCGATCAGCGCGTCCAGTGCCGCGGCCGGACCGTCACTGCCACCCGCTCGGCGGCGCCCTTCCTCAAGGAGTCGCTCGCTGATGCCGATCAGCAGGTCGGCGAGCATCGCGTCCTTGCCCGCGAAGTGCCGGTAGAGCCCGGGGCCGCTGATGCCGACGGCCTTGCCGATCTCGTCCACCCCGACACCGAGGAAGCCGCGGGCGGCGAACAGCCTCGCGGCCTCCTTCCGGATCTGGTCGCGGCGCGGGAGCCCTGAGGCGGATGGGGCGTTCGACATGAGGCCCATCGTAGACAGTGGGGTTATCGGTCGTTAACCTGGGCGACAGAAGTTAACGTTCATTAACGTGTGGGGGCCGCAGGCTCACCAGGCTCTGCCGGCCCACCTGCCACCGAGGGCAAGGGAGCTCTTGGAATGGTCATCTCCACCGCCGGAGCACCTGCCGGCGTCAACGGCAGCTCCGCGACCGGCACCCCGGCGACCGGCGCAGCCTTCGGGTCCGTCGCCCCTGGTGGCGCCGCACCGGCACCACGGCTGGACACCGCCGCCGACCCCGGGTCGGAGGCCTACCGGACCAACACCGCCGCCCACCGGGCGCTGGTCGCCGAGCTCCGCGAGAAGCTCGGTGCCGCCTCGCTCGGCGGAGGCGCCAAGGCCAGGGCCCGGCACACCTCGCGCGGCAAGCTGCTCCCCCGCGACCGTGTGGACACCTTGCTCGACCCGGCCTCCCCCTTCCTCGAACTGGCCCCGCTGGCGGCCGACGGGATGTACGACGGCGCCGCACCGGCCGCCGGAGTGATCGCGGGCATCGGCCGGGTCGCCGGACGGGAGGTCGTCGTGGTCGCCAACGACGCCACCGTCAAGGGCGGCACCTACTACCCGATGACGGTCAAGAAGCACCTGCGCGCGCAGGAGGTCGCGCTGGAGAACCGGCTCCCCTGCATCTATCTGGTCGACTCCGGCGGTGCCTTCCTCCCGATGCAGGACGAGGTCTTCCCGGACCGCGACCACTTCGGCCGGATCTTCTACAACCAGGCCCGCCTCTCGGCGGCCGGGATCCCGCAGATCGCCGCCGTGCTCGGCTCGTGCACGGCGGGCGGCGCGTACGTCCCGGCGATGAGCGACCAGGCCGTCATCGTCCGCAACCAGGGCACGATCTTCCTCGGCGGGCCGCCGCTGGTGAAGGCCGCGACCGGCGAGGTGGTGACCGCCGAGGAGCTGGGCGGCGGCGACCTGCACTCCCGGACCTCCGGCGTCACGGACCACCTCGCCGAGGACGACGCCCACGCCCTCTCGATCGTCCGCACCATCGTCGCGGGACTCGGGCCGCGCGCGGCCCGGCCGTGGCCGCTCGCCCCGGCCGAACCGCCGGCCGTCGACCCGGCCGGCCTGTACGGGGCCGTGCCGGTCGACCCGCGCACGCCCTACGACGTGCGCGAGGTGATCGCGCGGCTCGTCGACGGCAGCCGGTTCGCCGAGTTCAAGGCCGAGTACGGCGCGACCCTGGTGACCGGCTTCGCCCGGATCCACGGCCACCCGGTCGGCATCGTCGCCAACAACGGCGTGCTGTTCGCCGAGTCCGCCCTCAAGGGCGCCCACTTCATCGAGCTGTGCGACCAGCGGGGCATCCCCCTCCTCTTCCTGCAGAACATCACCGGGTTCATGGTCGGCCGGCAGTACGAGGCGGGCGGCATCGCCAAGCACGGCGCCAAGATGGTCAACGCCGTCGCCTGCACCCGCGTCCCGAAGCTGACGGTGGTGATCGGCGGCTCGTACGGAGCCGGCAACTACTCGATGTGCGGCCGGGCGTACTCACCCCGCTTCCTGTGGATGTGGCCGGGCGCCAAGATCTCCGTGATGGGCGGCGAGCAGGCCGCTTCGGTGCTGGCCACCGTCCGCCGTGACCAGCTGGAGGCGCACGGCGAGGAGTGGCCGGCCGAGGCGGAGGACGAGTTCAAGCGCCCCGTCCGCGAGCAGTACGACCGCCAGGGCAACGCCTACTACGCCACCGCCCGGCTCTGGGACGACGGAGTGATCGACCCGATGGACACCCGGACCGTCCTCGGCCTGGCCCTGACGGCCTGCGCCAACGCCCCGCTGCCGCCGCCCGGCCCGTTCGGCGTCTTCCGCATGTAGGTCGTCCGCCGAAGGCCCTCCACCGGCGGGCCTTCGGCAGGCGGCCCCGTGCGCGGACGCGCGGGCCGTAGACCCGCCGGACGCCCCCGTCCGACGGCCGACGGCGCCGCAGCGCCGCCACCGCGGTCCGACCGCCGCTCCCGCTCGACCACCTCCTCACGTACGGCTCCCCCTCGACCCGGAGGAACGCCTCCCATGTTCGACACAGTTCTGGTCGCCAACCGCGGTGAGATCGCCGTCCGGGTGATCCGCACCCTGCGGCGTCTCGGCGTGCGCTCGGTCGCCGTGTTCAGCGACGCCGACGCGGACGCCCCGCACGTCCGCGAGGCCGACGTCGCGGTCCGGCTCGGCCCTGCCGACCGCAGCGACAGCTCGGCCGCCGAAACCTACCTGCGGACCGACCAGATCCTCGCCGCCGCCCGCCGGACCGGCGCCCAGGCCGTCCACCCCGGCTACGGCTTCCTCGCCGAGAACGCCTCCTTCGCCCGCGCCTGCGCAGAAGCGGGCCTCGTCTTCATCGGTCCTCCTCCCGCCGCGGTCGAGCTGATGGGTGACAAGATCAACGCCAAGGAGGCCGTACGGGCCGCCGGCGTGCCGGTGGTGCCCGGCAGCCGTGCCACCGCGCCCAGCGACGACGCACTCGTCGCGGCCGCCGACGAGATCGGCTACCCGGTCCTGCTGAAGCCGTCCGCCGGTGGCGGCGGCAAGGGCATGCGGCTGGTCCGCGACCCGGCCGACCTGCCCTCCGAGATCGCCGCCGCCCGGCGCGTCGCCCGCACCGCCTTCGGCGACGACACCCTGCTGCTGGAGCGCTGGATCGACCGGCCGCGCCACATCGAGGTCCAGGTGCTCGCCGACGCCCACGGCACCACCGTCCACCTCGGCGAACGCGAGTGCAGCCTTCAGCGCCGCCACCAGAAGCTGATCGAAGAGGCTCCCTCCGTCCTGCTCAATGCCGAGACCCGCGCCGCGATGGGCGCCGCCGCCGTCCGGGCCGCCGAGTCCTGCGGCTACACCGGCGCCGGCACCGTGGAGTTCATCGTCCCCGGCGTCGACCCGGACTCCCCCACCCCCACCGAGGGGGTGCGGGACTTCTTCTTCATGGAGATGAACACCCGCCTCCAGGTGGAACACCCCGTCACCGAGCTGGCCGTCTCCGTGGGCGGCTCGCGCTCCCGGGGTTCGTCTGCGTCAGGTTCGACCGCGGGTGATCCGGACACGGACGGTCGGGACGCCGACGATCCGGCCGTCGCCGACCCGGGAGCGGACCGGCGCCGGCGGCTCGACCTGGTCGAGTGGCAGCTGCGGATCGCCGCGGACGAACACCTCGCCTTCACCCAGTCCGACATCTCCTTCCTGGGCCACGCCATCGAGGCCCGGATCTGCGCCGAGGACCCGGAACGGGACTTCCTGCCCACCGGCGGACGCATCCTGCTTCTCGACGAACCACGGGGCGAAGGCATCCGGGTGGACTCCGGGGTCGCCCCGGGGACCGTCATCACCAGCTCCTACGACCCCATGCTCGCCAAGGTCATCGCCTACGGACCCGACCGGCCGACCGCGCTGCGACGCCTCCGCGCCGCGCTGGCCGACACCCGGATCCTCGGCGTCACCACCAACACCGGCTTCCTGCGGCGACTGCTCGCCCACCCCGAGGTCGCCGCCGGACGGCTCGACACCGGCCTGGTGGAGCAGACCGCGCAGCAGCAGCCCGGGCTGCTCGCCTCGCCCTACTCCCCGGCCGCCGCGCCCGCACCGGACACCGAAGCCCCGGAAGCCGCGGCCTCCGGAGCCCCGGAGGCCGCGGCACCCGACGCGCTGCCGCCCGGGTCACCGACACCCGCCCACCTCCTCTACTACGCCGCCGCGCTCGCACGGCACCTGGACCTGGCCCCCGCCGCCGACCACGACGGCTGGACCGACCCCTTCTCCCTTCCCTCCGGCTGGCGCCTGGGCGGCGCCCCCGCCTGGACCACCCACCGACTCCGTACCCCCGGCCAGGACCCGGTGTCGGTGCGCATCCGTTCGATCACTGCGGGCAACGTATCCGAGGCCACCGACAATCCGCCCGGCGTCGCCCCCGAGGTGGAGATCCGGCTCGACGCCGGGCCGGTCCACCGCGCCCGGGCCACCCGGGCCGGCGACCGGCTCCGCCTCACCGTGGACGGCCTGCGGACGACCTTCGCGCTGGCCGCCGACCGGGCCCCCGGCACCGCGGCCGGTCCGGTGACGTGGCTCGGGATCGACGGCGACGCCTGGCCGGTGCACGGCCACGACGCCGTCGGCGGGAACGCCGCCGCCGGCGCGGCCCACCACGGCGCCCTGACCGCACCGATGCCCGGCACCGTCACGGTCGTGAAGACCACGGCCGGCGAGACCGTCCGCAAGGGCCAGCCCCTGCTCGTCCTGGAGGCCATGAAGATGGAACACGTGATCGCCGCCCCGCACGACGGGACGGTGAGCGAGCTGCGGGCCACCGCGGGCGCCACCGTCGCGATGGAGGAACTGCTGGTCGTGGTCACCCCCGCCGAGGCCGCACCTGCCCCCGCCGAGGGCGCCGGAGCCGAGGTGCGGCCGTGACCGCCGCCACCCCCGCGCGCGAGCCCGACGCGCTCGACCTGGGCCTGCCGGCCCCGGTCCCGGCGCCCGGCCTGCCCGCGGAGGTCCGGATCCACGAGGTCGGACCGCGAGACGGGCTGCAGAACGAGAGCGCCCTCGTCCCGGTCGAGGTCAAGGCCGAGTTCATCGCCCGGCTCGCCGACGCCGGCCTGCGGACCGTCGAGGCCACCAGCTTCGTGCACCCGAAATGGGTACCCCAGCTCGCCGACGCCGAGGAGCTGATGCCCCGGCTCGCCGGTCTGCCGAGCGGGCGCCCCGGGCTGCGCCTGCCGGTCCTGGTGCCCAACGAGCGCGGGCTGGACCGTGCGCTGGCCCACCACGCCGAGGACGTCGCGGTCTTCGCCAGCGCCACCGAGACGTTCGCCCGACGCAACCTCAACCGGTCGGCGGACGAGGCGATGGAGATGTTCCGGCCCGTGGTGGAGCGCGCCACGGCCGCCGGGGTCCGGGTCCGCGGCTACCTGTCGATGTGCTTCGGCGACCCCTGGGAGGGCCCGGTCCCGCCCGCCCAGGTGATCGGTTTCGGGGTGCGGCTGCTGGAGATGGGCTGCACCGAGCTGAGCCTCGGCGACACCATCGGCGTGGCCACCCCGGGCCAGGTCACCGCCCTGCTGGACGGGTTCGCCGAGGCAGGGGTGCCGGCGGGACGGCTCGCGGTGCACTTCCACGACACCTACGGCCAGGCGCTCAGCAACACGCTGGCCGCGCTGCGCTCCGGGATCACGGTGGTCGACGCCTCGGCGGGCGGCCTGGGCGGCTGCCCGTACGCCAAGAGCGCCACCGGGAACCTGGCCACCGAGGACCTGGTGTGGATGCTGCACGGACTCGGCATCCGCACCGGTGTCGACCTCCGCGCCCTGGTCGCCACCAGCGGCTGGATGGCGAGACGGCTCGGTCGGCCGAGCCCGTCCCGGACGGTCCGGGCCCTGCTGGGCCCCGGCGCCGGACAGGACTGACGCCGGCGGGGTCCCCGGACGCCCATCCGCTCGTCCGGGCCCCGTCCTTCCCCCCTCATCACACCGCGCGTCCGCCACACCATCGAACGGACGGCGGTCGTCCCGATCAAGCCCGCGCCCACCCGGCGGGGCCTCAGGAGGATCACCATGCTCGACCACCGGTTGAACACCGAGCACGAGGAACTGCGGCGCACCGTGGCCGAATTCGCCCAGGACGTGGTCGCCCCGAAGATCGGCGAGTACTACGAGCAGGGCGAGTTCCCCTACGAGATCGTCCGGGAGATGGGACGGATGGGCCTGTTCGGCCTGCCCTTCCCCGAGGAGTACGGCGGCATGGGCGGCGACTACTTCGCGCTCTGCCTGACGCTGGAGGAGCTCGCCCGGGTCGACTCCTCGGTCGCCATCACCCTGGAGGCGGCGGTCTCGCTCGGAGCGATGCCGATCTACCGCTTCGGGACGGAGGAGCAGAAGCGCGAGTGGCTGCCCCGCCTGACCTCCGGCGAGCTGCTCGGCGCGTTCGGACTGACCGAGCCCGAGGGCGGTTCCGACGCGGGCGCCACCCGCACCACCGCCCGGTACGACGAGGCCACCGACGAGTGGGTGATCAACGGCACCAAGTGCTTCATCACCAACTCCGGCACCGACATCACCGGTCTGGTCACCGTCACCGCGCTCACCGAACCGCTCGCTCGTTCGAGTGAAGGGGGCGAATTCTCCTCGCCACGGCGCGAGATCTCCTCCATCATCGTGCCCAGCGGCACCCCCGGGTTCCAGGTGTCGAAGAAGTACTCGAAGGTCGGATGGAACGCATCCGACACCCGCGAACTGTCCTTTACCGACTGCCGCGTCCCCGCGGCCAACCTGCTGGGTGAGCGCGGCCGCGGCTACGCCCAGTTCCTGCGGATCCTCGACGAGGGCCGCATCGCGATCGCCGCCCTGGCCACCGGCCTGGCCCAGGGCTGCGTCGACCAGTCCGTCTCCTACGCCGGTACGCGCCGGGCCTTCGGCCGGACGATCGGCACCAACCAGGCGATCCAGTTCAAGCTCGCCGACATGGAGCTGCGCGCCCACACCTCCCGCCTCGCCTGGCGGGACGCCGCGTCCCGGCTGCTGCACTCGGAACCGTTCAAGAAGGAGGCCGCGATCGCCAAGCTGTACTCGTCGGAGGCCGCCGTCGACAACGCCCGCGAGGCGACCCAGATCCACGGCGGGTACGGCTTCATGAACGAGTTCCCGGTCGCCCGCTTCTGGCGCGACTGCAAGATCCTTGAAATCGGCGAGGGCACCTCGGAGGTCCAGCGCATGCTCATCGCCCGCGAGCTCGGCGTCTCCTGAGAGAGCTCCCGCAAGCCCTGTCCGCACACGACGACACGTCCCCGTCCGTCGATCCTCCCGCTCCGTCCGCCGCGCACCGGCCGGCCGGTGGGCGGGGCCGGAGGGTCACGGGAGGGGCGGCCCGACCGCACCACGGTCACCGACGTCGATCTGCTCGTACCGGGTGAGCGCGAGTTCGAACGCCGCCGGTTCGACCTTCACCGTGCCGTCGAACGGGCCGCTGAGCTGGAACACCAGACCGACCGCGAACGCCACCGCGGCGCCCATGAACCCCATCAGCACCAGATTGCGCCCGCCGGCGGTCAGCCCGATCAGCGGCGGCACGGCCAGCACGACCACCGCTCCCACCACCAGACCCCACAACTCCAGTGTCGGCGCCCGCGAGCCGACGTCGGCCAGCCGGGCCGTCCGCCGTGCGTAGGCATCCTCCAGCCCTCTCAACGTGTCCGCCTTGGCACCGAGTTCGACCGGGTCCTCGGTCCGTACCGCGTCCGCCGCGATCCGGACCCGGTCGATCGACACCCACGCCTCGGCACTGCCGTGCCCCTGCCCCAGCTGCACCCACTCCTCGTCGATCACCTGCCGGGTGTACGCCCGCAGCCGCTGCCGCACCACCGGACGGTCCGGTCCCGGCAGCAGCCGCGCGGACCAGTACACCTCGGTGAGCGCGCGGGACTCCTCGTAGGTGTGCCGACGCGCGTCGCTGAGCTCCTGCCAGGCACCGGCGACGGCGAAGCCCGTGAAGAGGGCGAAGAACCCGAGCACGGCCGCACTCACGAAGCCGACCGCGGACGAGTTCCCCTCGTCGTCCGGGGAGGAGCGAACCCGCCCGATACCGAGACCGATCACTACGGCGAGAGCCGCACCGGCCAGCACCGCGACGACGTTGACCCACATCTACGGGATCTCCCTCAGAGGTTCATGATCCACTACGGCCTCCGGGGCCACCGCCGGGGCGCTTGCGCACCATCGTGGCGGCGGCCAGGACCACAAGGACCGGAAGCATGATCGCCATCAGCAGCATCAGCACTTCTCCGGTGCCCCATCCGTTCTCCCAGTCGAACGGCGAGCCTTCCGGCCCCTGGGCGGCCGCAGCCAGTCCTCCACCCGAATTGCCGGAACCCACGCCCGTATCGCCCGCGCCGGGGTTCCGGGCGTCGGCGCCCGCGCCACCCGCCCCACCATTCGCGGCACCACCCGGGGCACCACCCGGGGCACCCGCCGCGCCGCTCCCGGCCGCGCCTTCCGCCCCGGCCGCCGCCGGGGCGGGCACGGCCTGGAAGGGGCTCGCCGGAAGTCCGAAGAGCGCGGTACCCGGACGGAAGGGCACTGCCGACCCGGTTGCCGCCGACACGGCAGCGGAAGCGGCAGCAGCAGCCGCGGCCTGGGCAACGGCACTCTGGCCGGCGGCAGCGGCAGCCGCTGCGGCTGCCGCCCCCGCGACGGCTGCCGCGTTGGCGGGCGCGGCTGCCCCGGGGGCCGCAGCCGCGGCTGCTGCTGCCGCGGCTGCTGCCGCGGCGTTCGGAGCGGCAGCCGAACCGGCCGGCGGCGCGGCCGGGTTGGGCGGCGGAGCGTTCGCGGCGGCAGCGGCTGCCGCCGCGGCACCGGCCGCCGGGGGCGCGACCGCCGGGTTGACCGCCCCGGGGGCCGCTGCCCCGGCCACCGCTCCACCGGGAACGGCTGGAGCACCTGGAGCAGCGGGAGCGCCGGCGGTACCCGGCGGCGCCGGATTGCCGGCCGTGCCGGGCGGGGCTGCCGCCCCGGGCTGGGCGGGCGCACCCGGTTGGGCGGCCGGAGCCGGGCCCTCGCCCTCGTATTCCCCCGGCGCCTCCGCCGCGAGCGGGCGGGGAGCCAGCGGGCGCCCGTCCTGGCCGACCGCCCCGTCCGCTGCCAGGCCCTCGGCCCGGGCCACGGCGGAGTGCCTGCCGGGCCGGGCCTCGCCCGAGGCGGTGCAGTCCAACGGCCGGCCCGGCTCCAGCAGACCGGCCGCGGACTGGCCGAGACAGCTGACCTGCCCCACCCCGGGGAGGAGGTCCACCACGCTGACCGCGCTGACCGGCGAGTCCCCGACCGCGTCCACCCGGTACCTCAGCAGGACGTCTCCGCCCACCCGCGCCACGGTGACGCGACGCCCGGAGAGCCGCTCGGGAGAGGAGGCCGGACCAGCCGGCGGGAGGGCTCCGTCGGCCACCGCCTCCCGGTCCCCGGGCGGCACGACGGAACGGGCGACGGAACGGGCGGCGGAACGGGTCACCACACCCGAGCCCGCCGGAACGCCGACCCGGGCCAGCGTCAGCCCGGCGACCAGTCCGAGATAGCCGGCCTCCGCGGTCACGACGGCCTTGGGGAGGCCCTTCGGAGCGTCCGCCTCGACCCGGACGACGGCCCGCTGTTGACCGCTCTGCGCCGGCAGGGTGGCCGAGCACTCGACGACACCGAGGGCGGGAAGCACGAACGGCTGCTGCCCGCCGCAGACCACCGCGGCCCCGGAGACCTGGGCGTCCTTCAGGACCGAGACGGTCAGCGGGTACTCCGCCTGGTTCGCCAGCCGGTAGACCCGGAGCAGCTGTTCGCCGGACCGGACCCGGACCCCGGTGCCGGTGGCCCCGTTGGTGCGGACCTCCAGCCGCACCGCGCCACGGGCTTCTCCGCCCGCCGGGCTGAGCGCCGACGCCCCGGGGGCGCCGGCGAGGAGCGCGAGCGGCAGGAGTGCCGGCGCAGCGGCCGACAGGACGAGGAGGGCGGTGACACGGCGGGGAGCACGACGGAGAGGACGTCCGGGCGGCCCGGGATCGGGCGGAGTGGGCCGATTGATCACCTTGTCATTCTTCGCACCGCGCTTCCCGGCCGGGCGGGAGCGCGGTACCGACCCACCGGCAGGGGTGACACGTTCGGCCCAGCGGCAGGCCCGCCACGCCGTAGCCGGCGAATCGTCAGGGGATCACGATCACCGGACGGTTGGCCCGGCGGGCGAGGCGACCCGACACGGATCCGAAGATCTTGCCGAGCAGGCCGTGCGTACTGCCGACCACGATGGCGTCGGCGGCGTACTCACGGCCGACCTCCTCGATCTCGTGGCAGATGTCGCCGCCCCTTTCGACCAGGACCCAGGGGACGCCGGCGAGGAAGTCCGCGCAGGCGAGCTCCAGGCCGAGCACCTCGGTCCGGTGGTCGGGGAGGTCGACGAAGACCGGCGGTTCACAGCCCGCCCAGACGGTGGCCGGCAGGCGGTTGGCCACGTGCACGATCACCAGTCCGCACTGGGAGCGGCGGGCCATGCCCACCGCGTAGGCGAGGGCGCGCTCGCTCGACAGCGAACCGTCGAAACCCACCACCACACCGTGACGGAAGGCGGGGTCGCAGGAACGCGAGGACGCCGGCCGGACCGCCGGTTCTCCGACGGCGCGGGTGGGGCCGGAGGCGCTCGGCCGGTCGGCGCCCGGACCGGGGCGGCCCGTCACCGGGGGCTCCGCGCGGTCGTCGCGGTGCTCGTCCCGCCGGTGGCGGGAACCCGAGCCGGGGCGGCCTCGGCGCACGATGTTGCGGAGGGGCCGGGTGAGGCCACTGCTCCGGACGTCCGCATCCGGCTCCACCGGTCGGAAGGACTCAGAACCAGCCATGGCACAAGGCTCTTCGAAGGGGATGGGCTGACAGGAGAGGACATCGCTGCCCGAGCAGCAGGCCCGCCCAGGGGACGACGTCGGTCTGCGCCGCGCACCACCGTTGGTGACCTGTTCCTTTCAGAGTACGACGGGCCGGGGACTCGGCCCAGCCACAAGACCTCGGGGCGACACTGTTCCCGCGAACGGGGGATGTAACCCCCGTCGGCCGTACGCCCCCGGGCACGCTGACGCGCCCCTCCGGCGACAGAGGTTCCCTGGAGCTTGACGGAGCGGGCCGGGCGGCGCAACAGGCCACCGGGACACCGTGACCGGACTGTCATGGATCGATGACGATCCGTTGCCGCCCGATCACCGCGCGGCGGGCCCGCGGCGGGTCGTCCGGGGCCCGTAGGGCGAGCCCCACCTGACGCAGCCGCCCCGGGAGTGTGGCACCGAGCCCCCGTTTCGGCCATTTCGCACGGGTTCGCGACGCCGTCTGGCATTTGCCAGGTGCATAGGCACGGCCGCTGGCACCATGCTCGGCATGCCCCTGCTCCTGCTCGACCTCGACAACACGCTGCTCCCCAGGGACGCCGCTTTCCGGGCCTGGGCTCAGGAATTCCTGACCGAACGAGGGCTGCCGCCCGGCGACGTCGACTGGCTCTCCACCATCGACGGCGGCGGCTACGTACCGCGCAGCACCGTACTGTCCGCCGCCCGCCGCCGCTACGGACTGGACGAGTCACTCGACCGCCTTCTCGCCCACTACCGGCGCGGCATCAACTCCCACATCCACTGCCCGTCCCGCAACATCGACGCGCTGCGGGCGGCGCGGGCCGCCGGGTGGACGCTCGGGATCGTCAGCAACGGCGGCACGGGGCCGCAGCTGGAGAAGATCCGCCGGACCGGACTCGGTCCGCTGGTCGACGGCTGGGTGATCTCCGAGGAGGCGGACTGCCTCAAACCGGACCCGCTGATCTTCGAGATCGCCGCGCAGCGGTGCGGCATCGCACCGATCGGCGACTGGGCCAGCCACACCTGGATGATCGGGGACCACGCCCCCGCCGACATCGCCGGGGCCGAGCTGGCCGGCCTGCACAGCGTCTGGCTGCACCACGGCCGTCCGTGGGCCGAGCCCGGCTACCGGCCCACGCTGAAGGCGGCCGGGCTGCCGGAGGCCGTCGGGCAGGTGCTGTCGGCCCGCGTCGCTCCGTCACCCCGGCCGGGGATCCGGGCGGGCGGACCGCTCGGGCGGCGGGCCGGCGACTCCGAGGGCGTCCCCCGTTCCCGGGATCGGGGAATCCCCGGTGCCAGGGCTCTCGCCCTGGCACCGACCGGGACGGTCACGGCATCCGTCGGCGCCGCGGTCCCGATCGGGACCGTCACCGCGGCCGGAATCGGCATCACGGCCGGCGGCACCCCGGCGGCCGGGACCGTCGTCACGACCGGAAGCGTGACCGCGACCGGGGTCGCCGTGGTGCCGATCGGCCCGAGGTCCCCGGGACCGAGCATCAGGGCGCAGACCGGCGTGCGGTCAGGCGCACAGTTCTCGCCGTCCGCCCTGGACGACGGGCATGCGCCTGTTGCCGCGAACGCCACGAGCTGTGCCACCCCGCATCCGGGGGCAGGGTCCGTTGTCCGAAACCGACCCGGCGGGTTTGCCGCCGACAGCGCGGAGCACTCCGCGTCTGCGGGCTCCGCCGACGTGGTGGAACCGCCGGTCGGGCTCCCGTCGACGACGGGCGGGCCGCCCGCCCGGACGAGGTTCGCGGCGCCGCCGGCCCGCAGGGTTCCGCGTCCGGGCACCGCCGCCTCCCCGCGAACCGCCGGAGCCCCGGCGGCCCCGGCGCACCGCGCCGCCCGGACCGGATAGAGGGCGACTCGCGCCGTGGTCGCCGGGCGAAGCACCGGAGCGTCGTCGCCCGAGACGCACCCGGGCGCCCGGGTGGGTCCGGGCGGCACAGGCCGCGCCGCCGGGCGGCTACGCCGGGAGCCTGCTCAGCGCGTCCACCAGCGGGTGCGGGCCAGTTCGGTGAAGCCGAGCCGGCGGTAGAGCGGCTCGCCGAGTTCGGTGGCCACCAGAGTGGCCGGACGGTCGGGGTGTGCGGCGGCCGGCGCCGTCCGCAGCACCGCCCGGGCCACTCCGCGTGAGCGCTGGGCAGGCAGGGTGGCGACCCAGTAGACGCCGGTGGCGTGGCCGTCGTCGTAGGTCAGGCAGGCACCGGCGGTCACGCCGTCGACCCGGCCGAGCCAGGCCCGGCAGCCGGGTTCGCCCAGGAGCCGCACCGGCAGCTGGGCGCCCTCGGTCCAGGGCTGCCGGGGCAGGATCGGGAAGCCGTCGACGATCGCGCGCTCGGCTTCGGCGAGGGCGTCCGCCCCCAGGACCTCACCCACCGTCAGCACCTCTGCGGCAAACACTCCCGAGCCCGAGCCCGAGCCCGAGCCAGTCGCCGGCCGTTCCGGCCGTTCCGGCCGTTCCGGCGGCAGCGGACCGGGCTCGCGCACCATCACCGCCATCCGCCGGCCGTGGCCGCAGCCCTGGCGGGTCAGGTCCAGCCCGCCGCACGGGTCCTCCACGGTGAGCCGTACGGTGTGCCAGGCGGCGAACAGGTCCGTCAGTTCCGCTTCCGGCGCTCCCGGTTCGCCGATGGGGCGGGCGACCACCACGCGGTGGGCGTCGTCCGGGGTGCGGGCGCAGCGGACCGCGGTGAAGCCGGGGCGCGTGAGGTACTGCCAGCCGTGCGCACGCGCCTGGGCCAGCCAGAGTGCGGCGGCGTTGTCGTTGGCCTGTTCGAGCCGGCCGAGGATCTCCACTCCAGGACGGTAGCCTTGACGGCCCGTCCGCGCTGTCCGGCCCCGGCCCTGGCCGGATGAAGCCAGGGAGGCGCACACATATCGGCCGTGCGCCCTCGCGTGCACCGCCGATTTTCGGTCAATCTCGCGCGACTCCCCCGCCCTTGGGCAAATCCGCAGCCCAGACGCGCCGGCCGGGTGCGCCGAAGCCGGACGTCCCAGGACCCGTCCCGCGACAACCAGCCACCGTTGCACCGGCCCCCTTCCCAGAAGGGTCGACGGGTGCCACGCTTCGTGATCGAATGCATCACGCCAAATTGCCATGTCGACATAGCGTCGGATGGTGAACTTGTCACAACGGCAATGGTCCACCCGATAGATTCGATCTTGGCCAGCAGTGCCGCACCACCACACCACACCACCGAGGGGGCTTGAGCGCCTTGAGCAGGGTGAGCAGGAGCGACGCGGGTCCTGACAGCGGCCAGACCGCGGCCGGCATCGCGGGTCGTTCCGCGAGAGGCACCGGCAACAAGGCCCCCGCCGTCAACACCCGCACCTCCGGCACAGCCTCGTACCCCTCCTATTCCGCTGCGGCCACACCCGCCCCGGGAACCACTTCCGCACCAGCCGCCCCCGGCGGCCCCGGTGCCTCCGGCTCCCCGGGCACCCCACCCTTCCCGGCCTCCCCGGAGCACGGCGGACGCACCGTCAGCCGATCCGGAGTCAGCCACGGGACCGGGTACGGCATCGGCTCGGACGGCCGGCACGGGCAGTCGGTTACCGGCCAACCTGGCGGCCACCCCGGCGGCGGTCACCCGGGCGGCCACCCGGGCGGACAGGAGAGCGGATTCACGACCTTCGCCGCCGCTCCGACCGGCGCGCTCTCCGGCCCGGCCCTGGCCGGCGCCGGAACGTCCGGCGGGATCCCGCCGGGATCGCTCGGGCTCGGGGTGTCCGGCCACGGCGCGGGCGGACACGGCGCGGGCGGACACGGCGGACCGGGCTCCGGCCTCAACGGATCCTCGACTCCGGTGATGGCGGTCTCGCCGCGCAAGCTCTCCGGCCGGCGCAGGCGCGAGACCGTCGCCGTGCTGATCTTCGGCGGCGCACCGATCTTCGAGAGCTCGATCCCGCTCTCCGTCTTCGGTGTCGACCGCCAGGACGCCGGGGTGCCGCGCTACCGCCTCCTGGTCTGCGCCGGCGAGGAGGGGCCGCTCGCCACCACCGGCGGCCTCACCCTCTCCGCCCCCTACGGGCTGGAGGCACTCGCCCGCGCCGGGACGATCGTCGTACCGGCCTGGCGCTCGATCTCGCAGCCGCCGCCGGTCGAGGCGATCACGGCGCTCCGCAAGGCGCACCACGAGGGCGCCCGGATCATCGGCCTCTGCACCGGCGCGTTCGTGCTCGCCGCCGCCGGTCTGCTGGACGGCCGCCCGGCGACCACCCACTGGATGTACGCCCCGACCCTGGCCAAGCGCTACCCGCGGGTCCACGTCGACCCGCGCGAGCTCTTCGTGGACGACGGCGACGTGCTGACCTCGGCGGGCACCGCCGCCGGGATCGACCTCTGCCTGCACGTGGTCCGCAGCGACCACGGCGCCGAGGCGGCCAACGCGCTCGCCCGGCGGCTGGTGGTGCCGAGCCGTCGCAGCGGTGGCGGACAGGCCCAGTACATCGACCAGTCTTTACCTGAGGAGATCGGCAACGACCCGCTTGCCGAGGTGGTCACCTGGGCGCTGGAGAACCTCAACCAGCAGTTCGACGTCGAGGTGCTGGCGGCTCGCGCCTACATGAGCCGACGGACCTTCGACCGGCGCTTCCGCACGCTCACCGGCAGCGCGCCGTTGCAGTGGCTGATCACCCAGCGGGTGCTCCAGGCCCAGCGGCTGCTGGAGACCTCGGAGCTGTCGGTGGACGACGTCGCGCGCCGCTGCGGCTTCCGGTCGCCGGTGGCGCTGCGCGGGCACTTCCGGCGCCAGCTCGGGGTCTCGCCGGCCGCCTACCGGACCAGCTACCGGGCCCGTCGGCCGGGCAGCGTCTCGGCCGCCCAGGCCGCGGCGCAGGGCAACGACCTCCGGATGACCGGGGCCGTGCCGCAGACCGCCACGGCCGCCGCCCCGGCGGGCGGGACGGTCCCGGGTCAGCACGGTGCGTCGGTGCCGGGCTTCCCGGGCGGCGCCCCGGCGCACCCGGGCCAGCACGGGCAGCCGTCCGGCCAGGGCGTCCACGCCCGGGCCGGGCAGCCGTACCCGCACCAGCCGGCGGGGCACCAGCAGCACCCCGGCCAGCCCGGAACCGGACGCGGCCCGGCACGGCCGCCGATGGTCCCGGCGCAGCCCGGTCCGAACGCGGGCCGGCCGCCCCGGACGGCGGAGCACGCCGCGGCCGAGGACGGGCACCCGCAACCGGGCGCCCGCGGCCAGGGGCAGGGGCACCGGACCGCGGCCGACCGGCCGCAGGACGAGTCCCCGGCGGCCGGACGCGGTCACGGCGCGGCCGGAGGCCGGCCGCCGGCGCCCGCACCGGCCGGGACCCCCGAGGCACGGGCCCGGCAGGCCCGGGCCGGTCAGGTCCGCCCGCAGGGCGGCCGGGCCGCCGCGCCGGAAGGTGTCCGGGAGCCCCGCGACGCCCGGGCCGCGCGGGACGGCCGTCCCACGCATCCGGCCCACCCCGGCCGGGAGAACCGTGAACCGGACGGTCACGCCCAGGACGAACACGGCTCCGAGTCCTGCGCCCCGGCGCCCCGCTCGGCTCCATCGGTGCCCGTGGCGCGTGATCGCGCCGTAGGGTGAGTGGCGTGAATGACCGTTTGGTATGGATCGACTGTGAAATGACAGGCCTCGACCTCGACCGGGACGCCCTGGTCGAGGTCGCGGCGCTGGTGACCGACTCCGAGCTGAACATCCTCGGCGAGGGTGTCGACGTCATCATCCGCCCGCCGGCGGAGGCGGTGGCGAACATGCCCGAGGTGGTGCGGACCATGCACACCTCCTCCGGGCTGCTCGACGAGCTGGAGCACGGCGTGACGCTCGCCGAGGCGGAGGCGCTGGTCCTCGCGTACGTGCGCGAGCACGCGCCGGAGGCCGGCCGGACGCCGCTCTGCGGGAACTCGGTCGCGACCGACCGCGGCTTCCTGAGCCGGGACATGCCGGCCCTGGAGAGCCACCTGCACTACCGGATCGTGGACGTCTCCTCGATCAAGGAGCTGGCCCGCCGCTGGTACCCGAAGGCGTACTACAACAGTCCGCAGAAGGGCGGCAACCACCGGGCGCTCGCCGACATCCGGGAGAGCATCGACGAACTGCGGTACTACCGCGAGGCGGTGTTCGTCGCCCAGCCCGGCCCGGACACCGACACCGCGCGCGCGATCGCCGAGAAGTACCAGCCGCCGGCCGGCTGACCCGGGGACCCGGGAGGTGCCCGCTCCCTGCTGAAACCCTGGCGCGAGCACCCTCCCGGATCCTGTATTGTTCTTCCTGTCGGAACGGGAACGCGAAGAGCGGGACCGGGCCGGACAGATGGTGGGTGTAGCTCAGTTGGTAGAGCACCTGGTTGTGGTCCAGGTGGCCGCGGGTTCGAGTCCCGTCACTCACCCCAGAGCCTGAGGGGCCGGTTTCTTCAAGAGACCGGCCTCTCGGGCGTTTTCGCGTTCCCGGCCGCGGACCTCCCTGCCCTCCACCCTTGCCCCCCCTGCGCCCACGTGGCCTCCGTCTCACCTCTTTCTCCCCCGGCGGAGCTGCCGCCGAAAGCTACCGGCTAGTAACGTTGCGGCCATGACCACACCTTCGATCGGCCAGCTGCTCGACTCCACCGTGCCGATGGCACGGACCCTCAAGCTGGAGTACCTGGAGACCACCCCCGAGCGTGCCGTGCTCCGGCTGCCCGACCAGCCCGAGTACCACAACCACGTCGGCGGGCCGCACGCCGGCGCGATGTTCACCCTCGCCGAATCGGCCAGCGGCTGCATCGTCCTGAGCGCCTTCGGCGACCAGCTCTCCCGCGCGGTGCCGCTCGCGGTGAGCGCCGAGATCTCGTACAGGAAGCTCGCCATGGGCGTCGTCACGGCCACCGCCGTACTCGGCCGGCCGGTCGCCGAGATCGTCGCCGAGCTGGACAAGGGCGAGCGGCCGGAGTTCCCGGTCACCGTCGAGATCACCCGTGCCGACGGTGCGGTGACCGGCGTGATGACCGTGATCTGGACGCTTCGCCCCAACTCCTGAGCCACCGGCGGACAACGGCCCGGGGTGCCGACCGGAGCGCGTCCGGCGGACCTCGGGCGGTCGGGCGAGCCGGCAGTCGGGCGAGCGGTCGGGCCGCCGCCCGATGACTGTCCGTGACGGTGGCCGTGACCTCATGGTCCGTCCGCTCGTTCTCGATTCACGTGCGAGCCAAACACACGACCAAGGACCTGTCGTCAGAGTCCCGTCGTCCGCCCGGAGGGCGGGCCGGGCGGTGGCTCTCCCGGCTGCCGCGGGCCGTCGCGGCGGGCGGAGCGCTCCTCGCGCAGCTCTGGGGGCTCGGCGCTCCGGGCGCCCACGCGGCCGGCGCCGAACCGCTCCCGGAACCGGCGAGCCGGACGGCCGTCGGCCGGGCCCACACCGGTGAGTCCGTACTCGGCGACTCCCCGCCCGACGGGACCGTGACCGGTGGGCCGTCAGCGTCGCGGACCGCCGGACAGACGGGCGAGGAGGCGGTCGGGGACGCAGCCGCCCCGCAGCCCCCCGTGCCGCAGGACCCGCCGCCGGACAGGCCGCAGGAGCCGCCACGGTCGCCCGCGCGGCAGGACGGTCCGGTCGGCGGTCCCGGCCGGACCACGGCCCCCGGGGTGCTCGATCACCTCGTCGGCCCCACCGCCGCGATCGTCCCGGTACCGGAGCTGGACGCCGCGACCACCTCCGTCAGCAGTGCGCTCCAGGACCGGATCAGGGCCGGCGGCCTCCCGCTGCCCGGACAGCGGGCCGCCCTTCCGGACGCCTTCGCCATCGCCTCCGGGCTGCTGGGCACCGTACCCGCCCAGTCCCGCCCGGCCGGGGCGCGCGCCTCCCGGGAGGGTGCGCCCGACGGGCCGTCCGCCCCGGTCGGCCGGAACGGCGCCGGTCCCCGGGCCACCCGGCCCGGCGGGGAGCAGCGCGGGCCGGCGGCCCCGCCACCCGCCCCCGGGGAGCCGGGTGACCGGCCGCACCACACCGCCGCCGACCGTCCGGGCACGGGAGCCGCCGGGAGCGGCCGGAGCGCGGCGGAACCGGACCGGCCGACGATCGCGGAGGGCTCCCCCGCCGCCGGTCCGGCCGGCTCGACGGCGGGCTCCACCACGACGGCCGCCGTCACCGTCGCGCACGGCGCCCCGGGGACCGCGACCGCCGTCCTCGCCCCGATCGCGGCCGGGCTGGCCCTGACGGGCGCCGCGATGTACAAGCACCGAGGTCTGCCCAAGGGGCACTGACCCGGACGCACACCGGCGCGGACACACAGCGCGGCCCGGAGGACCGGCCCGGCGCAGGGCCGGTAGCGGTGCCGGGCCGGTAGCGGTGCCGGGCCGACCGGGGCCACCGCCCGGGCCGCGACGGCGAGGCATGCCGTCCCGCCGGTGGAGGGTGCACCCGGTGGACGGTGAGGTGGGAACGGTGGCCGACGGGCGAGGGCGGGGTGCCCGGGCGGTCAGTCGCCCGACGGCCCCGTCGCCAGGACCAGCAGCGGGAGTTCGCGGCCCGGTATCGAGCCGGAGGGTACGGTGCCGATCCGGGCCGCGCCCATGGCCGCGTAGAAGGACTCGGCGTTCGGGTCCGCCGCGACGAGGACCCGGCGGAAGCCCGACTCCGCGGCGCGGCGCCGCAGATGGGCCAGCAGAAACCGGCCGACACCCCGGCCGATCACGTCCGGCTCGACGAAGAGCATGTCCAACTCGCCCTCCGGCGGCGCCCCGACGAGGGTGACGAAGCCCAGCACCCGGCCGTCGGCCTCGGCCACCGCCGTCCGATCGGCCTCGATCCGCTCCGGGTCAAGGGTGAGGTCGACCCGGCAGACCTCCATGAACTCCGCGTCGTAGCCCCAGTGGGCCTTGGAACGCAGGGCCAGGGCGCTGAGCAGCGCCGCCTCGTCCGGTCGGGCCGGTCTGATCCGCATGGCGCCACCTCTCCCGGTCGACCCCGTCCGGATTCCGGACGTCGGGGCCCATTGTCGGCAGGACGGGCGGCGCTGCCAACCGGTTTTCCGGAGCCGGACGCCGCCGCCGGATCAGCGGAAGACGCCCGGGGGCGGGGCCGGGGAGGGGGCCGCGGTGGCGTCCGTGGCCGGGGTGGCGCCGGCGGCGAAGTCGGCGAGGGCGCGGCCGTGTTCGACGCGGCCGAGGGCGGCGTCGGAAGCCACCTTGCGGGTCAGTTCGGCGAGCGGGAGCCCGGTGTGGGCGGCGGCCAGGACCAGGTTGCCGAAGCGCTTGCCGCGCAGCACCGCCGGGTCGGCGACCAGGCAGAGCTCGGGGAAGACCGCCCCGAGGGTGGCCACCTGCGAGCGGGCGAACGACAGCGCCGAGCCGTCGGCGATGTTGACCGCGTACCAGCCTCCGGGGGCCAGCGCGCGGGCGGCCAGGGCGGTGAACTCGACGGTGGTGCAGTGGGCCGGCACCCGGGCGCCGGAGAAGACGTCGGCGATCACCAGGTCGACGGTGCCCTCGGGGGTCCGCTCCAGCACGCTGCGGGCGTCCGCGCCGCGTACCTTGACCTGCCAGCCGCGCTCCAGCGGGAGTTCGGCGCGGACGAGCTCCGTGAGGGCGGTGTCGATCTCGGCGACCTGCTGGCGCGAGCGGGGGCGGGTCGCGGCGACGTAGCGGGCCAGGGTGAGGGCGCCGCCGCCGAGGTGGAGGACGGTGAGCGGGCGGCCGGGCGGGGCGACCAGGTCGATGAGGTGGCCGAGCCGGCGCTGGTACTCGAACCCGAGGTGGGTCGGGTCCGCGAGGTCGACGAGCGACTGCGGCGCGCCGTCGACCAGCAGCGACCAGGCGGCGGGGCGGTCCCGGTCGGGGCGGAGTTCGGCGAGGCCGGAGTCGACGGGACGGGTGAGCGGGCCCTGGGCGTGCGCGCGACCGCCGGGGCCGGTGGCGGCCGGCCGGACGTCCGGCTCGGTACGGCTCCGGTCCGTGCTGCGCCCGGCTCTGCTGCTTCGTCCCATACCGGCCATTATCGCCGCCGTGCGGGGAGTCGCCGCAGCTCGGGGCCAGGCGGGCGGCCGTTGCGGGCCGGAACGGCGCGGGCGGGGCAGGGCGGGGCGGTCAGAACGGGCCGAGGCCGCCGGCGGTGAGGGTGCAGGCGGCCTCGCAGAGCGCCGAGCGCAGGACCCAGGCGTCGGTGGGGCGGGCGGCGCAGTCGGCGCCGGCCGGGGGCATCACCCAGCGCGGGTCGGTGGGCGGCGGCAGGAAGGCGCCCGCCGAACAGGAGCTCCCGGGCAGGTGCCAGGTCGCCGAGGTGCCGGCCGGGACGAGGAAGGTGACGGTCGCGCCGCTGCGGCTCTGCAGCACCGCGCCGCAGGCCCGGCGCAGCCGCAGGATGTCGACCGTCTCCAGGCCGTGCCGCAGGGCGACCGTCACGGTGTCGTACGCGGTGGCGACGGTGCCGCCGGCATCGGGGCCGGGGCCGGGGCGGCGGGACGGTCCGCCGCCGCACGGGGCGCGTCCGGGTCCGCGCTCGTCGGCCGACTCGGGGAGCAGCGCGGGGGCGGCGGCGGCGAGCACCCCGCCGGCGACCAGGCGGTGGTACTGCGGCACTCCGGTGGCCGACATGGGCCCTCCTGTCACCTCGTCGGGATGGAAGCCGCGCCGTCCGGGGTGGGGGTGCCGCCGGGGGCGGCGGGGACGGCGGGCAGCGGCCGGGGCTTCCACGTATCAGGACAACGCCGAGGAGGCTCCTCAGGCCACGGGGCGCCTTACAGCAAGGCATGGCATTTCATGGCGGATCCGGGCAACAGTGCCCGCTTTGGCACGAATTGACCGCACATCAGCCACAAACTCGCTGTGTCCGCACGGTGACTCCCGGTACTGTCGGTGGCGCCCGGCAGCCGTCGGGCCCCACCGGACCCACCCGTGGCCGGGCGCCCCCGACGCCCCACCGACGCCCCACCGCCGCCCGACCCCTCGCACCACCACCCCGCACGACCACGGAGCGCACCATGGCAGCCACCCCACCGGCCAAGCCGAACCGCCCGTCGCCCAACGCCGTGATGCGCGCCCTGCGCGGCGACCGCTCGCCGGGCGAGTTCGCCATGGCCGTACGCCGGGCCGCCCGCGAGATCGGCGAGCACGTCTCCTGCGACGCGCGCTACGTCGGGCGGGTCGAGTCCGGCGAGATCCGCTGTCCCAACTACGCGTACGAGCGGGTGTTCCGGCACATGTGGCCGGACCGCTCGCTCGCCGACCTCGGGTTCGTCCCCCGCGCCGCCGTCCGCCGCCGTCCGGCGGACGGCAGGGGCGGCGGCGAGGACGAGGCCTGGACGCCACCTCCGCTCCGCCCACCGTTCCCCCAGGTGCCCGCCCCGCGACTGCCGCTCGCCGCCCGACTCCCGTACGCTGCCTCGCCGTACGCGGAATCGCCCCCACCGGTCGGGGCCCCGATGCCGAGGTTCGCGGCGGCGCCCCGGGGGCCCGACGAACCGCACCATTCCGACGAGGAGAACGACGACGTGCGTCGCCGTACGTTCCTGGCCGGCGGCCCGGCCGCGCTGGCCACCGCGGCAGGCATCGACCGCCCCGGCACCCCCACGGCCGAGAACGCCTTCGTACCGGGCCGCCCCGGAGCGGTTCCGCCGCCCCGCAAGGTCGGCGCGGCCGAGGTGCTCGGCGTCGAACAGGCGGTCCGGGAGATCCGGTTGGCGGACGACGCGCACGGCGCCGACGCCCTGTTCGAGCTGGCCGGGCGGTCGCTGCGGACGGCCTACCTGCTGCTCGACGCGTGCGAGTACTCCACCGAGACCGAGCGGAGGCTCCAGGCCGGCGCGGGTGAACTCGCCGTCTCGGTCGGCTGGTTGGCGCACGACTCGAACCGACTGGCGGACGCCCGGTCGTTCTACGCGGAGGCGCTCGCCACCGCGCGGATGGCCGGCGACGCCGCGCTGGAGGCGCACGTCTTCTGCAACAGCGCCTTCCTGGCCCGGGACGCCGGACGCCCCCGCGAGGCGTTGCGGGCCGCCCAGGCCGGGCAGTCCGCCGCCCGGCGGCTCGACTCCGACCGGCTGCTCGCCCTGCTCGCCATGCGCGAGGCCGGCGGGTGGGCGCTGCTGCAGGACCGCGGTGCCTGCGAGCGCGCGATCGCCCGCGCCTGCCTGCTGTTCGACAGCGGCCCGTCGGAGACCGACCCGGAGTGGATGTCCTTCTTCGGCGAGGCCGAGCTCGCCGGACTGCGGTCCCAGTGCTGGTCCGCCCTCGGGGACTGGGACCGCGCCAGCGAGCAGGCGGGGCTGGCCATAGCGCTCCAGAAGCCGCACTTCGTCCGCAACCGGGTGCTGTACACGGCCGAGCTGGCCCACGACCGGCTCGGCGGGGGCGATCTGGCCGGCGCCGCCCAGCACGGGTCGGCCGCCGTCGCACTGTTCGACGAGGTCCGCTCGGCCCGGATCCGCTCCATGCTGGCGGACACCGCGCAGCGGCTGCGCCCGCACCGGCGGGTGCCGGAGGTGGGGCGATTCCTGACCGAGTACGACGTGGCGGCGGCGGCCTGACCGGGCGTCGGCCGGCCGGCGGCGTCAGTGCTTCAGGCCCTCCAGGTGCCCGAGGTCGTTCCAGACCTCGACGGCCGGGGCGCCGTACTCCCAGGAGAGGACGCAGAGCGCGGCGGTGCCGAGCTTGAACCGCTGGGCGTACTCGGGCGGCAGTCCCAGCCAGCGCGCGGTCAGGATGCGCAGCAGGTGGCCGTGGGCGAAGAGCACCACATCGCGGTCGGCGCAGTGCATGACGGTGGTGTCCGGCTCCGGGACACCGTGCGTGTCGTTGAGGTCGGCGAGGAGGGCGTCCACCCGCGCGGCGACATCGGAGAGCTTCTCGCCGCCGGGCACACCGTCGCGCCAGATCAGCCAGCCGGGGTGGTCGGCGGCGCGGATGTCGGCGCCGGTCCGGCCCTCGTACTGGCCGTAGTCCCACTCCAGCAGCTCGGGCCGCTCGACGGCCCGGTCGCCGAGGCCGGCCAGCGCGCAGGTCTCCTTGGCCCGGTCCAGCGGGCTGGTGTAGACGAGGGCGTCGGGCAGGCCGTTCCAGGGGGCTCCGGCCAACCGGGTGCCGAGCGCCCGGGCCATCGCGCGGCCCTCGTCGGTCAGCGGGATGTCGGTGCGGCCGGTGTGGCGGCCGGTGGCGGACCACTCGGTCTCGCCGTGGCGGACCAGCAGGATTCGAGCGGGCATGGCAGGCTCCTCGCGCACAGGACGGCGTCAACGATCGGCCTCACCATTGAGCACCGGTCTCCATGATCCCTCACCTGCGCGGCGCCCACGATCCAGGCTGCCCCCCACGGACGTCCGGGGCGGTGGCGACCACCGCCGAGGACCGTCAACGGCCGGTCCCGGCCACTCTGTCGGACCCGGATGCGACACTGGGCCGCACCATGAACGTCTCGACGAACGCCCCGTCCGGCGGACCCGCGGAGCCGCTCGCCCAGCGGCTCGCCACGCTGCGCGGACCGGCGCCGCAGCGCAGTCTGAACGCCCGCGCCCTCGCCGCGCTGGCCGCCAATCCCGGGTGTCACCGCCGGGCCGTGCTGGACGCGGCCGGGGTGGACAAGTCCGCACTGGCCGCCCGGCTCGGCCACGCCGCTCCGTTCGGGCAGTCGCCGTTCGCCCTCGCGCGCGGCGTCATCTTCGAGTCCCGGCTGAAGGAGGACGGCTACGCGGCGTTGCTGGAGCCGCTCCGCCACCGGCTGGGCCTCCCACCCGACGGGGACACCCCGCTCGCCGTACCGGACCTGCTGCGCTCCTCCGGTCCTGCGGTCCGGGCCGACCGGACGAGGGCCGCGCTGGCGGAGGCCGCCGCGGACCCGGACGCCTGGACCCTGCTCGACCACCCGCTGCTGCGGCTCACCGTCGCCGGCTCCACCGCGTACCTGGAGCCGGACGCCGTCGTGGTGCACGGCGGGCGGTGCACCGTCGTCGAGATCAAGTCCTTCCCGGTGCTGGACGGCAGCGCGGACCCGGCCAAGGTGGGCGCCGCCGCCCGGCAGGCTGCCGTCTACGTGCTGGCGCTCCAGGAGACCGCGGCCGCGCTGGCCGGGCTGGACACGGATCCGGACCCGTACGCCGAGCAGCAGCTGCCGGGAAGCCCTCGGTCGACCGTGCTGCTGATCTGTCCCAAGGACTTCGGCAACCGGCCGACCGCCGTCCCGGTGGACGTCCGGCGGGAACTGGCCACCACCCGCCGCCAGCTGGACCGGATGACCGGCATCGGCCGGCTGCTGGACGCGCTGCCGCCCGGGGCCGACTTCGACCTCTCCCCCGACGCGAGCGGCGCCCCGGTCCGTTCGACCGAGGAACTGACCGGGTCGGTCGAGGCGGTGCCCGCGGCCTACAGCCCGGACTGCCTCTCCACGTGTGAGCTGGGGTTCCACTGCCGCGCCCGGACCCGTTGCGACGACCGGGTCGAACAGCTCGGCCGGAGCGTCCGCGGCGAGCTGGGCACCATCCGGACGGTGACCGAGGCGCTGGCCGTCGCCCACGACGGCCCGGCCGCCCGGAGCCTCGCAGACCGCGGCGACAGCGACAGCGAGAACGACGGGCACCCCGACGCCGCGGCCGACGAGGCCGCCGCCCGGCTCGTCCACGCCGCCGCGCTGCGCGCCGAGGCCCTGGGCCGCCCCGTCCCGGCCCCCGCCGGAGGCCCCCGGTGAGCCTGCTGACCACCCTCGCCCGGCTGGAGGCCGTCCGCAGCGGCCGGGCCGAGCCCCTGGCGACCGTCCGCCACCGGCACCTGTCCGACCGCCCGATGGTGGTCGTCCCGCTCACGGCGGCCGGCGAGGCCGGTGCCCCGCTGGCCGTGCTGCTCGGCACCGACCGGGACGCACCGAGGCTGCACTTCGTCCCGCAGCCGCTGAACCGCACGCTGCGCTTCGACTTCCTGGCCGAACTGGCCGCCGACCTGCTGCCCTACCTGGAGTCCTTCGGCGACGACGTGGAGCAGATCGAGGGCTCCGAGAAGGACCCGGAGACCGGCGAGAAGACGCAGGTCTTCCGCGAGCTGTGCGCGGACGCACCGCAGGTGATCGTGCCGAACACCGGTGGGATCCGGCACCTGGCGCTGCTCGGCCGGTCGACCCGGTTCCGCCGCACCGCCGAGGACGACGAACCCGGCCCCTACCCGGCGCCGGCCCGGGTGCCGCTGCTCGGCCGCTGGCTCACCCAGCTCACCGACCGCGCGATGGTGCCCGGCTCCAGCCTGCTGCTGCCGATGACCGGCCTGCTCGCCCGGCACTGGGCGACCGGCCAGAGCCACCTGGAGGACCAGCACCTGGCCGCGCTGCTCGCCTGGCACGCGCCGCCGGCCGGGCTGACCGGCGCCGAGGCCGCCGAGCGGGCCGAGACCGCGCGGGACCCCGAAGGCCGGCTGCTCCACCCGCCGGCCGGGCCGGCCACCGACCCGGCCTTCGACGCGAAGGTGCTCGCCCCGGCGATCACGCGCTACGACGCCGCCGTGGCTGCCCTGGCGGCCCTGACGGACGGCGCGGGGACCGCCGAGCGGACCGCCGCCGACCCGGCCGCCGCCGAGCGGGCCCGGGAGGCCGTCCGGGTCTCGGTCGAACGGCTGCGCGCGGTGCACGCGGACCAGCTGCTGCCCACCTGGCACGACGTCTGGCACGGCCTGGACCTGCTGCGCGCCCTGCCCCCGGGCGGACACCTGGCGGAGCGCTGGACCGGCGACCGATGGTCCTACACCGGCCACCGGGACCGGCTGGCGGCGGGCGAGCCTCCGCAGCCCCGGGTGGACGACGCCGTGACGGCCGCCCGCAAGCTCGCCCAGCGCGAGCGGGAGCAGACCCGGCTGGACGTCCAGGAGGCGATGGACGACCCGCTGGCGATGGCCGAGCACCGGCTGGCCGGCGAGGCGTTCACCGGCGTGGTGACCGAGGTGGTGCCGGACTACGACACCTCGGGCCGGTCCCCCAAACCGCGTCCGCTGGTGACGGTCCGCACCGACGACCGCCCGCACGCCGACCTCGGCCGGGACGCGCACCGGGTGTGGGGGTCCCCCGACCCCGGGTCCGGGAGCGCTCCGGCCGGGCAGAAGACCCAGAAGGCGCAGATCGCCGCGGTCGACCGGACGGCGGGCACCATCACCGTGCGGGTGCTCTCCGGGATGGGGCGGAAGAAGGAGCCCGAGCCGGGGAGCCTGCCCGAGCCGGGCGAGCGGGTCACCTTCACCCTGTTCGAACTGACGGCCCGGCAGGCCGCGCCGCTGCCCGAGCCGGACGACACCCCGTGGACGCACGGCGGTCCGCCCGGTGCGACCGTCACCCTGACGGCGACCGTCCCCGCGGCCTCCGAGGATTGGGAGTGATCCGGCCGATGAGCACCGAGCAGACCCCCGGTGACGCCGCCGACGCGGCGGTGGCGCGGATCCTGGCGGCGACCGTCCACCCGGCCGTCGGCGCGCCGCGCGGGGTGGTCGTGGACTCGCCGCCCGGCGCCGGCAAGTCGACCCTGGTGGTGCGCGCCGCGCGGGAGCTGGTGGAGGCGGGCGAGCGGCTGATGATCGTCGCCCAGACCAACGGCCAGGTGGACGACCTCGTGGACCGGCTGGCCGCGAAGGCGCCCGACCTGACGATCGGCCGGCTGCACGCGGCCGACGCCCGGCCGGCGCCCGAGGTGCTGCGGCACCCCAACGTCACGCCCTCCGACAAGGTGACCGACCTCGCCGAGCTGGACGTGGTGATCTCCACCTCCGCCAAGTGGCAGTGGGTGCGGACCGAGCAGCCCTGGCGGCACGCGATCGTCGACGAGGCGTACCAGATGCGCTCGGACGCGCTGCTCGCCGTGGCCCGCCTGTTCGAGCGGGCGCTGTTCGTCGGCGACCCGGGTCAACTGGACCCGTTCACGGTGGTCGGCACCGAGCAGTGGGCCGGCCTGTCGTACGACCCGTCGAGCAGCGCGGTGGTCACCCTGCTCGCCCACAACCCGCAGATCGAGCCGCACCGGCTGCCGGTCTCCTGGCGGCTGCCGGCCAGCGCGGCGCCGCTGATCTCCGGCGCGTTCTACCCGTACACGCCGTTCCGTTCGGGCACCGGCCCGGAGGACCGCCGGCTGACGGCGACGGTGCGCCCGGACGGCTCCGCGCTGGACGCGGCGATCGACCGCGCCGCCGAGCACGGCTGGGCGCTGCTGGAGCTGCCGCCCCGGCACACCGTCCGGACCGATCCGCAGGCGGTCGCCGCCGTCGCGGCGACCGTCCGCAGGCTGCTGGAGCGCGGGCTGACGGCCCACTCCGAGCAGGGCTCCGTGCCCTTGACCCCCGGCCGGGTCGCGGTCGGCACCGCCCACCGGGACCAGGCGGCGGCCGTCCGGGCGGCGCTGGTCGGGGCCGGGGTCCCGGTCGATCCGACGGCCGGACCCGCGGTGACGGTGGACACCGCCAACCGGCTGCAGGGGCGCGAGTACGACGTCACCGTGGTGCTGCACCCGCTCTCCGGGCGGCCCGACGCGACGGCGTTCCACCTGGAGACCGGCCGGCTCTGCGTGCTCGCCTCCCGCCACCGACACGCCTGCATCGTGGTGGCCCGGGCCGGGATCGCCGAGCTGCTGGACGAGCATCCGGCCACCGAACCGGTGCAGTTGGGCGTCCCGGTCACCTTCCCGGACGGCTGGGAGGCCAACCACCGGGTGCTGCACCACCTCTCCGGGCACCGGGTGCGGCTGGACCGCTGAGCCGCCCGCCTCGGCCGCCCGGGCCGCCGCACCCGGCCACCGGGGCCGGTCCGGGCGGTGCACGCCCCCGGCGCGCCCGGGGGGAATAGCGCCCGAACTCGCACCGTTCCGTTACCGGCCGCCGCCGCGAGACAATGGACGGCGGCCACGACCGGGCGGCGCCCGTCCCAGCCGTCGCCGCCCGCCCCTACCGAGCACCCGGAGGTGTCCTTCCATGCCCGACTCCCATGCGCAGGCGTCCGACCCGAGCGGCCCGGCCGCGGCGGCCGGTCCCGGCGAGGGCGCCGGTGCGGCGCCCGGCCGCCGGAAGCGCCCGGTGCAGCTGCTGTTCGAGCCGCAGGCCGACGAACCGGAGCCGGAACGCTTCTTCGATCTGGAGTCGATAGACGACCCGGCCGAGCTGCTGCGCCGCTCCACCGAGCTGGCGCTGGCGTTCCGCGCGGCCGCCGAGCGGGCCACCGACTTCCAGGCGGTCGCCGCGGCCCAGCTGGCGGATCCGCGCCGGTTCGACGCGCTCTCGGAGACCGAGATCGCGGGACGGGCCGACTGGACCCCGGACTACGCGGCCAAGATGATCGAGTACGGCCGCAGCCTGCTCCTGCCCCGCCGCCACGAGGACTGAGGCACGCCGGACCCGGCCCGCCGGCGGCCCGTTCCGACGTGGCCCGTCCTGTGTCCCGACCCGGCCCGACCCGGCCCGGGCCCGTTCCGGGCACCCGGAACGCTCCGCCGCCGCTGGCATATGCCCGGGGGAAGCGGAAGGGTACGCCGTCGGCCGCTCCACTGTCCGGCAAACCACGCTTTCCCTCCCGGCCATGCCCCGGACACCCCACCCTGCTGTGCGTGGACATCTGGACATATCAGTCGGTGGAGTACGTGACCGTGGCCGGGGAGGCCTGGCTCGCCTCCGCCAGCGAGTACCCGCGCAGCATGCGCGCCCTCTGGGAGTCCCGCCCGTGGGCGCCCTCGGTGCTGCCCTGCGGACGCGCCTTCGACGTGATCAGCATGCCCGCGCTGTTCGGGCGCCGCGTGCTGGACGAGCTGTGGGCCTCCGGACCGGGCTGCGGGCCGGTGGCCGCCTACCGCGGGCGGACGCTGCTGTTCGTGCGGCCGGGGGCGGCGCCCCGGCTGCGCCGGCTGCTGGCCTGGGAGGAGTGGGCCCGGGACGTACCGCCGCTGCTCTGCCACGGGCAGGGGGACGCGGTCACCGTCCCGCCGGTGCAGCGGATGGTGAACGGCCCGGACTCCCCCGGTCTGGGCGCGGGGCGGTGGATCGTCGCCCCGGACAGCCGGGAGCCGTGGCTGCCGGGCGCCTCGGTGGTGCTCTGGGCCTGCGTCCGGGCGGCCCGGGAACCGGCCGCCGCCCTCCGCTGACGGCACCCGGCGGGGGAGCCCGGCGCGGGGTCGGAGCGGCAGTCCCGGGCGCGGGGCCGGGGGCGGATATTCGATTTTGGCCGGGCCGCGACCCGCTGCTAAAGTCTTCCCTGTCAGCAGGCGCCGCTAGCTCAGTTGGTTAGAGCAGCTGACTCTTAATCAGCGGGTCCGGGGTTCGAGTCCCTGGCGGCGCACAGACAGCCGGAAGGCCCTTCGCGAGAGCGGAGGGCCTTCCGGCGTTTCGGCGACCGGAGCCGGAGACAGGCCCGGAAAGCAGGCCCGGGGCCGGCCGGGGAGAGCTCCCCGGCCGGCCCCGGCCGGTCTCAGCGCCCGCGCAGCGCGCGGTAGCGGGCGACCAGCTCGGCGGTGGAGCTGTCCAGCTCCTCCGTGCCCTCACCGGTCAGCAGCACCGGCTCGATCCGCTTGGCGAGCACCTTGCCCAGCTCGACGCCCCACTGGTCGAAGGAGTCGATGTTCCAGACCGCGCCCTGGACGAACACCTTGTGCTCGTAGAGCGCGATCAGCTGGCCGAGCACCGACGGGGTCAGCTCGCCCGCCAGGATCGTGGTGGTCGGGTGGTTGCCGCGGAAGGTCTTGTGCGGGACGAGCTCGGCGGGCACGCCCTCCGCCGCGACCTCCTCCGGTGTCTTGCCGAACGCCAGCGCCTGCGTCTGGGCGAAGAAGTTGGCGAGCAGCAGGTCGTGCTGGGCGACCAGGCCGGGCAGCAGGTCGGCGACCGGCCGGGCGAAGCCGATGAAGTCGGCCGGGATCAGCTTGGTGCCCTGGTGGAGCAGCTGGTAGTAGGCGTGCTGGCCGTTGGTGCCGGGGGTGCCCCAGACCACCGGGCCGGTCTGCCAGCTCACCGGGTTGCCGTCGCGGTCCACCGACTTGCCGTTGGACTCCATGTCCAGCTGCTGGAGGTAGGCGGTGAACTTCGACAGGTAGTGCGAGTACGGCAGCACCGCGTGCGCCTGGGCGTCGAAGAAGGCGCCGTACCAGACCCCGAGCAGGCCGAGCAGCAGCGGGACGTTCTCCTCGGGCGGCGCGGTGCGGAAGTGCTCGTCGACCAGGTGGAAGCCGTCCAGCATCTCGCGGAAGGCGTCCGGCCCGATCGCGATCATCAGCGAGAGGCCGATCGCCGAGTCGTAGGAGTAGCGGCCGCCGACCCAGTCCCAGAACTCGAACATGTTGGCGGTGTCGATACCGAAGTCGGCCACGCCCTCCGCGTTGGTGGAGAGGGCGACGAAGTGCTTGGCCACCGCGTCGGTGTCGGCCTGCAGGCCGGTGAGCAGCCAGTTCCGGGCGGAGACCGCGTTGGTGATGGTCTCGATGGTGGTGAAGGTCTTGGACGCGACGACGAAGAGCGTCTCGGCCGGGTCGAGGTCGCGGACGGCCTCGTGCAGGTCGGCGCCGTCCACGTTGGAGACGAAGCGGACGTCGATGCCGCGGTCGGTGTAGGAGCGCAGCACCTCGTAGGCCATGGCGGGGCCGAGGTCGGATCCGCCGATGCCGATGTTGACGACGGCGCGGATCCGCCGGCCGGTGTGGCCGCGCCAGGCGCCGTTGCGGACCTGCTCGGCGAAGGCGGCCATCTTGTCGAGCACGGCGTGGACGCCGGGCACCACGTTCTCGCCGTCGACCTCGATCACGGCGTCGCGCGGGGCGCGCAGCGCGGTGTGCAGGACGGCGCGGTGCTCGGTGGTGTTGATCTTCTCGCCGCGGAACATGGCGTCCCGCAGGGCGGCGACGCCGGTGGCCCCGGCCAGCTCGCGCAGCAGGGCCAGCGTCTCGTCGGTGACGAGCTGCTTGGCGTAGTCGACGTGCAGATCGCCGACCTGGAGGGTGTAGCGGCGGCCTCGCTCCGGGTCGGCGGCGAACAGGTCGCGCAGGTGCGTCGCGCCGAACTCCTCCCGGTGCTTGGCGAGAGCGGCCCACTGCGGGGTGCGGTCCAGCGGGGTTCGGGCGTCGGCGCGGGTCTCCGACATCGGTTGCTCCTCGTTTCATCTGGGTGCAGACACCGGCGGGGCCAGGCGGGAGGGTTTCGCGAGGTCGTACCGGTTCTGGGGGTGCGCCGACTCCGTTGGCGGCCTTGCCCGGGACCAGCCTATGCAACGCCGGGACCGGGGGTGCGCATTCCGTTCGTCGGCGTCCGGTCAGCGGTCGCCGCTGTTCAGGCGCGCGTCGCGGTACGGCCGCCGGGATGTCACGGACCGTCCGGCCGGCATGCGGAGCCGCCCCGCGCGGGGCGGGACGGCCGGGCCCGCCCCGCGCGGGGAGGGCGCGGGGCGGGGCCCTCCCCGGAGGGTCCGTCACTTCCGTTCGGAGCGCAGGTCCAGGCCGCGGAGGACCTGGTCGACCAGCTCCGGGTCTGCGCCGGTCTCGGCGCGGGCGACCAGCATCTCGCGCCGGGAGGCGGCGATCATCTCCTGCTCGACGCTGTGGGCGGCGCGCCACTGGGAGAGACGCTGCTTGGCCTCGGTGGCCTCCTCCTCGGCGTAGTTCTCGGGGCAGAGCCGGGCCAGCCGGTCGTGCTGACGGTCCCGCAGCCGGTCGGCGACCTCGGCGGGCAGCTTGTCCTGCTCCTCCAGCTCGCCGAGCCGGTCGAGGCCGGCACGGGCGGCGCGCCACCAGAGCTGGCGGACCGCCTGCTCGTGCCGGTCGTGGTCGAGGTCGAGGTGGAGCCACTTGGCCAGCAAGGGCAGGGTGAGCCCCTGGACCAGCAGGGTGAAGAGCACCACGCTGAAGGCGATGAAGACCAGCCGGCCGCGTTCCGGGAAGGCGTCACCGGAGTCGACGGTGAGCGGGACGGCCAGGGCCAGCGCCACGGTCGCCACCCCGCGCATCCCGGACCACCAGAGCACCACGCTCTCCTGCCAGCTGATCGGGGTGTCCTCCTCGGAGCCGGAGCGCAGTTTCTGGGAGAGCCAGCCGGCCGGCAGCAGCCAGAGCAGCCGGACCACGACGACCACGGCGATCACCACGGCGGCGTCGCCGAGCATGCTGGTCCAGCCGGAGCCGGCCTCCTTGAGGACGGTGGCCAGTTCGAGCCCGATCAGGCCGAAGGCGACACCGGTGATCAGGATCTCGACGATCTCCCAGAAGGCGTTGCCGACCAGCCGGAAGGAGACGGCGTCGGCGTCGGCGGCCCGCTCGGCCAGGTAGAGCCCGCAGACCACGACGGCGAGGACGCCGGAGCCGTGGATCTCCTCGGCCAGGCTGTAGGCGGCGAACGGCACCAGCAGGTTGAGCGCGACCTGCTGGGTCGGGTCCTCCAGGTAGGAGGCGAGCTTGGTGTTGGCCCAGCCGAGGGCGACGCCGATGACGACGGCGAGCACCGCCGAGAGGACGAAGCGGAGCACGGCGTGGCTGGGCGAGAAGTCGCCGCCGACCACCGCGTCGATGGCCAGCGAGTAGATGACGATCGCGGTGACGTCGTTGAACAGGCCCTCGCTCTCCAGGATCGACACCAGTCGGCGGGGCAGTCCGACGCTGCCGGCCACCGCGACGGCGGCGACCGGGTCGGGCGGGGAGACGAGGGCGCCGACGGCGATGGCGGCGGCGAGCGGGAGGGCGGGCAGCAGCCAGTGCACGGTGCCGGCGACCGCGACGGTGGTGACCACCACCAGGGCGACGGCGAGCAGCAGGATGGAGCGGATGTTGGCCTTGAAGTAGCGGACCGAGGAGCGCCGCGCGACGGCGAAGATCAGCGGTGGCAGGACCAGCGGCAGGATCAGGTCGGGGTCGATGGCGATGTCCGGGATCTGCGGGACCACCGCCATGACGATGCCGAGCAGGGTCATCAGCACCGGTTGCGGCACGCCCGTGCGGCGGGCCAGCGGCATGGTCACCACGGAGGCGAGCAGCACCAGGAAGAGCAGGGGCAGCTGGCCCACGGGGAGGTTCCTCTCGGCGACGGACGGGTACGGCGCGGACGTGATCCGGGCCGCCGTCGAGGATAAATCTGACAATGCACTCAACTGCGGCAACGCGCCGAGGACAGGGGTTGACCTCAAGCAGGCTTCACGTCTGATGATCGAGCCCCGACGGTCGACCAGACAGGAGTTCCCCCATGAAGGCAGTCACCGTGCCCCGGTTCGGCGGCCCCGAAGTGCTGCGGGTGGCCGAGGTGCCCGACCCCGTCCCCGGGCCGGGCGAGGTGCGGGTCACGGTCTACGCGGCCGGGGTGCAGCCGGTCGACCTCTCCGTCCGTGCGGGCCTGGCCCCGGCCGGCGTCGAGATAGCGCCCGGGCTGGTGCCCGGCAACGAGTTCGCCGGGGTGGTCGACCGTCTCGGGCCCGGCACCGAGGGCTGGGCGGTCGGTGACGAGGTCCTGGGCTTCCGGCTGCTCGGCTGCAGCGCCGAGCGGGTCGTCGCGGACGGCGCCCGCCTGGTGCGCAAGCCGGCCGGGATGCCCTGGGAGCAGGCCGGGGCGCTCTCCGCCTCCGGGCAGACCGCGCACCTCGCGTTCGAACAGCTGAAGGTCGACCGGGGCGACACCGTCCTGGTGCACGGCGCCGCCGGCGGGGTGGGCACGATCGCCGTCCAGCTGGCCCGGGCCCGGGGCGTGACCGTGATCGGCACCGCGGGCGAGCGCAACCACGACTACCTGCGGGAGCTCGGCGCGATCCCGGTCACGTACGGCGACGGGCTGGTCGAACGGGTCCGGGCGGTCGCGCCGCAGGGCGTGGACGCGGCCTTCGACGCGGCCGGGCGCGGGGCGTTGGAGGCCTCCGTCGAGCTGGTCGCCGACCGGGACCGGATCGGCACCGTGGTCGACTACCCGGGCGCCGGACGGCTCGGCGTCCGGGGGATCCGGGGGGAGCGGACGGCGGCCCGGCTGGCCGAGCTGGTCGGCCTGTGGGAGGCGGGCGCCCTGCGGGTGGAGATCGCCGACACCTTCCCGCTGCAGCGGGCGGCCGACGCCCACCGGCTGGTCGGCACCGGGCACGTCCGGGGGAAGGTCGTCCTCGTGCCGTGACGGCGTGCGACGGGCCCCGGGCGCGGGCGCGGGGCGTCTCGCGCCGGGTGCCGCCCCGGGCACCGGACCGCCGCCCCGGCCGATTGTGCGTTCCGGCTGCTGACCAGGTAATGTTCCTGCCGTCAGCAGGCGCCGCTAGCTCAGTTGGTTAGAGCAGCTGACTCTTAATCAGCGGGTCCGGGGTTCGAGTCCCTGGCGGCGCACAGACAGCCGGAAGGCCCTTCGCGAGAGCGAAGGGCCTTCCGGCGTTTCCGGGTCCGCAGGCGCGCGCCGGGCGCGGCGCGACGGGCCCGTAGCGGTCAGTGCGGGATGGCGGAGATCAGCTCGGAGGCGCCCTGCCGCTTGAGGGCGAGGGCGGTCGCCGTGCCGAGGTCCTCCGGGCTCAGCGAGCCGGCCCACTCGTGGGCGTCCAGGATCTGCTTGCCGTCCGGGGTGAAGACCCGCCCGCGCAGCGAGAGGCGGCCGTCCGGCTCGGCCTTGGCGTAGCCGGCGATCGGCGAGTTGCAGTGGCCCTGCAGCACGTGCAGGAACATCCGCTCGGCGCTCGCCTCGCGCCAGGTCGGGTGGTCGCCGAGGCCGGCGACGGCGTCGATGGTGGCGGTGTCCTCGACGCGGCACTGGAGGGCCAGGATGCCGGCGCCGATCGGCGGGCACATCGTCTCGATCGGCAGGACCTCGCTGATCCTGGCCTCCTCGCCGATCCGCTCCAGGCCGGAGAGCGCGAGCAGCAGCGCGTCCGCCTCCCCCGCCTCCAGCTTGGCCAGCCGGCTGTTGGCGTTGCCGCGGATCGGCACGCACGCCAGGTGCGGGTGCGAGGCGGCGAGCTGGGCCCGGCGGCGGACCGAGGAGGTGCCGATCCGGGTGCCGGGCGGCAGCTCGTCCAGGGCGAGGCCGCCGGGGTGGACGAGCGCGTCGCGGATGTCGTCGCGCCGCAGGTAGGCGGCGAACACCGTGCCGGCCGGCAGCGGGCGGTCGGCCGGCACGTCCTTCAGGCAGTGCACGGCGAGATCCGCCTCGCCGGCGAGCAGCGCCTCGTCCACCTCCTTGGTGAACGCGCCCTTGCCGCCGAGCCGGGCCAGGTCGCCCATCCACCGGTCGCCGGAGGTGGTCACCGGCACCACCTCGGTACGCAGCCCCGGGTGCAGGACGGCGAGTTCGGCCCGGACCCGCTCGACCTGGGCGAGCGCCATGGGCGAGGAGCGGGAGACGATGCGGATCAACTCTGCGGTGGTCATGGTCGGATGATAGGTCGTCAGACAGGAAGGGCCGGCGACGGGTCACCCGGACGGCGGCCACCCGCCGTGGCGGGGGCGGGCGCCCGGGTGATGAGGTACTCGGCCACCACCAGGTTGATCAGCCAGCACGTCCAGGAGGCGGCCGCGTACGCCTGGTCGAACGGGACGCCGAGGGCGTCCATCACGACGAGCCAGACCCGCAGGGTCGCCCCGGCGAAGATCAGTGCGTAGGAGCGGGTCATCCAGGCACGGTGGCGGGCTATCTCGCCGCGCCGGACGGCCCGCCAGGCGATGGCCGTGGAGAGCAGCAGCAGAGCGTCCAGCATCCCGAAGCCGATCGGCGCGATCGGGCCGACCAGGGCCTTCGGCACCAGCACGAGACCCCCCGCGGCGGTCACCAGGACGGTGACCAGGTAGACCCGGCCGATCGTCCGGTGCAGGCCGGGACGGCGGGCCCGCAGCCGGGGCAGGAACTGCCAGGGGCCGAGCAGGATCGCCAGCACGCCGCCGCCGACGTGCAGGGCGAGCGGGAGCCGGTTGGCCAGGTAGACCGCCCGCTGCTCCTCCAGGAAGACCTCGGGGTCGAGGGTGAGGTAGCGGGAGGTGAGGAGGGCGGTGGCGGCGGCCAGCGCGGTGACCGCGAACCAGCCGGCCCGGCGGGCCCGGCCGGTGGAGGCGCGGCGCGAGGTCCGGGTGGCGGCGGGCGCACCGGCGGGGGCGGGCGGCGCGGCCGTCGGTGCGGACGGCGCGGGGGTGCCGGTCGGGGCACGGGAGTCCGGATCGTTCATGCCCCGGACGGTACGGATCCGGGGCGGTCGGGCGCGTCCGCCCCTCGGGGTGGCCCGGCCTGCTCCGGGCGGGTGACCGGCGCGCCCCCGGAGGTGGTACCGGCGGGCGCCGCACCGCCGGACGGCCGGCGCCGGAATACCCCAGCAGGGCGATGCGCGGCCCGGCCGGCCACCGCTACCGTACGGCCCGTGCGCCCGCACCCCCGCGCGGCGGTCACCGCCCTCACCCGGGAGCCGCCATGAGCCCTCCGTCCGCGATCCGGCCGATCAGGATGATCCGGACGAGCCCGCTGAAGCGGATGAGCCGACTGGTCCCGCCGGTGTGGACGGGCCCGGCCGACCGGGCGGGCCGGGCGGGCCCGCTGCGCCGGACGAACTGGACCAGCCCCCGGGACGCCGTCCTGGCGGGCGTGTTCCTGATCGCCATGGCCGTCGACCGGATCGAGGCGGCCGACGGACTGCACACCGGTCTGCCCCTCGCGCTGGCGCTCAGCGCGGTCGCGGCCGGCGCGCTGGCCGTCCGGCGGACCCTGCCGCTGGCCGGCTACCTGGTGGGCTCGGCGGCGCTCTCGGCGGAGGCGCTGTTCGTCCTGCCCAGCGCCGTCTCGCCGTACGCCAACCTGGTCGGCCTCTACTCGATCGGCCTGTACGCGACACGCCGCCGCGCCTGGTTCGGCCCCTTCGCCGCCCTGCTCGGCATGGCCGCCTACTTCGCGGACCTCGCCCACACCTACCCCGTCATCCCGACCGGCGTCCTCTTCCTGTGGCTGCTCGGCTGGGCCGTCGGCTACGGCACGGCCCGGCGGGCCGAGGAGCGGGGCGCCGCCCGGCTGCGGCTGCGCCAGCAGGTCGTGGCCGAGGAGCGGGCCCGGCTCGCCCGCGAACTGCACGACCTGGTCGGCCACACCCTGAACGTCCTCCTGATCCAGGCCGGCGCCGCCCGACGGCTGCTCGACCGGGAGCCGGAGCGCACCCGCGAGCTGCTGTCCGGGATGGAGCACAGCGGCCGCGAGGCGCTGGACGACCTCGACCGGGTCCTCGGGCTGCTGCGGCGCGGTGCCGAGGCACCCGGGGGTCCCGCCCTGCAGCCGGGCCTGGCCGACCTGGACCGGCTCACCGGGCGGCTCGAACAGGCCGGCCTGCGGGTGAGCGTGCGGGTCGACCGGGGCGCCGACCGGGTGCCGCGGAGCCTCGACGTGTCGGCGTACCGGATCGTCCAGGAGGCGCTCACCAACACCGTCAAGCACGCCCGGGCCCGGACCGCCTCGGTCACCGTCCGGTGTACCGGTGGCTCGCTCGACATCGAGGTGAGCGACGACGGCCGGGGCTCCGACGCCGGGTACACACCCGGCCGGGGGCTGCTGGGCATCGCCGAGCGGGTCTCGATGCTCGGCGGCAGCGTGGAACACGAGCGCGGCGAGCAGGGCGGCTTCCGGCTCCGCGCCGTGCTCCCGATCCCGTGAACATCCGGGTCGTCGTGGCGGACGACGACGCACTGCTGCGCGCGGGGGTGGCCCTCGTACTGGAGACCGACGACCGGATCGAGGTGGTCGGCCACGCCGCGGACGGCCTGCGGGCGGTGGAGCTCTGCCGCGAACTGGTGCCGGACGTCGTCCTGATGGACGTCCGGATGCCCGGCATCGACGGGGTGGAGGCGACCCGGCGGATCACCGCCGCCGGACTGTCGACCCGGGTGCTGGTGCTGACCACCTTCCACCACGACGACTACGTGTGGGGCGCGCTGCGGGCGGGAGCGGGCGGCTTCCTCCTCAAGCGGGCCTCGGCCGAGCGGCTCATCGACGCGGTGCACACGCTCGCCGGGGGCGAGTCGGTGCTCGACCCCGCGGTCACCCGGGACCTGGTGGCGCAGGTGGTCGGCCGTGTCGCGGACCGGCCTCCGCCGTCGCCGGAGGACACCCGGCTCGCCCAGCTGACGGCGCGCGAGCGGGAGGTGCTGCGGCTGGCGGCGGAGGGGCGGTCCAACCGGGAGATCGCCACGCTGCTCGTCCTCGCCGAGTCGACGGTGAAGACGCACATGAAGCGGATCCTCACGAAGATCGACGCCCGGGACCGCGCCCAGGCGGTCGCCATCTCGTACCGGAGCGGACTGATGCCGCCCCGGGACGCGCTGGGCGGGTACTGACCACGGGCCGGGCCCCGGCCCGTGTCCGTACGGCCCGGGGCTCGGTCAGGCCCTGTGGCGCGGTCAGGCCGGCGTGGTCCGGCGCGACGGGAAGGCGTGGGTGCGGGCGGCGAGGACGACCGCGAGGACGGGGAGCAGCAGGAGCAGCACGGCCCACGGGAAGGAGTCCGCGCCGAGCCCGTCGAGCAGCAGCCCGCCGGCCACGCCACCGCCCGCCATGGCCGCGTTCCAGAGGGTGACCAGCATCGCCTGCGCGGCGTCCGCCTGCTCTCCGCCCGCGTCGCCCGCGGCGGTCTGCAGCAGGGTCGGGATGCCGCCCCAGCCGAGGCCCCACAGCACGGCCGCGGCGTAGACCGGGACGGCGCTGCCGGCCAGCACGCCGAGGACCGCCGCCGCGGCGGCGACCAGCAGGGTGGACGCGACGGTCAGGGCACGCAGTCGTCGGTGGATGTGCGCGCCGGTGAACCAGATGCTCACCAGCGAGGCGACGCCGAAGGCGAGCAGCACGGTGTCGGTGGCGCCGCCCATGCCGCGCCGGTCGAGGTAGGGGGCGACGTAGGTGTAGAGGACGGTGTGCGCGAGGACGAAGACGAAGGTCACGGCCAGGACCGGCGCCACTCCGGGGACGGCCAGGGCGCGCAGCACCGGGGCCCGTTCCGTCCGGGCCAGGCCGGGCCGCTCGGGGACGGTCGCGGCGATCCAGCCGGTCACGCCGACCGCGATCACGGTCATGACCAGGAACGACACCCACCAGCCGAGCACCCTGCCGAGGAAGGTCCCGGCAGGCACGCCCAGCGACAGGGCGAGCGGGACGCCCGTCATCGCCACGGCGATGGCCCGGCCCTGGAGTTCGGGCGGCGCGAGCCGGCGGGCGTACCCGGCGAGCAGCGCCCAGGCGAGGCCGGCGGCGACCCCGGCGAGGAACCGGGCGGCCATGGTGAGCAGGTAGTCGGTGGAGAGGGCGGTGACGGTGTTGGCCACCGCGAACCCGGCCATGGCGGTGAGCAGCAGCCGGCGGCGCGGCCGGCCGGCGGTGGCCGCGGTCAGGGGGACGGCGGTGACGGCGGTCCCGAGGGCGTAGACGGTGACGGCCTGGCCCATGGCGGATTCGCCGACGCCGAGGTCGGCGCTCATCGCGGGCAGGACGCCCGCGGGCAGGGTTTCGGTGAGGGCCGTGACGAAGACGGCGGTGGCGAGGGCCAGCAGGGCGGGCAGGGGGAGTTTCCGCTGCTCGACGGCGGTGGGTCGGTCGGTGGTCCGCATGGCGGCTATGCTCGAACGCTCACACTGGTGTGAGGGTCAATCAGTCCCGGGGTGAGGTGGGGCACATGCGGATCGGCGAGCTGTCCGAGCGGACCGGGGCGTCCCGGCGGCTGCTGCGGTACTACGAGGAGCAGGGCCTGATCCTGGCCGAACGCTGCGCCAACGGCTACCGCGCCTACGACGAGCCGACCGTGGACCGGGTGCTGCAGATCCGGGGACTGCTCGACTCGGGGCTGCCGACCAGGATCATCAAGCAGATCCTGCCGTGCCTCGACAAGCCCCGGGCCATCCACTTCCCGGACGCCACGCCGGAGATGATCGCCACCCTGGAGCAGGAGCGGGACGGCATGAGCGAGCGGATCCGGTGCCTCACCCGCAACCGGGACGCGATCGCGGAGTACCTGGAGGCGGTCCGGGTGGACCGCTGAGCGGCGGGGGTGTCCCCGCCGCCCGGCGGCCGTCCGGTCAGCGGCGGAAGTAGGAGTCGAAGTTCTTCGAGAACTCCCGGCCCGCGAACTGGTCCCAGTTGATCGACCAGGTCATCAGGCCGCGCAGGCCGGGCTGGGCGCCGGCCTTCGGGACGTAGCTGCCGCAGTTGGTGAGCTTGGTGAGGCAGTCCAGCGCCTTGTTGACCTCGGCGGGGGCGACGTAGCCGTTGCCCGCGTTGGTGGTGGCCGGCATGCCGATGGCGATCTTGGAGGCCGGCAGCGGCGGGAAGACGTTGTTCGCGTTGCCCGCCACCGGGAAGCCCTTGAGCAGCAGGTCGGTCATCGCGACGTGGAAGTCCGCGCCGCCCATCGAGTGGTACTGGTTGTCCAGGCCCATGATGGAGCCGGAGTTGTAGTCCTGGACGTGGAGCAGGGTGAGGTCGTCGCGCAGGGCGTGGATCACCGGCAGGTAGGCGCCGGCGCGCGGGTCCTGGCCGCCCCAGGGGCCCGATCCGTAGTACTGGTAGCCGAGCTGGACGAAGAACGTCTCCGGGGCCATGGTCAGCACGAAGTTCGGACCGTACTTGGCCTTCAGCGTCTTGATCGCGGAGATCAGGTTGACGACGACCGGGCTGGTCGGGTTCTTGAAGTCGGTGTCGCCGGTCTGGAGCGACAGCGAGTGGCCCTCGAAGTCGATGTCCAGGCCGTCCAGGCCCCACTTGTCGATGATCGCCGAGACGGAGCTGACGAAGGTGTCCCGGGCGGCCGCGGTGGTGAGCTGGACCTGGCCGTTCTGGCCGCCGATCGAGATCAGCACCTTCTTGCCCTTGGCGCGCTTCGCGGCGATGGCGGCCTTGAAGTCGGCGTCGGACTCGACGGTCGGGCAGTCGGCGACCGAGCACCGGTTGAACCGGATGTCGCCGGAGGTGACGGAGGTCGGCTCGCCGAAGGAGAGGTTGATGAAGTCCCACGAGTCCGGGATGTCGGCGACCTTCGTGTAGCCGGCGCCGTTGGCGAAGCTGGCGTGCAGGTAGCCGACCAGGGCCTTGCCGCCGGGCTGCGTGGTGGGCGTGACCGTGGGCGTCACGGTCGGCGTCACGGTCGGGGTGACGGTGGGCGTCACCGTCGGCGTCACGGTCGGGGTGACGGTCGGTGTCGCGGTGGGCGTGACGGTCGGGCTGGGAGCGCCCGGGCCGTCCAGCGACACGTCGTCGGCGTAGTACGTGCCCTGCCCGTACCAGCCGTGCGTGTAGACGGTGGCGCTGGTCTGGTTGGCGCCGGTGGTGAAGCTGACGCTGAGCTTCTGGTACGCACCGCCGGTGGCGGGCGTCCAGGTGGAGGTGCCGCCGTCCACGCCGAGGTAGACGTACGAGCCCTTCAGGTACGCGCTGAGCGTGTAGGTGGTGTTGGGCGCGACCGTGACGGTCTGCGCGCAGCGGGCGGTGTCGCTCGCCGAGGCGGCCGCCGCCAGGGCGTAACTGCCGCCGTGGGACTGGCCGGTGACGACGCTGCCGGAGGCCGCGGAGCAGCTCCACGGGCCGACGGCGCCGCTCTCGAAGCCGCCGTTGACCAGGAACTCGCCGGCGGAGGCGGAGGGCGCGAGGCCCAGGGTGAGGCCGACCATGGTGGCGGCGGCGACGGCGGACGCGGTACCGGCGGCCAGCAGCGTGCGCGGGCGGCGGCGGACGGCGGGCACGACGGGTACGGGGGATCTGCGCATGTGGGGGACTCTCCTCGCGGAGGCGCGGGCGTGGGGGTCGTCCGGGGCAGGCCGGAACGCGCGCAGACGGTGGGGGAACGGCGCGGCCAGGCATACCAGTTGGACTAGACCACTGAAGTGGATGCGGCGGTTCGGTGTCAATGGTCCAGACCGGTTCCGGCCCCCGCCACGGCCCGGGCGCCGGCCCGGAGAGGCCCCCGCCACGGCCCCGCCACCGGCCCGCCCGGACCGCCCCCGGTTGCCGGACGTGACACCCCGTCGAAGCATGGAGGAGTGACGTCACCCGGTTACCTCCGCCACCCCCACCTGCGCGGGAACCTGCTGACCTTCACCGCCGAGGACGACGTCTGGCTCGCACCGCTCGGCGACGACGCCACCACCGGCCGCGCCTGGCGGGTCAGCTGCGACCGCACCCGGGTCAGCCACCCCCGTCTCTCCCCCGACGGCCGCACCCTCGCCTGGACCGGCTGGTACAGCCTGACCCCCGAGGTGTGGACCGCACCCGTCGACGGCGGCGAGGCCCACCGGCTCACCCACTGGGGCAGCCAGGACACCCGGCTGCGCGGCTGGCTGCCGGACGGCGAGCTGCTCGCCGTCACCTCGTACCACGAGCCCTTCGGCCACTACACCTGGGCGCACGCCCTGCCCGCCGACGGCGGACCCGGTCGCCGGATGCCCTGGGGGCCGGTCGGCGACGCCCAGGTCGGCCCCGCCCACACCGTGCTCCTCACCGGCTCCGCCCCGCACGAACCGGCCGCCTGGAAGCGCTACCGGGGCGGCGCCACCGGCCGGCTCTGGGTGGACGGCGAACGCCTCCTGGAGGGCCACCCCGGCCACCTCGCCTCGCCGATGCCGGTCACCTCGGCGGACGGCGACCGGATCGCCTTCCTCTCCGACCACGAGGGCATCGGCAACCTCTACTCCTGCCGCCCCGACGGCACCGACCTGCGCCGGCACACCGACCACGCCTCCTACTACGCCCGCGAGGCCGCCGGCGACGGCACCCGGATCGTCTACCAGCACGCCGGCGACCTCTGGCTGCTGGACAGCCTCGACGCCCCCGCCCCGCGCCGGCTGCGCGTCCCGCTCGGCGGCGCCCGGGCCGGCCGACGGCCCTACCAGGTGAACGCCGCCTCGCACGTCAAGGACCTCGCCTGCGACCAGACCGGCCGGGCCGGGGTGATCACCGTCCGCGGCAGCCAGTACTGGCTCACCCACCGCGACGGGCCCGCCCGGGCCCTCGCCGACACGCCCGGCGTACGCACCCGGCTGCCGGTCGTCCTCGGCCACACCGGCGAGGCCGCCTGGATCACCGACGCCCGCGGCGAGGACGCGGTCGAGATCGTGCCGCTGCCCGGCCACGAGCAGGCCCCCGGACAGCGCGGCCACCGGGTGCTCGCCGACTGCCGGCTCGGCCGCGTCCTGGAACTCACCGCCTCCCCCGACGGCGCCCACCTCGCCGCCGCCGCCTCCGACGGGCGGCTCCTGCTGCTCGCCACCGCCGACGGCACCGTGCGCGAGGTCGCGGCCTCCGGCCACGGCCCCGTCGCCGGCGCCCGGTTCTCCCCCGACTCGCACTGGCTCGCCTGGTCCCAGCCGGCCGCCGGCCGCTCATTGCGCCGCATCCGGCTCACCCGCACCGACGGGCCCGCGCCCGTCACCGACGTCACGGACGGCCGGTTCGAGGACGAGCAGCCGGTCTTCACCCGGGACGGCCGCTACCTGGCCTTCCTCTCCTGGCGCGGCTTCGACCCCGTGCACGACGTGCACACCGGCGACCTCTCCTTCCCGCTCGGCTGCCGTCCCTACCTCGTGCCGCTCGCCGCCGACACGCCGTCCCCGTTCGCGGCCCCCGCCGAGGACGGCGCCCCGCGCGGCGACGGCGGCGGCACCGTGCACGTCGATCCTGCGGGCATCGGCGAGCGGCTGGTGCCCTTCCCGGTGCTGGCCTCCAAGTACTCGGCCACCGACAGCGTCCGGGGCGGGCTGGTCTGGCTGCGCTGGCCGATCTCCGGCACCCTCGGGCAGACCTTCACCAACCCCGACGACACCTCCGGCCGCCCCTCCCTGGAGTACTTCGACCTGGCCCGCGGCACCCGCACCACCCTCGCCGACCGGCTCGACGGCTACGCCGTCTCCGGGGACGGCGGCTCGGTCGCCGTCTACTCGTCCGGCACCCTGCGGATCCTTCCGGTGGCCGCCCCCACCGCCGCCACCACCGTCGACCTGCGCCGGATCACCCACACCGTGCGGCCGGCCGCCGAGTGGCGGCAGTCCTACGCGGAGGCCGCCCGGATCGTCCGCGACCAGTTCTGGGACGCCGGGATGTCCGGGCTGGACTGGCCGGCCCTGGTCGCCCAGTACGAGCCGCTGCTGGAGCGCATCGCCGGCCCCGACGACTTCGCCGACCTGCTGCGCGAACTCCTCGGCGAACTCGGCACCTCGCACGCCTACGTCACCGCCTCCCGGCGCGGCGAGGGGCCGTCCCTCGCCCAGCAGCCGCTCGGCCTGCTCGCCGCCAACGCCCACCGCTCCCCCGACGGACACTGGCTGCTCGACCGCATCCTCCCCGGCGAGTCCTCCGACCCGCGCGCCCGCGCCCCGCTCGCCGCCCAGGGCGTGCACGACGGCGACGAGCTGCTCGCCGTGGCCGGCCGCCCGGTCGACCCGGTGCGCGGACCGCTCCCGCTGCTCGCCGGCACCGGCGGGACCATCGTGGAACTGACCCTGCGCGGCGGCGGGCCGGACGGCCAGGTGCGGCGGATCACCGTCACACCGCTCACCGACGAGCGCCCCGTCCGGTACCAGGACTGGGTGGCCAAACGACGCGCCCTGGTCCGCGAGTTCAGCGACAGCCGGTGCGGCTACCTGCACATCCCCGACCTCGGCGGCTCAGGCTGGGCCCAGTTCAACCGGGACCTGCGGCGCGAGCTCGACAAGCCCGCGCTCGTCCTCGACGTCCGCGGGAACGCCGGCGGCAACGTCTCGGAACTGGTGCTGGAGAAACTCACCCGGCGGGTACTCGCCTGGGACTTCAGCCGGGGCCGGGAGCCGGTCCGGTGGCCGCGCGACGCCCCGCGCGGGCCCGTCGTGGCACTCGCCGACGAGGCCACCAGCTCGGACGGCGACGTCATCATCGCCGCGATCAGGCTGCTCGGGCTCGGCCCGGTGGTCGGCAACCGGACCTGGGGCGGCGTGGTCGGCATGACCGGACGGCACACCCTCGGCGACGGGACGCAGATCTCGGTGCCGAAGAACGCCTCCTGGTTCACCGGCGGGCTCGGCTGGTCGGTGGAGAACCGCGGCGTCGAGCCGGACGTGCACGTGCTGCGCACCCCCCGGGACTGGGCCTCGGGCCGCTACCCCGAGCTGGTCATGGCGGTGCGGCTGGCGCTGGAGCTGCTGGACGACGTACCGGCCGCCGTCCCTCCTCCCGACGACACCCCCCGGCCGGACCTGCGGCGGCCCCCGCTGCCGCCCCGGGACCGGTGACGCGGACGCGGACGGGATTCGGGGGCGGTGACCCGGACGGCGGCGGGGACGCCGGGGAAGGCAGGGGGACGTGACGGCAGCGGTCCGCCGGGGCGCCCGGCGGGCGGGCGCCCCGCGGCGGACCGGGCGGGGTCAGTCCCAGGGGTCGCCCTCGGCCGTCATGTTCTCGCGGGCCCGCTCCTCGGCCTCCCGCTCGCTGATCCCGGTCGACCGCCGGGCCTCGGACTCCCGAACCTCGGCCTCCCGGATCTCACGGGCCCGCTCGGCCTCGGCGTTGAAAGCGTCGGCCGCCTCGTCGTGGGCGAGCGCGGCGCGCTGGGCGGAGTCCGCCATCGCGGTGGTGTCCTGCTCGTGGCCCCCGCCGAGCGAGGACCTGTCCTCCCCTGCGGCGGCGTGCTCCTTGTGGCGGAACCTGTCGAAGATGCCCATGACTCCTCCTCCGGACGACTTCCGGGCTGCCCCCACTCTCACACCGGCACGCGACGGACGCATCCGCTGCGGAGACGGCGGCGGGGTGCCGGGCCGGGTGGGCCGGGTGGGCCGGCCCGGGTGGAACCGGTGGCCCGGGCGGAACCGGTGCCGTGCCCGTTCACCCGGCCGCCGATCATCGAGGCATGCGTGCCGCCCGCCTGATCCGCACGGCCTTCCTCGTCCAGTCGAACCCCGGCGTGACCGCCGCCACCCTCTCCCGTGAGCCGGAGGTCTCCGAGCGGACGGTGATCCGGGATGCCCAGGCCCTCCAGGAGGCCGGTGTCCCGGTCCGTTCGGAGCGTGGCCGGGTGGGCGGCTCCCACCTGCCGCCGGGCTACCGGACCCGGCACACCACGCTGCACCCCACCGAGGCGGAGACCCTCTTCCTGTCCGGCGTGCCCACGGCCCTGCGGGACCTCGGGCGGCGAGCGCGGCGAGCGCGGCGAGCGCGGCCCGGCTGAAACCGACCGCCACCCTGCTCCCGTCGGTGCGCACGGAGCAGGCCCGGGCGTCCGGCCTGCCGTCCACGTCCCGGATGTCGTAGGCCCTGGCGAGCTCCCCGCTGGAGGTGGACCTGCCGTTCCGGCGCGCGGCCCGGTCCGGGTCGGCGGCCGGCGCCGCGACCGTGCGCGCGAGGTAGTGCGGCGACTCGGCGATCGCGAAGGCCGGTTCCCGGGCGACGGCGTCGCGCCAGTTTCTCCGCGCTCTCCTCGATGGTCTCCGTGCTCCGGCCGACCTCGCTGGCCCGGGTGCGGGTGGTGCGTCCGGTGACGTAGACGGTGGCGCCGGCGCGGCCGAGCTCGACGGCGAGTGCGCGCCCCGCGCCGCGGGTGGCCCCGGCCACGAGCGCGATCCGACCGAGGAGCGGACCGTCCTGGACGACGTCAGGGGTGGTGGTTTCCCGGTTCATGCACTCCATCGTCCGCACCAGAAGTGACAGAACACGTCACCCTTTTCCGCGAGCGTCCCACGCGTTCCTCCGAGGCGTTCCCGTCCCCCGAGCCTTGAGCCGTTGGTCCCGGGTGGAAGCGTCGAAAGGCCGTATCCCTGGCGGCGGACCAGGAGCAGGGTGGGACCCGTCAGCCGGTCCCGATCCCACCCCAGGAGCCCGCCGTGACCGTCGCCGCCCACACCGGTGTCCACCGTCCGAGCGAGGAACTGCACGACGGACCGCGCCGGCTGGTCGGGCCGCTGGCCGCGCTGGACGGCAGGCTGCCGGGCGTCCACGACCTGCTGCTCGTGCAGTGTCCGAGCTCGCTGCGCCCGCTCGGCGGCGGCGGGCTGCCGCACTGGGCGCGGCAGGTGCTGCGGGCCCACCCCTGGGTGACCGTCGGCCGGGCGCCCGTCGTGGCGGGCTCCCCGACGGACACCCCGCATCCGGTGAGCTGCGTCCGGGACGCCTCGGCCGCGCCGGAGACCTGGCTGCCGGTGACGGTGCGCGGCCCGGAGCGCGGGCAGCGGCTGGACGCGCTGGTTCCCCGGGCGGCGGTGGCCCGCACGCTCCGGCCCGAACAACTCCCCGGCCGGATCGGCCTGCTGACGCCGCAGCGGACGGCGGCGGTTCCGGCGCTCGCGGTTCTCCCGGTGGCCGGGCAGCTGGTGGCGGACCACCGGCTGGCCTGGGGGCCGATCGGCGCGGTCGGCTACGAGTTGGGCAGCGGCGAGCCGGTGGCCGGCCCGCTGAGCCCGCTGCGGCTGGTGCTGCGCGCGCCGCAGCCGGTGAGCCGGCGGGACGCGCTGCAGCTGCGGCGGGCGCTGAGCCGGCTGCGGGTGCCCGTCCAGGCGGAGTTGGAGACCCGGCACGGCGCCGTCCTGCTGGCCGAGTACGCGGCCGCGCCGCCGACGGTCACCCTGCTGACGCCGGACGGCCCCCGGGAGGTCCACGACCCGTGGTTCCCCCGGGAGCTGTGACACCCGTGCCGGCCTCGCCGTCGCCCGGGGGCAGGGGCCGGGGGCCGGGGGCCGGGGGCAGCAGACGACCGGCGGACCGGGGCCGGCAGCCGGGGCGCTCAGCCGTCCTTCACGGTGATTCCCAGGGCCTGGGCGAACTGGGGTGCCAGTTCGAGCAGTTGGGTGGAGCTGATCAGGGCGCCGCGCAGGCCCTGGTGGCCGTCGGGCAGGCCCAGGGCGGCGGCGCCGCGCAGGTCCACCTTGCTGAGGGTCGCGCCGCGCAGCCGGACCTCCTCCAGGGTGGAGCCGGGGAAGGCGACGTCGGTGAGCCGCGCGTCACCGAAGTCCACGTCGCGCAGCAGGCAGTCCTCGAAGACGACGTCGCGCAGGACGGCGGCGCGCAGGTTGACCGCCTCCAGCTTGCAGCCGCGGAACACCACCCGGCGCAGCGCGGAGCCGTGCGCGGTGACGCCGGCCAGGACGCCGCCGGCGAAGAGGGCGTCCTGCCACTCGCTGTCGGCGAGGTCGCAGGCCACCCAGCGGCCGGCCTGCACCCAGGCCTCGTTGAACCGGGCCTGCCGGAGCTTGACCCCGCTCAGCGCGACACCGGTGAACGCGCACTCCAGGAAGGTCGCACCGGCGGCCGACAGGTCGGTGTACTCGCCGCCGTCGAAGTGGACGGTGTCGTAGCGCGCGTCGCTGCGCAGCGGCCCGGTGTGCGGGCGCAACAGGTCGGCGTACGGCAGGTCTTCCAGGCGGTCGGGGACGGGCTTGGGCATGGCGGTGGCACCTCGCGGTCGGCGGCGGACGACTCTCGCCCGCATGCTCGCACGCGGCACCGACAGATCCCCTCGGGCGGCGCCCGGCGCGAGCGGGCGCGGCACCGACGGGCTTCCCCGGGCGGCGCCCGGCACGAGCGGGCGCGGCGGTGACACGGTGGGGCGCGCACCGCCGGCCCTGCTCGGGATCGCCGCAGTGGGCGGGCACGCGCACGGACCGGCCCGGCCGCCGGGGTTCAGCGGCCGGGCCGTCCTGCGGTGCGTCGGGCGTCAGCCGGCCAGGCCGTTCCGCCAGAGGGTGTTGACCCGGCTGCGCTCGGCGCTGTTCGGGTTCGGGTTGGTGCAGGAGGTGCCGGGGCCGCCACCGGACATCAGCTCGCTGCACGGGCCCGAGTAGTGGTCGGGCAGGCCCAGCACGTGCCCGGTCTCGTGCGCGACGACCCGCAGCGAGTTGTACTGACGGTTCTGCGCGTAGTCGAGGAAGATGTACCCGCGCCCGTGGCCGTCGGTGCTGGCGTACGAGCCGCGCGAGTCGTTGCCCTCGTAGTAGCGGAAGTCGGCGGCCGAACCGGACCGCAGCTGGACGTTGGCGACCGAGCTGTTCCAGATCTGCGTGCTCTGGGCTATCTGGTTGCGGAAGGTCGGCGCGCTGCTGGCGTCGTAGGTCACGGTGACGGCCAGCAGGTACGGGTTGGCGGCCTGCTTGGCCTTGGCGGACTTCATGACCGCCTCGTAGAACGCCTTGTTGTTGGCGTCCTCCGCGACCGAGGTCGTGCGGGCGGCGGTGGCCGTGTAGCCCTGGGTGGGCGCGGCGGCGGCCGTGGTGGGCAGGGCGGCCAGACCGGCGGCCAGCGCCAGGCCGAGCGCGGCCGAGAAGGTGCGTGAGACACGGTTCATGTGGGGGCTCCCGTTCACGGGGGTGGAGGGGTGGGGGGTAGCGCGTGGTACCGGTGGTGCAGGCGGTACCGGGCGTGCGGTGGTGCGTGGGGCCGTACGCGGGGTGGTGCGCGCCGCCCGGCACGCCGACCGGCCGGAGGGGGCCGTCCGGTGGGCCGCGCCGGGGGTCGTCAGGAGGCCGGGCCGCCGGCCGGGCCGGACGTTCCGCCGGGAGGAGTCGACGCGGCTGCGCCCGGCACGCTCCGGGTGCGGGCCGGTGCCGAACGGGACGGCACCGAACGGGCCGGGGCCGGAGGGGCCGCCGGGCCTGGCACGGCGGAGGGCGTGCGCGAGACGCGATCCATGTGGGGGCTCCGATTCGCGGAAGCGCCGCGGTCCGGTGGGGGCCGGGCCTCGGGCATCGGATGAATGCTTTGCTGCCCCAGAGCTTCGGCCAGGCCGGCGGCCCGGCGGATGATGTCAACCGGCGATAGCACGAACCAATCACCGGACCGATCACCGTCCGCCCCCGGGCCGAGCGACGGACCGACCACCGGACCGATCACCGTCCGCCCCCGGGCCGAGCGACGGACCGACCACCGGACCGATCACCGTCCGCCCCCGGGCCGAGCGACGGACCGACCACCGGACCGAGCGACGGACGGACGGCGGTGCGAACCGGGCGGGCCGGGGAGGCCGGTGCCCCCGCCGACCCGACAACCTGTCATGTCCCTGGCGTTGCGCCGTTTCGGCCGTTACGCTCCCGATGTGGAGCTCGACGTGAGACACCTCCGGGTGCTGTGCGCGATTGCCGATACCGGCAGCCTCCGCAAGGCCGCGTTGCAACTCGGCATGACCCAGCCGTCCCTCACCACCCAGCTGCACCGCATCGAACGGGCCGTCGGCGGCACGCTGTTCACCCGGGAACAGACCGGCAGCCGGCCCACCTCGCTCGGCCACTCGGTGCTGTCCCGGGCCAGGCCGGTGATCGCCGAGATGGCCGCGCTGATCGCCGCCGCCCGCCAGGAGGCCCGGGAGACGGCCGGCAGCGAGCGCGCCCGGCGGCTGCGGATCGGCAGCGTCGGCAGCCGGGCGGTGGCCGCGTGGCTGCGCCGGGTGCACGAACGGCTGCCGGAGACCGACACCACCATCCAGATCGACATCTCCGCCAACGCACTGCTCCGGATGATCGCCGCCGACCAACTGGACGTCGCCTTCGTCCACGAGAGCGAGGGGTTCCCGCTGCGGCTGCCCCCGGACGCCGAGCACCGGGTGCTGATGGCCCGTGAGCCGCAGTTCGTCGCGCTCGCCGCCAACCACCCGGCAGCCGCCCGGCCGGTGGTCCGGCTGGCCGAACTCGCCGACGACACCTGGATGGTGGATCCGACGGCGGACCACGAGTACGCGGCGATGCGCCGGGTGTTCCGCGCCGCCGGGCTCAACCCGCGGGTGGTCCAGGTCCGCGACAACACGACCGCCGCCGAGCTGGTCGCCTCCGGCGAGGCCGTCCGCCCCTGCCAGCCGACCTCCGCCCCCGGTCCCGGCAGCGTCGTGCGCCGGCTGTACGGCGACCCGCTGGCCGTCCGGCTGCTGCTGGTCTGGCGGCCCCGTGCGCTCGGCGTGCCGGCCCGCGAAGCCCTGTTCGGGGAGCTGCGGGCCGTCTACCTGGACCTGGCGCAGGCCAGTCCGCCGTACCGGACCTGGCTCGCCGGGCACGGCGAGACCCTCCGCGGCCTCCTGGGCGACCGGCCCCCCGAACAGCCGCCCACCGGGCGGGCCGAGGACGGTCCCGCGGCCGGCCGGCCGCGGGAGCCCGCGCCCCAGCCGCGCGAGCCGGCGCCCCCGCGCCGTCCGGCCTCCGCTCAGCCCTCCCGGGCGTGCAGCACCACCCCGACCCCCACGGTCACCGCGCTCACCAGACCGGCCGCCAGGACCCCGGCCCAGCCCGCCGCCGTGCAGGCGAGCACCGCCACCGACGCGACCGGCAGCAGCACCTGAGCCGCGCCGGTCTTGACGTGCCGGGAGTGCAGCAGCCAGACGGTGATCAGGTAGAGCGCGGTCGGCACGGTCACCGTCGCGGTGGCGGCCGTCTCGGAGATGTGCGCCTTGTGCACGGCCGATTCGACCGCCACCTCCAGCCCTGCGCCGATCGCGGCCGCCGCGCCGAACACCAGGTAGTGGCCGTACCCCCAGAGGAAGGCCTGCCGGTTGGAGCGGAGGTGCTCGTGGACCGGCCGGGCGAAGTAGATCCACCAGGCCGAGAAGCAGATCAGCAGGCCGCCGCCGGCGACCGGCAGCAGCCGGCTCAGGCCCTCGTGCTCGTCCACGGCGGACTGCACCGCGATGGTCGCCGCCGCCACCGTCTCGCCGAGCACGATCAGGGTGAACAGGCCGTACCGCTCGGCGATGTGGTGCGGGTGCCAGGTGGTCCGGAGCCGCAGTTCCGCGAGCACCGGCACGGAGAGCTCCGCCACGATGCCGAGCGGGATGAGCACCGCCCGGGCACCGTCCGGCAGCACCAGGACCACGACCCAGGCGATCTGGCAGAGCGTGATCCCGGCGGCGTACCGCAGCGCCACGCCGCGTGCCGGGCCCTCCTCGCCGGCCGCCGCGCGCAGCCACTGGGTCACCATGGCCAGCCGCATCACCACGTACCCGATGACCGAGAGCACCAAGTCCTGGTCGGCGAACATCCGGGGCACGCCGGCCGCCAGGATCAGCACACCGGCGATCTGCACCAGGGTGGTGATCCGGTAGGGGACGTCGTCGCAGTCGTAGGCGGAGGCGAACCAGGTGAAGTTCATCCAGGCCCACCAGATCGCGAAGAAGGCGAAGAGGTAGCCGGTCAGGCCGTCGCCCCAGTGGCCGGCGGCGAGGTCGTGGGCGAGCTCCCGCCCGGCCTGGCCGACCGCGACCACGAAGCAGAGGTCGAAGAAGAGCTCCAGCGGGGTGGCCACCCGGTGCGGCTCGTCCCGGCTGCGCGGGACCATCCGGCGCACCGCGCGCGGGTCGGTGTGGTGCGGGTGGGGTGATGCGGCGGACTCGCTGGTCATCGACGGTCTCCGGGCTCCGGACGGGCGGGCTGGCAAGTACCCGCCGCATCCTGGCAGCGGCCCGGTCGGCACGCACGCACCGGCGCGGCGCCGTACGGCGGTCGGCGGCACCGCCGTACGGCCGGTGTCCCGCCCCGGCGCCCGGCGCGCAGGGCCCGGGACGGCACCGGACGGTCCGATGTGCCGTGTCGTCAGCCAGAGTTGACGCTGCGGTGCGCGAACCGGGTGACAGCACGGCGGGTTTCCGGGCGCGCCAGCGCCGTACGGCACGGCGGCCCCGACCACCCCGCTAGATTCTTCCCCGGTTGGAAGCGGTCGGGTCCGGGCGGACCCACGACACGGGCGGCCTGCGGGCATCGCGGAAGGTCAAGGCCGGTGGCAGGACAGCGGGGGCGGCAGAGCCGTTCCTCCCGTGTCCGCACCACCGGCCTCGTGATCACCGCGCTGCTCGTTAGCGCCTGCCGTGCGGCTCACGACCTCCGCATCGCACGTCGCCTCCGCGCCCGTCTCCGCGCCCGCCGTACGGTCGCACCGGCCCCGGCGGCTACTTCTCCCAGCCGACCTTGGCGTAGTCCAGGCTCGCCAGGCCGAAGGCACCGTAGTTGGCGAGGCCCTTGCGGGTCGCCAGCACGGTCGGCCGCTGGTACAGCTCGACGGTGTGGCCGAGCTCCCAGATCTTGGCGTCCGCCTGGTTGTAGAACTTCGCGGCCTCCACCGGGTCGATGGTGCCGGCCGCCTTCTTCAGCAGCCCGTCGATCTCCTCGGTGCCGAGCTTGGAGTAGTTCCCGAAGACGTTGTCCCCCTGCGGCAGCCGGAAGTTCAGCAGGCTGGTGGAGAGCGGGAACGAGTCGGTGTTGCGCCAGCTGGCGATGTCGAACTTGCCCGGGTTGACGTACTTGGTGAAGAAGTCGTTCGACGGGACCTTGTCCAGCTCCACCTTGACGCCCGCCGCCAGCCACATCGCCTGGGCGGCGGTGGCGAGGTCGAGCTGGGCCTGCGTGGTGGCCTCGTTGACCACCCAGTGCAGGGTCAGCGGCTTGCCGTCCCTGGTGCGCGGCTGGCCGCTGCCGGACTCCTTCCACCCCGCCTCGTCGAGCAGCTTCTTCGCCGCGGGCACGTCGAACCTGGCCCACTCGCCCGAGTTGTCCTGGTAGCCGGTCTGGTTGGGCATGAAGATGTGGTTGCCGAGCGGCTTGAACTCGACCGGGACCCCGTTGTTGGCGATCTTGATCAGCGAGTTGCGGTCCAACGCCTTGCCGAGCGCCTGGCGGACCTTCAGGTCCTCCAGCGGACCGCCGCCGCCGAAGGAGATGTGCACCTCGTCCCACGGGCTGGCCGACCGGATCACCGTGTCCTTGGCGTCCTTGAGCTGCCCGTACGCGGTGGCGGTGCCCGCCGTCGCGGAGTCGATCTCGTTGTTGAGGAAGGACTGGGTGGTCGCCGACTGCGACATCACCCGGAAGGTGATCTTCTCCGCCTTGGGCTTGGCGCCCCACCAGGCCGGGTCCGGGACCAGCGTGATGGTCTGCGCGGTCTTGTCCGCCGTCCCGATCTTCAGCGCGCCGGCCGTGATCGGGATCTTCTCGACCCAGCCCTTGTTGAAGTCGTCCGCGGTGGCGATCCCGGCGGCCGGGATCAGCGGGCGGAAGAGGTTCTGCCAGTCCGCGTACGTGTCCGCGAAGGTCACCTTGACCTCGGCCGGGTCGGCCCCCTGCTCGACCGCGGAGATCAGCTCGTAGCCGGAGGAGTCGGCGATGTTGTAGCCGTCCTTCTTGCCGTTGCTGGCCTCCCAGTCGGCCTTGAAGTCCAGGTAGCTCAGCGGCTTGCCGTCGGACCACTTGGCCTTCGGGTTGAGCTTGTAGGTGACCACCTGCGGGGAGGTCGAGGTGACCTTGGCGTCCACCAGGTAGTCGGGGGAGGGCTTGAACGCGCCGGCCTCGTCGGTCGTGAAGAGGTTCGGCTCCAGGGCCCGCATGATCTCGACCGCGTCACCGTACCGGCCGTCCACCTGGAACGGGTTCCACTGGGTGATCCACTGGTAGAGCGGGAACCGGACCTCACCGCCGTCGCGGACCAGGTCCGCCGCCCTGGCGTTGATGTCGATGGCGCCCTGGGCCGGCGCCCCGCTCTTGGCCGCGGTGTCGGCGGAGCCGCCGCCGCCCGAGGTGCACGCCGCGGCGGCGAGGGTGACGGCGAGGGCGAGCACGGCGGCACGGCCGAGTCGGCGGCGTGCGGGCGTGGCGAGAGCGTCCATGAGGGTTCCCCCCGTGATGTCCGGCGAGTGGTGAGAGTTGAGCGTCGCGAGGTGTGGCGAGGCTTGAGCGTGGGCAGCCAAGTCGGTGCCGGCGGAGCGAAGGTAACAGTCGATCAGAACCAGTACCAGGGGGCCTGGTTCACACCTGACCCAACCGAAACACGGCGCAACACCGCCGCAACACCCCGGCCGCCCGCCGGTGCAACACTCTGACCTGCGGTTTCCCGACCACCCCCGAGATCCCGCGCCCCGACCGCCCCCACCCACCCCCTCACCGGGCCGCTACCGGGCCCACCGACCGAAGGCCACCCACCCGATGCCCACCCGACGCGTCGGCCCCGCCCTCACCCCGGGCAGCCGTTGATGCTCCGCTACCTGACGAAGCGGCTGGCCTACTACGCGGTCCTGCTCGCCGCCGCCGTCTTCCTGGCGTACGCGCTCTCCGCCGCCGCCCTCCAGCCGCGCACCTACTTCGAGGCCAAGGTGCCGCGCCCCGCCGCCGCCTCGGTCGAGCGGCAGCTCACCGACCTGAACCTGAACGACCACACCCCGGTCGTCGAGCGGTTCGGCCGGTGGGCCGGCGACCTGGTGCTCCACGGCGACCTCGGCCGCACCATCCACGACACCCCGGTGATCGACGACTTCCGCCGCCGGGTCTGGGTCTCGCTGCGGCTGCTGCTGATCGGCAGCCTGCTCGGCATGGTGCTCGGCGTCGCCGCCGGGGCCTGGAGCGCGGTCCGCCAGTACCGGATCTCCGACCGGCTGCTCACCCTCGTCTCCTTCGTCCTGCTCTCCACCCCGGTCTTCCTGGTCGCCCTCTTCCTGAAGAACGGCGCCATCGCCGCCAAGGAGGCCGTCGGCCACGAGGTCGTGCCGTTCACCGGCTACGAGACCCCCGGGCTCACCGGCGGGCTCGGCACCCACCTCGCCGACTGGGCGCTGCACCTGCTGCTGCCCACCCTCTCGCTGGCGCTCGGCGGCCTCGCCACCTACAGCCGCTACCAGCGCGGCACGATGCTCGACGTGCTCGGCTCCGACTACCTGCGCACCGCCGAGGCCAAGGGCCTCACCCGCGGCCGCGCCCTGCTCAGGCACGGACTGCGGACCGCGGTGATCCCGATGTCGACGATGTTCGCCTACAGCTTCCTCGGCATCTTCACCGGCGCCGCCTTCACCGAGACCATCTTCGGCTGGCACGGCATGGGCGAATGGTTCATCCAGTCCATCAACCAGCAGGACGTCAACGCGGTCGTCGCGGTCAACCTGTTCGCCGCCGTCGTGGTCCTCGCCTCCGGCTTCCTCGCCGACACCCTGCACGCCGCCCTCGACCCGCGCGTGCGGACCTGACCGGAGGAGAGCCCCGTGACCACCGTGATCGTCGAGCCCGCCGGGCCCGTGGAGCCCGCCCCGGCCGCCGGCGCCACCACCGCAGCCGCTCCCGGGGTGACCGGCCGGGGCCGGCTCGTCCTCGCCCGCCTGCTCGCCGCCCGCTGGGCGGTGGCCGGCGCCGTCGTCGTCGTGCTGCTGTTCGCCCTCGCCTTCGGCGGCCAGCTCCTCACCCCCTGGGACTACGCCGCCCCCGACTACACGGCGCTGCGTCAACCCCCGTCCGCGACCCACTGGTTCGGCACCAACGGGGTCGGCCAGGACGTCTTCGCCCAGACCGTCCGCGGCCTGCAGAAGTCACTCGTCATCGGCCTGCTGGTCGCCCTCTTCTCGACCGTGCTGGCCTCCCTGGTCGGCGCCTGCGCCGGCTACTTCGGCGGCTGGACGGACCGGATCCTGATGTTCCTGGTCGACCTGATGCTGGTCTTCCCGGCGTTCCTGGTCGTCACGATCATCTCGCCGCGGCTCAGGGGCGCCGGCTGGCTCGCCTTCGTCCTGCTGCTCGCCCTGTTCAACTGGATGATCACCGCCCGGGTGGTCCGCTCGATGACCGTCTCCCTGCGCGAGCGGGAGTTCGTCCGCGCCGCCCGGTTCATGGGCGTCCACCCGCTGCGGATCATCACCCGGCACATCCTCCCGAACGTCGCCTCCTTCCTCATCATCGACGCCACCATCGCCGTCGGCGGCGCCGTGATGAGCGAGACGGCGCTCTCCTACTTCGGCTTCGGCGTCAAGGCGCCCGACGTCTCGCTCGGCACCCTGCTCGCCGCCGGCACCAGCGAGGCGCCCGTCTTCCCCTGGCTGTTCTACTTCGCGGCCGGGCTGCTGGTCCTCTTCGTCCTCGCCGTCAACCTGATCGGGGACGGACTGCGCGACGCCCTCGACCCGACCTCCGAGGCCGCCCGGCGCCCCCGTCGCTCCGCCCGCAGGAAGAAGGCACGCACGTGACCACCACCGTCGAGACCCCGCCGCCCGGCGCGCCCGCACCCCCACCCGCCGGCCCGCTGCTGGCCGTCCGGGACCTCCACGTCGACTTCACCGGACCGCGCGGCAGCGCCCCCGTCCCCGCCGTCCGCGGCGTCGACCTCACCCTGCGGCGCGGCGAGACCCTCGGCATCGTCGGCGAGTCCGGCTCCGGCAAGTCGGTCACCGCCCTGGCCGTGCTCGGCCTGCTGCCCGGCACCGCCCGTGTCCGGGGCTCGGTCCGACTGGACGGGCGCGAACTCGTCGGCCTGCCCGGGCGCGAGCTCGCCGCCGTCCGCGGCCGGCGGATCGCCATGGTCTTCCAGGACCCGCTCTCCGCCTTCACCCCCGTCTACCGGATCGGCGACCAGATCGTCGAGGCGCTCCGCATCCACCAGCCCCTCGACCGGGCCGCCGCCCGCAAACGGGCCGCCGAACTCCTCGACCTCGTCGGCATCCCCGCACCCGACCGCGCCCTCGACAGCTTCCCGCACGAGTTCTCCGGCGGCATGCGGCAGCGCGCGATGATCGCCATGGCCATCGCCAACGACCCCGACGTCCTGCTCGCCGACGAACCCACCACCGCCCTCGACGTCACCATCCAGGCCCAGGTCCTCGACGTGCTGCGCACCGCCCGGCGCGAGACCGGCGCCGCGCTCGTCCTGGTCAGCCACGACCTCGGCGTGATCGCCGGGATGGCCGACCGGGTCGCGGTCATGTACGCGGGCCGGGTGGTCGAGACGACCGGCGTCGACGAACTGTTCGCCGCACCCCGGCACCCGTACACGCTCGGGCTGATCGGCGCGGTGCCCCGGCTGGACGGGCGCGGCGGGCCGCTGGTGCCGATCCCCGGCGTGCCCGCGCCGATGGCCGAGCTGCCGGCCGGGTGCCCGTTCGCGGCGCGCTGCCCGCTGGCCGAGGACCGCTGCCGGAGCACGGAGCCGCCGCTCGCGGGGACGGGCGGACCGGCCACGGCGGTGGCGGGCCGGACGGCCGGGGCCGCGGACGGGACCGGCGTCGACGGGGCCGCCGGGGAGGCGGACGGGCCGGCGCCGGTCGAGGGGCATCTCGCCGCCTGCGTCCGCGCGGGCGAGCTGGCCGAACGGCGGCCCGCGCCCGCCGAGGTCTACCCGGTACCCGCCCTCCCCCCGCCCGCGGCGGACCCCGTCCCGAGGGAGGAGCGCGCCCCGGTCCTCGACGTCACCGGGCTCACCAAGACCTTCCCCCTCCTCAAGGGCACCGTGTTCAAGCGCCGGATCGGCTCGGTGTACGCGGTGGACGGCGTCGACCTGTCGATCCGGGAGGGCGAGACGCTCGGCCTGGTCGGCGAGTCCGGCTCCGGCAAGTCCACCACCCTGTTCGAACTGCTGCGCCTCGCCGCCCCCGAGTCCGGCCGGATCGAGCTGCTCGGCCGGGACGCCGCCGGGCTCTCCCGCGCCGAGGCCCACCGGATGCGGGCCCGGCTGCAGATCGTCTTCCAGGACCCGATGGCCAGCCTCGATCCCCGGATGCCGGTCGGCGACATCGTGGCCGAACCGCTGCGCGCCCAGCGGGCCTCCGGGGGCGAGATCGCCGGCAGGGTCCCCGAGCTGCTCCGGCAGGTGGGCCTCGACCCGGCCCACGCCGTCCGCTACCCGCACCAGTTCTCCGGCGGGCAGCGCCAGCGGATCTCGATCGCCCGTGCGCTGGCCGTCCGGCCGAGGCTGCTGGTGCTCGACGAACCGGTCTCCGCACTCGACGTCTCCATCCAGGCCGGCGTGCTCAACCTGCTCCAGGCCCTCAAGGCGGAGCTGGGCCTCTCCTACCTCTTCGTCTCGCACGACCTCTCGGTCATCCGCCACCTCGCCGACCGGGTCAGCGTCATGTACCTGGGACGGACGGTCGAGGAGGGCGAGGTCTCCGCCGTCTTCGACCGTCCGCGCCACCCCTACACCCGCGCACTGCTGTCCGCCGTCCCGCTGCCGGACCCGGCCGCCGAACGGGCCCGGGCCCGCATCCTGCTCGCCGGCGACCCGCCCTCGCCCACCGCCCGGCGCACCGGCTGCGCGTTCCGCACCCGCTGCCCCGTCTACGCGCGGCTCGGCGGCCCGGCCGCGCGCACCCGCTGCGAGACCGAGGCCCCGCTGCCGACCGGGCCCGCGCCGGACACCGACCACCGGGCGGCGTGCCACTTCCCGGAGGGGTAGCGCCTCCGGCGGTTGTGCCGGTCGCCACGGTGCGTGTCCCACCGGTGGCGATTCGGCGGATCGGACCGACTGCGTGTAATGTCTTCCAGGTCAGCAGGCGCCGCTAGCTCAGTTGGTTAGAGCAGCTGACTCTTAATCAGCGGGTCCGGGGTTCGAGTCCCTGGCGGCGCACCGACAGCCGAAGGGCCCCTCGCGAGAGCGAGGGGCCCTTCGGCGTTCCCCGCACACCCCTGCCCGACCCGTCCGGGCACCCTCGTTCCCGGTTCCGGCACGCCCGCACCGTCGCGCCGGATAGCTTGGGGGCGCTGCCCCCACCGCGCGCGACGCGCGCTCGCACGGCCCCACCGGAGGTGCTGTCGCCATGGCTCCGCTCGACTCCGGACCGCACGGCCGGCGCCCGATGCCCGAGGAACTGGTGCTGCTCTGCACCGATCCGGCCCACGGCCGGATGCCCGTCCCGGCCGCGGCCTTCTACCGGGCGCTCACGGGCGGCGTGCTCGCCGAACTGGTGCTGGCCGGCGCCGTCGCCGTCGAGGACCGGCGGATCACCGGCTTCCGGCCGCTCGGGGCGCAGGACGAGATCACCGCCGGCGTACTGGACCGGCTGGCCGAGGCGGGCAAGTGGAAGCACCGGCTCGGGCTCGACCACGTGATGCGGCAGATCCCGCGCCGGGAGGCGCTCGGCCACTTCCGCGAACGGCTGGTCGCCGAGGGCGTGCTGACCGTCGAGCGGCGACGCGTCCTGCTCGTCCCCTACCGGGCCCACCTGCCGGTGCCGGCCACGGCGGGGCAGGAGATCGCCGACCGGATCGCCCGCGCCCTGGGCCGCACGGGGGCCGGCACCGGCGGCACGGCCGCCTCCCCCGGCGGAGCCGGCGGACCGGACGGGCCCGACCTGCAACTGGCGGGGCTGATCGGCGCGGCCCGACTGGACCGGCGGATCTTCCCCGGCCCGGAGAACACCGAGGTCCGCAAGGCCGCACGGCGGCTCGTCAAGGAACTGCCGGTGGCCCGGGCCGTGCGCCGCCTCGTCGACGCGGACAACGCCAGCGGCGGCTGAGTCCGGCGCCGTCCGGACGCCTCGGGCGGGGTCAGCGGGTCTCCAGGATCGCCGAGGCCACGGCGTCCGGACGGTCGAACATCAGCAGGTGTCCGGCCGGGGCGGTGGTCCGGAACTCGGCGCCGAGCAGCGCGGCCAGCTCGCGCTGGACGGCCAGCCACTCCTCGGTCCGGCGGCTGCGGAGGCCGTCGTCGGCGGCGAGCACGGTGACCGGCAGGCCATCCGGCAGTGGCGTGGTGCGGCGCAGTGCGGCGAGCTCGGCGGCCATGTCCAGGTAGTGGGTGTTCTCCCGGAGCAGCGCGCGCAGCGAGCGGCCGGTCCGGTAGCAGTGCCGGACCAGCGGTACGGGGGCGAGGTCCTCACGGCGGACCGTCGAGGCGCGGGCCACCCACCGGCGCGCGGTGGGCCCGAGCAGGTACGGCACCGCGACCGCGGTGGCCGCCCCGGCAGCCGCGCGGGCCGTCAGGTCCCGCAGCTCCGGGGCCGGACGCGGACGCGGGTCCGCCTCGGCGCTGCCGTCCAGCAGCACCAGCCCGGCGGTCCGGTCCGGGTACAGCCGGGCGAAGGTCTCGACGTGGAAGCCTGCGAGCGAGTGACCGGCCACGGTGCACGGCTCCTCCCGGCCCAGCGCCTCCAGCACCGCACGGATCCGGTGGGCCTCACGTGCGGCCGTCGGGAGCGCCCGGGTCGCGGGCTCGGGCGCGCTCAGCCCGTAGCCGGGGCGGTCGAAGCGGACCACCGTCCGGTACGGGGCGAGGAAGGGGACGACCAGGTCCCAGTCGAACCAGCTGCTGCCGAGCCCGCCGGTGAGCAGGCAGAGCGGGCCGTCGCCCTCGACGCGGACGTGCAGGGGGACGCCGTCGACGCGCAGGAAGGCTGCGGTGTCCCCGGCGGCCCGGCGGTGCGGGGAGGCGCCCTGCCCGGGGCCGGTCATCCCGGCCCCCTCTCCCGGGACGGGTCCGCGCCCGCCGCCTCGGCGGCCGGGGAGAGGCCGCCCAGCGGCAGGTCCTCGGCGGCGAGCTCGCCGACGCGGGCCCGGACCGGGTCGAGTCCGGTGCCGAGCGCGACCTCCAGGACCCACGCGGTGCAGGCCACCGCACTGAGCAGCAGCGCGGCGGTGAGCCGAGTCTTCCGGCGGCCGGGGTGGGAGCTGGGCACGATTCCACCCTAACCGGCGGCAAACTCCACCCCAACCGGGCGGAAACGGTCAGGCCGGAGCGGGTGCCGCCGCAAGCGGTTCGAGGCACTCGCCGGGACCGTGTATTGTTTTCCACGTCAGCAGGCGCCGCTAGCTCAGTTGGTTAGAGCAGCTGACTCTTAATCAGCGGGTCCGGGGTTCGAGTCCCTGGCGGCGCACCGACATCGGGGAGCCTCTCGCCATCGCGAGGGGCTCTCCGGCTTTTTGCTGCCCATCGACGTCCGATTTGTGTGTGATGTCGGTCTCGCTTGTCCTCCCAGTGGATCCAACCGGCCCGTTGGACGCGTTTTGGGCTGTAAACCGGAAAAGGGACAAAGGTCCCCTATCGCCGACGATCCCGTCCGAGCAGGCCCGCACGGCCTGCCCCGCCCGGACGCCCGCCCGCAGGAAAGGCCGCCGCTTTGTCCCGAGACGCCCAGAGCGGCATCCAGCGCACCGCGCAACAGAACACCGGGCCGGGTACCGGGCGGGGCGGCAGGAAGTCCCGCCGCCCCCGGCGCACCGGCTGGCGCCGGCTGGTGCCCACCTGGCGGATGACGCTGACCGGCTTCGCCGCGGCCCTGGTGCTCGGCGTCGGCCTGTTCGCCCTCGGCATCACCCTGGTGAAGGTGCCGGACGCGCACGCCGCCGCGACCGCGCAGAGCAACACCTGGCTCTACCAGGACGGCTCGGTGATCGCCCGGACCGGCCAGACCAACCGGCAGAACGTCGCCCTCGACAAGGTCTCCCCCGCCGCGCAGCACGCCACCCTGGCCGCCGAGGACCGGAACTTCTACCACGAGGGCGCCGTCAACATACCCGGCCTGGTCCGCGCCGCCGTCAAGACCGCCCAGGGCGAGGGCACCCAGGGCGGCTCCACCATCACCCAGCAGTACGTGAAGAACACGTACCTGAGCCAGAAGCAGTCGATCACCCGCAAGGTGAAGGAACTCTTCATCGCCATCAAGGTGGACGCCACCGAGAGCAAGGACGAGATCCTCTCCAGCTACCTCAACACCTCGTACTACGGGCGCGGCGCGTACGGCATCCAGGCCGCCGCCCAGCAGTACTTCGGCGTCGACGCCGCCGCGCTCGACGCCGCCCAGGGCGCCTACCTGGCCGCCCTGCTGAACGCCCCGAGCGCCTACGACGTCGCCACCGCCACCCCGGCGGGCAGGCAGAACGCCGTGAACCGCTGGAACTACGTGCTGGACGGCATGGTGAAGGAGGGCTGGCTCTCCGCCGAGGAGCGCGCCGCCACCGCCTTCCCCGAGGTCAGGAACCCGCAGTCGCAGCTCGGCCTCTCCGGTCAGGCCGGCTACCTGGTCAACGCCGCGACCGAGTACCTCACCACCAACCAGATCATCACCGAGTCCGAGCTGGCCAAGGGCGGCTACACCATCAAGCTGACCGTCGACCCGGCGCGCCAGCAGGCCCTCCAGGACGCGGTCCAGGTCCAGCTGCACGACACCCTCGACCCGGACAAGCGGAAGAAGGACGCCAACGTCCAGCCCGGCGCCGTCTCGGTCGACCCGAAGTCCGGCGCCGTGGTCGCCCTGTACGGCGGCGTCGACTACACCAAGCACTACATCGACAACGCGACCCGGCGGGACTACCAGGCGGGCTCCACCTTCAAGGCCATCGGCCTGGCCGCGGCGCTGGAGAACGACGCCAGGACCCAGTCCGGCCAGACCGTCACCCCGCGCACCGTCTACGACGGCACCAGTGGCCGCAAGGTCCGCGGCGGGAAGGGCACCCCGTACGCGCCGCCGAACGAGGGCGACAAGAGCTACGGCCAGATCACCCTCCAGCAGGCCACCGACTGGTCGGTGAACTCGGCGTTCGCCCAGCTCGCCCAGGACACCGGGCTGTCGAAGGTCCGGGACACCGCGATCGCGCTCGGCCTGCCCGGCACCACCCCCGGGCTCGACCCGGTGGCGTCGATCCCGCTCGGCACCGCCACCCCGAGCGTGCTCGACCTGGCCGGGGTGTACGCCACGCTGGACAACGACGGCCGGCAGATCACCCCCTGGCTGGTGCAGTCGGTCGACCACGAGGGCGAGGCGCTCCCGCTGCCGGCCCACAAGACCACGCAGGCGGTCAGCGAGCAGACCGCGCGCGAGGTCACCTCCATGCTGGAGGGCGTGGTGAGCGACCAGGGCGGCACCGGCTGGCGCGCCAAGGCGCTCGGCCGCCCCGCCGCGGGCAAGACCGGCACCACCGACGACCAGAAGTCGGTCTGGTTCATCGGCTACACCCCGGAGCTGGTCACCTCGGTGGCGCTGTTCGGGCAGGACCCGGCCACCGGCGCGCAGGTCAGCCTGAGCGGCACCGGCGGGATCGAGGGCGCGGCGGGCGGCCAGTACCCGGCGCAGATCTGGACCACCTACATGAAGAGCGCGCTGAAGGGGCAGCCGGTCGCCGACTTCCCCGCCCCGTCGGGCGCCGAGGACTCCTCCTCGCGCAGCGGTTCCGCGAACTCCCCGAGCTCCTCCGCCTCGCCCTCGGGCGGGACGGACGGGTCGGCCACGCCGTCCGGCGCACCGTCCTCGCCGGCGACCACCGGCGGCGGCGGGTCGGGGGCCTCGGACGGCTCGGCCACGACGCCGGGCACCGCGCCCACCGGCGGTCCGACCACCGCACCGCAGCCCACGGGCGGCGGCACCGGCGGTGCCGGATCCGGCGGCGCGACCACGGCTCCCAGCCGGCCGGCGACGTCCTCGCCGACCGGCCGGCCGACCAGGACGCCGGCGCCGACCACCGCCCCGACGACGGGTCCGACCACCGCACCGACGCCCAGCCCGCAGCCCACCGACGGCACCGGCGGGTCGGGATCCGGCGGCAGCGGTGGTACGGGCGGTGCGAACGCCGGCTCCGGGGCGGACGCGGGCGCGAACGCCCTGGCGGGCGCCGGCGCGGCACAGTAGCGCCGGCCCGGAGCCGCCGGGTCCACCGCACGGAGCGGTGGACCCGGCGCCACACGCGGCCCCCGGCAGGACCGAATAGCGGAATGACCCCTTACCGAAGTGCCGGTACGACTGTCACAATTCGTCGGTGCACAGCTCAAAACACCTGCTCGGCGGTTCCTCCGCCCGGACCCTCGGTCTCACCCTCGCGCTCGTCTCCGCCATCGCCTTCGGCGGCTCCGGCACCGCCGCCAAGCCGCTGATCGCCGCCGGGCTCTCACCGCTGCACGTGGTCTGGCTCCGGGTCACCGGCGCCGCCGTCGTCCTCCTGCCGCTCGCCTACCGCCACCGCGCCGCCGTCCTGCGGCGGCCCGGCCTGCTCATCGGCTTCGGCCTGCTCGCCGTGGCCGGCGTCCAGGCCTGCTACTTCGCCGCGATCTCCCGGATCCCGGTCGGCGTGGCGCTGCTGATCGAGTACCTCGGTCCGCCGCTGCTCATCGGCTACGTGCGGTTCGTCCAGCGACGCCCGATCAGCCGGGGCGCGGCGGTCGGCGCCGGGGTGGCCGTCGCCGGTCTGGCCTGCGTGGTCGAGATCTGGAACGGCCTGAGCTTCGACGCGCTCGGCGTCCTGTTCGCCCTCGGGGCGGCCTGCTGCCAGGTGGGCTACTTCGTGCTGGCCGACGCCGGCAGCCGGGGCGACCGCCCGGTCGACCCGATCGCGGTCAGCGCGTACGGACTGCTGATCGGCGCGATCGTGCTCACCGCCCTCACCCGCCCCTGGGAGGCCGACTGGAGCCTGCTCGGCGGGGACGTGGTGATGAACGGGCGCACCGTTCCCGCGCTGCTCCCGGCCGCGTGGATGGTCCTGATCGCGACCGTGCTCGCGTACCTGACCGGCGTGATCGCCGTGCGGCACCTGTCGCCCCCGATCGCCGGGGTGGTGGCCAACCTGGAGGCGGTCGTCGCCACCGTGCTGGCCTGGGTCCTGCTCGGCGAGCACCTCGGGCTGCCGCAGGTGACCGGCGGTCTGCTGGTGCTGGCCGGCGCCTTCGCCGCCCAGGCGAGCAAGCCCGGTACCGCGCCGGAGACGGCTACGACTGCGGCTCGGGCCGGGACTGCGGCTGGGGCTGCGGCCTCGGTGGGGCGGGAGAACGCTCCGCCGGGAACGGACCGGGTGACGCGAGGTCCGGACGCGGTGCCGGCGGGAGCGACGGCGCTCGGCGAGCGGCCGGCCGGGGCGGTGGCCGAGGCCGACGCGACGGCCGACCGGGCCGGGATCAGCGACCGACCCAGCCGAACCAGTCGAGGTGATTGAGCGGCCACACGACGGCCGACACCGGGCCGACCACGTTGTCCACCGGCACGGCCCCGCCACCGGGGCCGCGCTGGTGGTAGCGCGAGTCCGCCGAGTCACTGCGGTGGTCGCCCTCGACCCAGACGTAGCCCTGGGGCACCGTCACCGGGCCGAAGTCCAGCCCCGCGCAGGAGTCGTCCCCGGGGTGCAGGTAGGGCTCGTCCACCTTCGTGCCGTTGACGGTCAGCGTGGTACCCGCGCACTGGACGGTCTGCCCGCCCGTCGCGATGACCCGCTTGACCAGGTAGTTGTCGTCCTTGGGCGGAATCAGCCCGACGAAGCCGAGCGCGGAGCCCAGCGCGTTGGCGACCGGGTTCCCGCCGGTCGGCTGCGGAGGCAGCCAGTCCCCCGGGTCCTTGAACACCACCGGCTGGCCGGCCTCGGGCTCCCAGCCGGTCAGCGGGGCCAGCTTGTTCACCCCGACCCGGTCACCGATCCGCAGCGTGTTCTCCATCGACCCGGAGGGGATGGTGAACACCTGGAACAGGCAGGTCTTGATCAGCAGGGCGACCACCAGGCCGACCGCCGCCATCGCGGGGATCTCGATCCACCACGGACGCTGCCGGCGGGGCTTCGGAGTCCGGCGTCCCTCGGCAGCGCGCCGGGCCCGCCGGGCCTCGGCCCGACCGCCGGACGGCACGGCGGGGATCCCGGAGGTTCCGGAGGCTTCCGGGCTGCCGGGGTACCCCGGCACACCGGGACCACCGCCGGCCCCGGGAGTACCGGGGGCGCCGTACGCACCGCCGCCGGAACCGACGGCCCCGGAGGGAGCGGCCCCGGCGTCGCCGTGCGTACCGGGCAGGTTCACCGCCATCGTCGCTGCTCCACTCTCCGGCTGCGGGGGAACCTGCACGCTACGCCACCCGGGGAGCCTGGCGAAATCGGGCGTTTACCCCCGCCCGACACCGCCGGAGGGGGCCGGGGCCCGCGGGTCGGGCCGGGCCCGGGGTCAGACGGAATCGTTCCCGCCGGTCACGGCATCACTGGCGATGGCCTCGTGGTGGCGGATGACCTCGGCGATGATGAAGGTGAGGAACTTCTCGGCGAACACCGGGTCCAGGTGCGCACCGGCGGCCAGCTCGCGCAGGCGCTTGATCTGGGTGCGCTCGCGCGCCGGGTCGGCCGGCGGGAGCTTGTGCTCGGCCTTGAGCCGCCCGACCCGCTGGGTCGCCTTGAAGCGCTCGGCCAGCATGTGGACCACCGCGGCGTCGATGTTGTCGATGCTCTCGCGCAGGCTGGTCAGCTCGGCCCGCACGGTGTCGTCGATCCCCTCGTGCAGTCCGGCGTCGGGGGTCGTGGGGTGGTCCGTCATCGGGGCGGCTCCGCGGCTCTCTCGGAATGGGCACCCGGTCGTGCACCGGTCGTGCACCGGCCGGGCTCGGGCCCGGGTCAATCTAACAGGGCACCCCGCACGGGCCCGCACCATTTGGCCTATCCGTCCACGATATGGACGGCACACGGAGTGATCCCCCGGCGGGGCTCCGAGCTGGCGGGGCACGCCCCCTCACCGGCACCGTCACCCGGACGGCCGAGGCGTTTTCGGACGCACGTGCCCGATGCGCTACTTGTGGCAGGCCCCCGACCTGCACGTAGGCTAAGCGCGGCATGACCGGACGTGACGACTCAGCAGTTCCTCATTACTGGAGGTACCGATCGTGGCAACCACCCGCACCGCCCGCACCGCGTGGGAAGGCAACCTGCTCGACGGCAAGGGCCAGGTGACCTTCGCGTCGTCCGGCATCGGCGAGTACCCGGTGTCCTGGCCGGCCCGGGCCGAGGCGGCGAACGGCAAGACCAGCCCGGAGGAGCTCATCGCGGCCGCGCACTCCGCGTGCTTCTCGATGGCCCTCTCGCACGGCCTGGCCGGCGCGGGCAACCCGCCGACCAAGCTCGACACCCAGGCCGACGTCACCTTCCAGCCGGGTACCGGCATCACCGGGATCCACCTCACCGTCGTCGGCGAGGTTCCCGGCCTGGACGCGGACGGCTTCGCGAAGGCCGCCGAGGACGCCAAGGCGAACTGCCCGGTGAGCCAGGCTCTGACCGGCACCACCATCACCCTCACCGCCACGCTGGCGGGCTGACGCTCCGACCTGCGGTCCTCGGGCCCGGCGGGCGCACGCACCGCGCTCGACCGGCGCCCGAGAGCGCACTACCGGAGCACACGCCCCCGGTACACGTCATGTGATGTGTACCGGGGGCGTCCGCATGTATCGCCGCACTTGCCCCCAAAGCCGACGAATCACCCTGGCGGCGGTCACCGCGCGTTGCCGACGCGTCCTATGATCGGCCGCAGCGCCCTGTTCCTCACGGTTCCTCACGCGGGCTTCCGCACGGCCGCTCCACCCCGAGCGTTCCGCACCGGACCCCGGCCCCGAGGGCCCCGGAAGAGTGCGGAGTCGGCCGCCGCCAGTCGGGTGACCGGCCGGACCAGCGTCAAGCGTCAAGCTGCAGCAGCGGACGGGAGCATGCCGTGCCGGGCCAGAACGAGGGGGCCGACGCACACTACCCGGGCGTGCGGCACGAGGAGCCACGGCACCGACGCCCTCTCCCCCCGCCACCCGGCGTCCGCCCGGCCAACGGCGTCGCACTCAACGGCACCGCACTCGACGGCGAGGCCCCCAACGGGGCCGCCCACGCCGTTCTGACCGACCCCCGCGCCCCCGCCGCCGACGGCGGCCCCCACCGCTGCCCGACCTGTTCGGCACCGCTCGGCGACGGGGCCCACCGGCCGGCCGAGGACGGGGCCGCCGAAGCGTCACCCCTGGAGGCGGAATGGCTCTCGGCCGCGCTCCGGGCGAGCGAGTCCCGCTTCCGGGCCGCCTTCTGCGACGCCGGCATCGGCATGGCACTGATCGACCCCGAGGACCGGATCATCGAGGTCAACCCCGCCTTCGCCGCCCTGACCGGCCGCACGGTCGGCGAGCTGGCCCGGACCCACATCCACGAGATCCTCGACCCCGAGGGCATGCCGCACCGCCTGTTCCCCGCCCTCGTCCACGGCGAGCGCGACCGGCTCCGGGTGGAGAAGCAGCTCAAGCACCGTGAGGGACGCACGGTCTGGAGCAAGGTGACCATCTCCCTCATCCGGGACGGCGCGGGCAGCCCCCTCTACACGCTCGCCCTGGTCGAGGACATCACCGAACAGCGGAGGCTCGGCGACCGCCTGGAGTACCAGGCCCTGCACGACCCGCTGACCCGGCTGCCCAACCGGACCTTCTTCTTCGAGCGCCTCGACGCCGCCTGCCTCACCCCCGACCGGACGACCGCCCGCCCGGCCGGGTCGGCCACGGGGCCGACCGCCGGGTCACCGGCCCGGACCGTCACCGGGACGGGGACGGCCTGGGTGGGCCCGGCGGCCGGCTCGGCGACGACGGACGAACGCCGGGTCGGCGTCTGCTACCTGGACCTCGACGGATTCGCCGCGATCAACGAGACCCTCGGCCACCACATCGGCGACCAGCTGCTGATCGCCGTCGCGACCCGCCTGCGGCGCGGCTTCTCCGCACGCGAGACCCAGCTGGTGGCCCGGATGGGCGGCGACGAGTTCGCCGTCCTGGTGACCGACAGCAAGGGCAGCCACCAGCTGACCGACCTGGCCGCCCGGATCCTCGAAGCCCTGGAACGCCCCTTCGACGTGGCCGGCCACCGGCTGGCGGTGACCGCCAGCGTCGGCGTCGTCGAACGGTCCGTCCACGAGACCACCCCCACCGACCTGGTCAAGGACGCCGACTCCACGCTCTACTGGTCCAAGGCCGACGGCCGGGCCCGCTGGACCCTCTACGACCCCGACCGGGGCGCCCACCAGCTGACCCGCCAACTGCTCTCCACCGCACTGCGCCCGGCGCTGGAGCGCGGCGAGTTCACCATCGAGTACCAGCCACTGGTCGGTCTGGCCGACGGCACGGTGCACGGGGCCGAGGCGCTGGTCCGCTGGCGCCACCCCCGCTACGGGACGCTCTCGCCGGACCGTTTCATCCCGCTCGCCGAGGAGTCCGGCGCCATCGTGCCGCTCGGCAAGTGGGTCCTGGAGGAGTCCTGCCGCCAGGCCCGGCGCTGGCTCACCGAGTTCCCCGAGACCGAGACCTTCGTGAGCGTGAACCTGGCCGCCCGCCAGATCTGGGACTCCGACGTGGTCGCCGACGTCGCCCAGGCGCTCGACAGCACCGGCCTGCCGGCCCGGCTGCTGCAGCTGGAGATCACCGAGAGCGCGCTGCTCGGCCCCGGCGGACGCCCGCTGCAGGCGCTCCAGGCACTCGCCGACATGGGCGTCCGGATCGCGATCGACGACTTCGGGACCGGCTACTCGAACCTGGCCTACCTCTCCCGCCTGCCGGTGCACGTACTGAAGCTGGACGGCACCTTCATCGAGGGGTTCCGCGACCCGGCCCCGACGGGCGCCCGCACCGGGCTCGCCGGCCGGGACGCGCGCCGGAGCGACGCCGACGAGCAGATCGTCGGCGCGATGGTGCAGCTGGCCCACACCCTCGGCCTGACCGTCACCGCCGAGGGCATCGAGAGCGCGGCCCAGGCCGAACGGCTCCGGCTGACCGGCTGCGACACCGCCCAGGGCTGGTACTTCGCCCGCCCCGGCGACGCGGAACTCGTCGCGGCGATACTCCGTGACGGCCGTGACGGCCGCGACGCCCAGGGAGGACCGGTCGGCCCGGGCGGCGCGGTCGGCGCCGTCGAGTAGGAGGCCCGAGGACGGCCGTCCTGCCGGCGGCCGCCCCCGAGGGGGTTCTCAGGCGTCGGCGGACTTCGGCCCGGTCAGGCCGTACGCCTCGGCGATCAGCCCGTAGGAGCGGTACCGCGCCTCGTGGCCGTGGATGTGCGAGGTGACCATCAGCTCGTCCACCCCGGTCCGCTTGCGGAGCGCCTCCAGGCCGTCGGCCACCTCGCCCGGCGAGCCCAGGACGACGTTGCCCAGCCATTCGTCGATGAAGTCCGCCTCCACCGGGCTGTACGGGTAGGACTCCGCCTCCTCGGGCGTGGGGATCGGGCCCGGGTTGCCCCGGCGCAGCCGGAGCATGCCGAGCGCCGCGGACCGAGCGAGCCGGCGGGCGGTGGCCTCGTCGTCCGCCGCGACCGCGCTCACCCCGATCAGCGCGTACGGCTCGTCGAGGACCGCCGAGGGGCGGAACGCGGCGCGGTAGAGGTCGAGGGCCGGGACGGTGTTCACGCTGCTGAAGTGGTGCGCGAACGCGAACGGCAGGCCGAGGCTGCCGGCCAGCTGGGCGCTGAAGCCCGAGGAACCGAGCAGCCAGACCGGCGGCCGTCCCTCCCCCTTGGGCACGGCGGTCAGCCGCGCGTACGCGTGGTCGGGTGGGAAGGTGCCGTCCAGGAAGTGGGTCAGCTCGGCGAGCTGCCGGGGGAAGTCGTCGGCGCCCTCCGCCAGCCCGCGGCGCAGCGCGCGGGCGGTGGCGGGGTCGGTGCCGGGGGCGCGCCCGAGGCCGAGGTCGATCCGCCCGGGGTGCAGGGCCTCCAGCAGGCCGAACTGCTCGGCGATCGCCAGCGGGGCGTGGTTGGGCAGCATGACCCCGCCCGAGCCGAGCCGCAGGGTGCTGGTGTGGGCGCCGAGGTGGGCCAGCAGGACCGCGGGCGTGGAGCTGGCGACACCGGGCATGCCGTGGTGCTCGGCCACCCAGAAGCGGTGGTAGCCCCACTCCTCGGCGCTGCGGGCCAGGGTGGTGGTCGCGGACAGGGCCTGCGCGGGCGTGTAGCCGACGCCGACGGTGGCCAGGTCGAGGATCGACAGCGGCGCCGGCGCCGTGCCCCGGGCCGTACCGCGGACCACCTCGTCGACGCGTGGGTCCGTCCGGTGGTCCCGCTGGTTCTCGTGCCGGTCCTCGGTGGTCATGCCGTCCGTCCTCCTGGCCGTGGTCGCTGCCGTGCGCCGGTGGTGTCCACCGGTGTCGCTCACCGGTCTCGGCGGTCAGTGCCGTCGCCGGTGCCGAGGATGGTCAACCACGCGGCGGGGTCCGCTGTTCCCCGCCCGGTCGCGGCCCCGCCGGCGCCGCATCCGGGGACCCGCGCCGGACCGGCGGGCGTGCGGCTGACGCTCCGCCAGCAGCCGAACACCCGTGGCGACTTCACGCCAGCGCGGGAAGTCGCCAGCCCCAGGGCTCGCGGTCGGCGGTCGGCGTCCGGCAGGCTATGGGCCAGGAGCGGATCACCCAACCGGATCCGCACTCACCAGCAAGATCGTCGGGCTGGACCAGCGCCGATCGATCCCCGCGAGCCCCCGGAGCGGCACCCCGCTCCGGGGGCTCGCGCCATGGTGGGCCCTGTGACCCGCAGCACGCCGGGGTGCTTCATGGCATGAAAAGTCGAGGCGCTAGCGTTGTCCTCTGCAGCCACCTGCTCCCCCGGGCGGTCTGGAGGGAGATTTCGGATATGGACATCGCGACGCTGGTCGGATCCTCGTGGATCTGCGCCCTGGCGCTCTGCGCCGTCCTCGGCGACGCGTTCCTCCCCTTCATCCCCAGCGGGACGCTCGTCATCCTGGCCGTGCTCAAGACGGCACAGATAGACGGTGCGCCGCTGATGCTCGGGCTCGGGGTGGCGATGGCCTCCTTCCTCGGCGACCTCCTGCTGCTCCGGGTCGCCCGGAGCGGGGCACCCATGGTCCGGCGGCGCCTCGAACACCGGCCGCAGCTGGCCGCCAGCGTGGAACGGGTCCAGCAGGCACTGGACGGGCGGACCACCCGGGCCGCCGCCGCGATGGTGGTGATCGCCCGGTTCGTACCGGCCGGGCGGACCGTGCTCGACCTGGCCATCGGCCACTCTCCCGCGCACCCTCACCGGTTCCTCCGGTGGTCGGCGCTGGCCGCCATGATCTGGGCGACCTACATCGTGACCCTGGGCTGGCTCAACAGCCACTGGTTCGACACCGCCTGGCTGAGCCTGGCGGTCTCCTGCACGGCGGCCACCGCGATCAGCACGGCCATCGCACGGGTCGTGCGGCGCAACCGCCGCCTCTCCCTCGGCTGACGCCCCGGCACCGCGACGCCGCGACCACCGCCGGGCACCGGCACCGAGCCCCGAGTACCGGGCATCGGGCATCGAGTACCCCGCATCGGGCATCGGGCATCGACGCGACCAATCCGTCGAAACGGGCGAATCGTCACAGGACGGCAACAGACGACACCTGCGCGCATCCCGCACACCTGTGCCATGCGTGTTCAGTGTCGACGGACCCCGGCACCTTGGGTGCTCTCGCGTCCGTATGCCATGCTGAAGACGGAAATCGATCAATTGTCCGATTTGGCCGGAGCGGCCACGGCCACGGCCGCGACCCCCGGCCTGGGGCACCAGGGGAGACCATGAGCATCATCTCTCGCAGGACCGTGCTCGCAGCCGGCGCCGCCACCGCGGCCCTCGGTGCGGTGACCGCCTGTTCCGGCAGCGGGTCGGGCTCGGGCTCGACGTCCGGCCCGACATCGGGCTCCGCCCCGGCCCCCACCGGGAGCAGCGGAAGCAACGGACCGACGAGCGGCGCCCCCACCACGAACGGCCCCAAGGGCACCCCGATCGGGGACGGCTCCACCTCCGACACCGGCCCGCAGCCGAACCAGCCGAAGGCGGAGAAGCTCAAGCCCGGCGAGCGCCCGCCACAGTTCGTGGTCCTCTCCTGGGACGGCGCCGGCGCGACCGAGGACGGCCAGTTCCCCCGCTTCCTCAAGCTCGCCGAGGAGCACAAGGCCTCGATGACCTTCTTCCTCTCCGGCATCTACACCCTGCCGAAGGGCAAGGCGAACCAGTACCAGCCGCCGAAGCACTCGGTCGGCGCCTCCGACATCCCGTACCTCTCGGACGCCGGGGTGAAGAACACGATCAAGATCATCAGCCGGGCCTGGCTGGCCGGTCACGAGATAGGCACCCACTTCAACGGCCACTTCTGCGCGAGCCGCTCGGACGGCAACGGCGTCAACAAGTGGACCCCCGAGGACTGGGAGAGCGAGATATCCCAGGCCGTCGGCTTCGTGACGCAGTGGCGGACCAACACCGGCTTCACCGACGTCGACCCGCTCCCCTTCGACTACCGGAAGGAGCTCATCGGCGGCCGCACCCCGTGCCTGGAGGGGCAGAAGGCCCTGCTGCCGACCGCCGCCAAGCTGGGGTGGAAGTACGACGCCAGCTCCCCCGGCGGCCAGCAGATCTGGCCGCAGAAGGTGCAGGACGGCAAGGTCTGGGACTTCCCGCTGCAGAGCATCCCGTTCCCCGGGCACTCGTTCCAGGTGCTCTCCATGGACTACAACATCCTGGCCAACCAGTCGGCCGGCAGCACCAAGGGCGACCCGGCGAAGTACGACGAGTGGCGCGCGCAGGCCCGCGACTCCTACGTCGCGGGGTTCGACCGCGCCTACAACGGCAACCGCGCGCCGTTCTTCATCGGCAACCACTTCGAGCAGTGGAACGGCGGGATCTACATGGACGCCGTGGAGCAGACGATCAAGGCCGTGGCGGGCAGGCCCGAGGTCCGGCTGGTCTCCTTCAAGCAGCTGGTCGAGTGGCTGGAGGCGCAGGACCAGTCCACCCTCCGCAAGCTCCGCACCCTCGGTGTCGGCCAGGCGCCGGCCGGCGGCTGGGAGTCCTTCCTCGGCACGGCCGGCTGACGTCCCGCTGCGGCGCCCCCTTCTTTCCGACGGACGGGCGGACGGGCGAGTGAGCGGGACCGGGGACAGACACCCGGCCCGGGCAGCGCCGGGCGGAGCCGGCCCGGACAGGGCCGGGCCGGTGTGGGGCAGAGCCGGGCCGGGCCCGGGCTAGCCGGCGGCCTGGGCCAGCCCGAGTGCGTACGGCAGCCAGAACTCGCCCGCCCGGGGCTCGCCGCGCCCGCACTCGCCGTCGGACTCGCCGGGGTTCTTGATCCAGAGGTAGGCGTCGACGCCCGGCCGCCCGGTGTCGGCGGTGGGCGGCGCCCCGAGCGCGCGGCCGGGCGGGTTGCACCACGCCTCGCCGCTCAGCGGGCCGTTGCCGTTGCGACTGGTGTCGATGACGAAGTGCTTGCCGTCCAGCAGGGCGGAGAGCTGGGCACCGTACGTGGCGTTCCGGTCCGTGGTCGAGAAGTTGGAGACGTTCACCGCGAAACCGTCCGCCGAGGCGACACCGGACTTGCGCAGCGCCTCGGCCAGCGCGGAGGGGTCCTGCACCCAACCGGGATTTCCCGCGTCCAGGTAGACCCGCACCTGCGGGCGCTTCTTCAACTCCTGGACGGCGAAGGCGAGCAGGCCGTACCGCTCGGCCGCCGCGTCGCCCTTGACCCCGCAGGTGTCCAGGGTGTGCGCCACCGCGTCCGGCTCCAGGACCACCCAGGCCCGGCGGTCGCCCAGAGCCTCGGCCAGGCCGGTGATCCAGGACCGGTACGCGGCGGCGTCGGGCGCACCGCCCGCCGAGTACAGGCCGCAGTCCCGGTGCGGGATGTTGTAGGCGACGAAGACCGGCGTGCGGTCCGCTGCCGCGGCCCGCCGGCTCACCTGTTCGGCGATGCCCCGGGCCGCCTGGTCGCCGAGCCACTGCGAGGAGGGCTGGGCGGCGATCCGGAGCAGGGTGTCGGCCTCGGCCGTACGGCCCTGGCCGCGCAGGGCGGACAGTTGACGGGCGGCGGAGGTCTGGTCGGAGACGTAGAAGGCCTGACCGGGAAGCTGCGGCAGCACGCCCGCTCCCCCGGCGGGTGCACCGCCGGGCGGTGCGGGGACCGCCGAGGTGCCCGTCGACGCGGCGCTGTTCGAACTCCCGCCGCCGGAAGGTCCCTTGACCGCCCCGGCGCTGCCTCCGGCGCACCCCGCGACGCCCGTCACCAGCCCCAGCATCGCCGCCCCCGCGGCCAGCCGGAAACCCACTCTTCGCCCTGCTCGGCGCACGTACCGCCCCTCCCAGACCCGGTCGGGCGACCGGTCGGTCCCCAGCTTCGCATACCGGGTACCGCCCGCTGTCCACCAGCCGGTGAACAGCGGTCGGCCGACGCCGAGTGGACTGCACGTCAGATGCCCCGGAGGGCGTTCCGGGCGGACGGCCGGGCGCCCCGGCGGATCAGCCCTGCTTGAGGTCCGGCACCCGCCAGTCGATCGGGTCGACGCCGAAGCCCTCCAGCGCCGTGTTGATCTGGGAGAACGGCCGGCTGCCGAAGAACAGCTTGGCGGAGAGCGGCGACGGGTGGGCGCCCTGGACCACCACGTGCTTCTCGGTGTCGATCAGCGGCAGCTTCTTCTTGGCGTAGTTGCCCCAGAGCACGAAGACCACCGGCTCCTCGCGCGCGCTCACCGCCTTGATCACCGCGTCGGTGAACTTCTCCCAGCCCTTGGCCTTGTGCGAGTTGGCCTCGTGCGCACGGACCGTGAGCACCGCGTTGAGCAGCAGCACGCCCTGCTCGGCCCAGTGCATCAGGTAGCCGTTGTCGGGCGCCGGGATGCCGAGGTCGGCGTCCAGCTCCTTGAAGATGTTGCGCAGCGACGGCGGCGTCTTCGTACCGGGCAGCACGGAGAAGCTCATGCCGTGGGCCTGGCCGTCGTCGTGGTACGGGTCCTGGCCGAGGACGAGCACCCGGACCTTGTCGTACGGCGTGGCCTCCAGCGCGGAGAACTCCTGCCCGCTCGGCGGGAAGACCTGCTGCTCCGCGCGCTCGGACGCCACGAAGGCCGCCAGCTCGGCGAAGTACGGCTTCTCCGTCTCGGCGCCCAGCACCGTGTGCCAGGACTCGGGCAGTTCCAGCCCGGCGCCCGCCTCCGGCGTACCCGGCTCCGTCACGCCCGCCTCGACCGTGTCCGTCACGACATCAACCTCCCACCGGACGGCCGCTCACCGCCGCACCGCCCCGACCCTCGGACGCCCTGCGGCCCTTGCGCCGCACGCCCTCTTTCCACACCGAACGCTACACAGGCCCACTGACAGTTCACTCCGCCGGAGCCGCAGGTGCCGCAGGTGCCGCAGGTGCCACGGGTGCCACCGGGGCAACCGGAGCCGCAGGGCCCCCGACGGCACGCGCGGCCACCGGTTCGCCGGGCGCCGCCCCGGCGGGCGCCGCGGTCCCCGCCCGCGCCACGCGGAGGTGCTCGACCACGTTCAGCACCACCAGCACCACCGCCAGCGCCACCAGCGCCGTGATCGCCGGCCACCGCACCATCGCCGGGGCCAGGGCCAGCACCACCGCCGCCGCCACGATCCGGGTGGTCGCCACCCTCCGGAACATCATCCACCGGGTGTAGCCGAAGGCGAGCAGGTACAGCCCGCAGCCCCCGTAGAGCAGGGCCACCGTGCCCACGCCGAGCGCCCGGCGCGGGTCGGCCACCGTCTCGCCGAAGCCGACCGCCACCGCGATCACCCCGGCCACCAGCGCCAGGTGCCCGTACTGGAAGACGCGCCGGATGACGTCCCGGCGCGACTCGGCGACCGTGACCGCGTGCCGCATGGCGTCGGCCGCGTGGACGAAGTACTGCCACCAGAGCCCCGCCGAGATGGTGAACGCGGCGGTGACGGCGACGAGTTCGGCCGCGTCGAGGGGCACCCCCGCCGCGGTGGCGCCGATCCCGACGATGGACTCGCCCAGCGCGACCAGCAGGAAGAGCGCGAACCGTTCCGGCATGTGCGCGGGGTGGTAGGCCACTGCGGCGAGCCGGCGGCGCAGGAGCACCGGCGCGGACAGGTCGCAGAGCGCCGCCAGCGCCCAGAGCACCGTCCGCGGCCCTTCCGGCAGCAGCCCGCCGGCGAACAGCAGCGGTCCGCTGACCAGCACACCGACCCCGTACGGTCCGCGCCACACGCCCGGGACGCGGACGACCAGCAGCAGCAGGACCACCCGGGCCGCCCAGTACCCGGCGCCGAGCAGGACGCCCCGGCCCCCGTACGCGCCGGGCACGGCCAGCGCCATGACCAGGCCGGTCAGCCCGACGGCGAGGATGCCGAGCCGGTCGCGCGGGTTGTCCACGTCCCGGATGTTGGCCTGGACCGTGGTGCCGACCCAGCACCAGTAGACCGGCACGAAGACCACCAGGGCCCGGCCGACGCCGGCCCAGTCGTGGTGGTGGTGCAACAGACCGGAGACCTGGGTGATGGCGAAGACGAAGACCAGGTCGAAGTAGAGCTCCGCCCAGGTGACCCGTTTCTCCTCGGCCGCCACCGGTGATTCCCCCGTAGTACTCATCCGCCCCTCCTCAGCGCACAGCGAACGGGCCCCGCCGCCCGACCGTCGGCCGGGGCGGCGGAGCCCGCAACAGCAGTGCCGAGGCTAGACCAGCTCGACGAGGTCCGCGATGGAGTTGAACACGCGGGTCGGCCGGTACGGGAAACGCTCCACGTCGGCGGCGGCGGTGAGGCCGGTGAGCACCAGGATGGTCTCCATTCCCGCCTCCATGCCGGCCACGATGTCGGTGTCCATCCGGTCGCCGATCATGACGGCGGTCTCCGAGTGGGCGCCGGCCGTGTTGAGCGCCTCGCGCATCATCAGCGGGTTGGGCTTGCCGACGAAGTACGGCTCGACGCCGGTCGCCTTGGTGATCAGCGCGGCGACCGAGCCGGTGGCCGGCAGCACGCCCTCGGTGGAGGGGCCGGTCTCGTCCGGGTTGGTGCAGATGAACCGGGCGCCCTGGTTGATCAGGCGGATCGCCTTGGTGAGCGCCTCGAAGCTGTAGGTGCGGGTCTCACCGAGGACGACGTAGTCCGGGTGGTTGTCGGTCAGCACGTAGCCGGCCTGGTAGAGCGCGGTGGTCAGGCCGGCCTCGCCGATCACGTAGGCGGTGCCGTTCGGACGCTGGCCCTTCAGGAAGCTGGCGGTGGCCAGGGCCGAGGTCCAGATGCACTCCTCCGGCACCTCCAGGCCCATGCCGGCCAGGCGGGCGCTGAGGTCGCGCGGGGTGTAGATGGAGTTGTTGGTGAGGACCAGGAACGGCTTGCCGGACTCCCGCAGCCGACGAAGGAACTCCTCCGCGCCGGGGATCGGCGTGCCCTCGTGGATGAGGACGCCGTCCATGTCGGTCAGCCAGGACTCGATGGGCTTGCGGTCTGCCACGTGCGTGTCTCCCGAAGTCTTGCCATGTAGTGCGATGGTCATACGAAACTGCGGCGCACCGTCGTCACCGTTGCGCCTCCCACCGGCCGGACCCTCCTCGGGACACCGGACCGCCGGGGGTACTGCTGGCTGCCCCAACGGGGCACAGCCTAATCCGCACACCAGGCCGACGGCAGCATGTCCCGCCCAGCGGGACGGGCACGGGACGCGCGGGGAACGGGCGCAGGTCGAGTACGGGACGAGTACGGGACGGGCCGGAGAAGGATCACCGCAGGACCGTCCCTCCGCACCGCTCCCCCGCCCCGCCCCGTCTCAACGCGTCCTTAACCCACCCCTAACCGCAGTGATGACCCCTCAGCAGAACCGCCCGGCACGGTTAGCGTGAACGGCACGCCGACCAGGGGCCCGGACGGACCCCCTCGGCGCTGCGGTAGCTGCTGCCGCCGCGACCCCCACCGCGGCGGCGACAGCTACCGCCGCAGACAGCCCTCCGGGGCGCGCCCCCCTCCCCGGGCGCCCCGGAGGGTCCCCCGTGACGCAGGAACCGGGGCAGACCGGACACCCCGTGGTTGAGTAGGGCCCATGACCCCCTCCACGCGCCCCGTCTCCCGGAACGCCGACCCGGCCCGCCCGTTCCGCGTGGGCCTGATCGGCTACGGCCTGGCCGGCTCCGCGTTCCACGCCCCGCTGATCGCCACCACCCCCGGGCTCCGGCTGGACGCGGTGGTCACCGCCAACCCCGACCGCCGCGCCCAGCTGCACCGGGAGCACCCCGACGCCCGCGCCGTCGACACCCCCGAGCAGCTGCTCGCCGACCCGGACGCGCTCGACCTGGTCGTCATCGCCTCCCCCAACCGCTCCCACGTCCCGCTCGCCCGGGCCGCCCTGGAAGCCGGTCTGGCCACCGTGGTCGACAAGCCGCTCGCCGCCACCGCCGCCGAGGCGCTGGAGCTCTGCAAGCTGGCCGAGTCGCACGGCACCCTGCTCACCGTCTTCCAGAACCGTCGCTGGGACGGCGACTTCCTCACCGCCGCCCGTCTGGTCCGCGAGGGCGCACTCGGGCGGGTCCACCGGTTCGAGTCCCGCTTCGAACGGTTCCGGCCCAAGCCGAAGCCGGGCTGGCGCGAGCTGGCCGACCCCGCCGAGGTCGGCGGCACCCTGTACGACCTGGGCAGTCACCTGGTCGACCAGGCGCTCGCCCTGTTCGGGCCGGTCGAGACGGTGTACGCGGAGATCGACGTCCGCCGGGACGGCGCGGTCGTCGACGACGACGCCTTCCTCGCCCTCACCCACGCCGACGGCACCCGCTCGCACCTGTGGACCAGCGCCGTCACCCCGCTCGTCGGCCCCCGCCTGCGGGTGCTCGGCGACACCGCCGGCTACGTCAAGTCGGGCATGGACCCGCAGGAGGCCGACCTCCGGGCCGGCCGCCGCCCCGACGGCACCGCCCCGTGGGGCGCCGACGACCCCGCGTACTACGGCACCCTCGGCACCGACGAAACCGCCGCCCCGCTGCCGACCGACCCGGGCGACTACCCGGCCTTCTACGCGGGCGTCGCCGCCGCCCTCGCCGACCCCGGCACCCCGCCCCCGGTCGACCCCCGCGACGCCGTCGCCACCCTCGCCGTCCTGGAGGCCGCCCACGCCTCCGCCGCCACCGGCACCGCCGTCCGGCTCGGCTGAACCCCAGAGCCCCGCGGCACCGCGCCTCCCCCGCCCCCTCCGGCTTCCTCCGGTCCGGCTTCCTCCGACGAACGGAGGACCGGAGCGGGGAGGGGGAGGAGAGGGGCGACCCTCAGATCCCGATGACCTCGACCGCCGGACCCAGCCCCTTGAAGTCCGCCAGGTTGCGCGTGTACAGCGGCAAGCCGTGGGCGGAGGCGATGGCGGCGATCATCAGGTCGATCCGGCGCGGGCGCGGCTGGCGGCCGGCGGCGATCGTCAGGGTGACCAGCGTCCCGTACCGGGCCGCCGCCGCCGCCGCCGCGTCGAACGGCAGCGGCTCGAAGTCGGCCATCGCCGCGCCCAGCACCTCCAGCCGCGCCGCCCGGCTGACCGGGTCGCGGGCCATCGAGACGCCCTGCTGGAGTTCGGCGAAGGTGATCGCGGTCAGCTCCGGCACCGCGGGCAGGTCGGCCGCGCCGAGCAGCGCGAGGTCGATGTAGACGCAGGTGTCCAGCACCCCGGCCGGCCGTCGGCGACGGGGTGCTCTCCGCCGCTCAGCCACGCCGCCGCTCGAACGGGTCGCCGTCCTCGTCGCCCACCAGTTCCTCGGGACCGAAGTACTCCTCGGCCTCCTTGCGCATCTGCTGGTAGTCGACCCGCGGCAGCTTCACGTGCCGCGCCACCAGTTCCTCCGCCGTGAGCCGCCGCCGGCCCGACACCGGCCGCAGCTCCGCGACCTCGACCCCGTTCCTCGTGATGTGGAAGGTCTCCCCCGCCTCCACCGCGTCCATCACCGCTGCGGAGTTGTTCCGGAACTCCCGCTGGGTAATCGTCTTCATGCTTTCCAAGGTAGCCCCGTGTAGCACCGGCGGCTACACCCCTGCACCGCCCTCCGGAAACGCCCCACACCCGGACCGTCGGTGCGCTAACGTCCGACCGTCGACGCAGCGCACGGCGGACAGAGGGGGGCTCTGGCCATGACCGACACCACCGAGGCACAACACAACCCCTGGCTCTACGGCCAGGACGGCCCACCGGCCGGCATCCCCGCCCAGGCCACCGGCCCGGGCCCGTGGGCCACCGGCACCTCCGGGAGCGCCCCGGTCCACGTCGAACCGGCCGCCCTCCGGCAGGCGGCCGGGGTGTCCCGACGCCTCCAGGGCGAGCTGAGGAACTCGGTCCTCCACATCGAGCCGGACACCGGCGCGGCGGCCCGGGCGCTGTCCGCCGACTGCTGGAGCACGGGGGCCGCGCTCTCCCAGGTCCTCACCTGGTGGAAGGCCCGCTGGACCAGCATGGACAACCGCCTCGGCCTGACCGCCGACCGGCTGGAGGCCACCGCCGGCGCCTACCGGTCGACCGACGGGGCCTCCGCCTCCACGTTCAAGGCGCCGTGAGCCGTGGTGACCTTCGCGCAGCTCCGCCACGGCTCCTTCGAACCACTGGGCAAGGCCGGAGACACCTGGAACGGCGTCTCCGGACACGTCGAACAGATCGCCGGCCGGCTGCGGTCGGGCGTCCTGCAACCGCTGACCGGAGCCGGACCGCACGCGTTCTCGGCCCCGGGGAGCCGCGCGTGGACCGGCCTCGCGGCCGACGAGGCCGCCCGGGAGATCGGCCTGCTGGCCGACGAGCTGACCGCGTTCCGCTACGAGGCACTCGCCGTCACGGCCGCCCTGCGCCGGGCCGAGTCCGCGTTCGCCCGGGCCAGGCAGGACCTGCTGCGCGCCGTCGGCGACGCCGAGGGGCTCGGCGCGACCGTCTCGGACGACGGCACCGTCACCCTGCCGCCCCTCCCCGCCGAGGAGCGCAACGACCCGGACTCGATCGCCTACCAGAAGCGGAAGTGGGACGAGGTACAGCAGCACATCGAGGCCATGCGCAAGGCCGTGACCACGGCCACCGAGGCCGACACCACGGCCGCCGCGGCCCTGCGCGCCCTCGACCCCACCCAGGTCGACCCGGCAACCCGCCCGGGCGCCGTTCGGGACGCGAAGGCGGATGTCATGGGCGCGGTCGGCATGCCCAAGGACCGCAAGGACGTCCCGGCCTGGTGGGCGACGGTGGACCCCGCCGTCCGGGCGCAACTGCTGGAGCTCTCACCGGGCCCCCTGATCGAGGCCGGGATCCTCGACCCGACCTACAAGTGGTCACCGCCCGACAGCGGCGCGGGCCCGTTCCACGTCCGCGAGCCCGACGCCGGCGATCGGACGTTCTACGCTGTCGCCACCGGGCTCGTCGCCGGCGGCACGCTCGTGGGTCACGAGGACGCGGCCCGCCACCTGCAGCACTTCCTGGACGCGAGCGGCGAACCCTTGACCGTGAGCGTGGACCGGATGCTGCGCGATGACGCCAACTTCCGCCACCACGTGGATTCGTCGATGGCCGCCAACGATGCCCAGTGGCGTGAGACCGCGTTGGCTGCCTACGCGAAGGCAGGAGAGTCCCCCGTCGCGGTCCCGGTGGAGACGAAGAGCGACTACACGTTCCGCCAATCCGAGCAGCCCAACTGGTTCACCGCAGTGGGAAGCCAGCCGTACGTCGTATCCGGGGTGGTGACCGTGAAGCCTGGGCCCGACGGCAAGCCCGCCGTTTCCATGCAGTACCAGGTCAATGTCTGGGACAGGTACAACTGGGACAAGGACAAGAGCACGACGATCGCCGGCATCAACATCTCGGACGCGGACATGCAGAGGCTCCACCAGACGGGCCTGGCTCAGGAGTACGACATCAGTGGTCGGAGTTCTGCGTCGACCCGGGTAGTCGGCGACGGCTCGCCTTTGGTACCCGGTGGCACCGGCGAGAGATACGCCGATCGGGAGGGCGGTCCCGCCGATCCGGGGAGGCAGACCCGATGAGCGGCGTGCGTACCGGACGGCGACGGCGTGTGTGGATCTGGGTGCTGGTGGTGCTCCCGTTGGCGCTGCTGGGAGCCGTCGGATATGTGGCGTTCCGGGCGGATGCCGAGCTCCGTCATCCGGAGCCGAACAGCGGGCGGCCCGGGTCGTGGATGACCACGCTGACGGCCACCGAGATCTCCGAGTTCACCCAGGTGCCCATCCCTGCCGGCGCGGTCGACGCCCGATGGGGATACACGAAGGGCTTCCAGGACGACACGGCCGTGCTGGCGTTCCGGCTGCCGGCCGACGACGTGGACCGTTTCACGGCCGGCCTCAGAGAGGCGACGTGGAAGGAGGCCGCCCGGCCACCGGACACCGGCGCCTTGCGGGACCTGCAGCGCATCGGGGCCCCTGATCCGCTCTCCGCACTCACCCTGCGCTACGGCACCTTCGTCTCACACCTGCCGGGGCACACCAAGCGTGTGGCGAGCCAGGTATGGCTGGGACCGTCAGCCGGCGACAGCCCCGTCCAGGTGTGGGTGTACGCAATGAACGTCCCCTGAACCGAGTCGGGAACCTCTGTGGCAGCCCGGCCGTATCCTGGGCCGGAGCACTGGTCCGGAGCACAGGAAGGAGCACGCCGTGGGTCTGGTCGCGATGCTGCTCGGGGTGTTCCGGGTGCTGAGTGGGGAGTGGCTCGTCGAGGGTGGCGGGTCGCTGGCCTCGGTGGCGGCCGCAGCGGCCGTGGTGCTGGTGACCGGAGCGGTCGCGGGGGCGCTGGTCGTCTCGCGGCTGTTGGGGGCGCGGGCTCCCGCCGCTGTCAGGGCCGGGGTGTTGCGCAGACGCGCGTTCAGGACGGCGTTCCTTCCGCAGCGTGATCCGGATGCCCGGGGCCGGCGACGCCCCAGGGCGCCGGGGGCGGCCCCGGCGGCCGCGTAACCCCCCGCACGACTGCTGGGCCGTTGACGCGGCCGTCCTCCGCCGACCACTCATTTCCGCGCGCCGCCGGCCTTCCGCCGCATGCCCCGTACGCCGTGTCGTACGCGCCGCATGCCGCTTGCCGCAGCGCGCCGAGACCCCCCGGAGGGCTCGCTCCACCATGTCCGTTTTCGCACTTCTCGACCCGGCCGTCGGCCTGGCCCACGACGTCGTCGCCGCGCTGGCCCAGGTCGTGCCGACGGCGCTCGCGATCGTCCTGTTCACCGTCTGCGTCCGGTTGGCGCTGCACCCGCTGGCGCGGGCCGCGGCGCGGGGCGAGCAGACCCGGACCCGGTTGGCGCCGCAGGTCGCCGAGCTGAACCGGAAGCACAAGGACCGGCCGGAGAAGCTCCGGGAGGCCCTTGCCGCGCTGTACGCGCAGGAGAAGTCCTCGCCGCTCGCCGGATGTCTGCCGATGCTGGTGCAGATTCCGTTCTTCTCGGTGATGTACCGGCTGTTCACGACGCCGAACGACCTGCTCGGCCACACCCTGTTCGGCGTCCCGCTGGGCCTGCACGTGGGGAGCGCGCAGGGCGTGGCGCAGTGGGTGGTGTTCGGCGCGCTGTACGCCGGGTTGGCGGCGGTGGCGTACGTCGGCTTCCGGCGGGCCCGTCGGGCGCAGGCCGCGCAGAAGGAGCAGCAGGCGTTGCAGGCGAGGAAGGCTCGGGGCGGCCGGGCGAAGGGCGGGGCGAAGGGCGGTCCGGCGGCCGAGGCCGCGTTGCCGCAGCCGGCGCTCGCGCTGTTGCCGTACCTGTCGTTCGGCACGGTGCTGTTCGCCGCACTGGTGCCGCTGGCCGCCGGGGTCTACCTGCTGACGACCACCGCGTGGTCGGCCGCCGAGCGGGCGTGGTTGCACCGTAACGCGCCGGTGCCGGTGGGCGCGGGCGTGGCGCTGGTCTGACGGCGGCCGACCGGGGCGCGCGCCGACCGGCCGCCGCCCCGGTGAGCCGCCCCGGCCGCGTGCCGACCACCCGTCCCCCGGCCCTGACCGGGCGCCGACCGGCGGGTGGCGCTGCTCTAGCCTGAGCTGATCGTTTTCGTCGTCCGCCGACCACACGGGTCCCCGGCCGGCGGACAGGTGGAGGGATGTCGTCATGGTGGTCGCTGCTCCGGCGTTGGCCGAGTTGCGGGAGGTCTGCCAGCCGCAGGCGAAGCTGGCGAGCCGCAACGGGGAGCACTGGGCGGGGCGGCTCTACATGCGGCGGCTCTCCCTGCGGGCGACCCGGCACCTGGTGCGGACGTCGGTCTCGCCGAACACCCTCACCTGGCTGATGGTGGTGTGCGGGGTCGGGGCCGGGGCGGCGCTGTTGATCCCGGGGTTGGCGGGGGCCGCGCTGGCGGCGGTGCTGTTCCAGGGGTTCCTGTTCTTCGACTGCGTGGACGGCGAGGTGGCGCGCTGGACGCGCCGGTTCAGCACGGCCGGGGTGTACGTGGACCGGCTCGGCGCCTACCTGGCGGACGCCGCACTGATGATCGGTGCGGGCGTCCGGGCGGCCCGGGGCGGGTCGGAGCTGTGGGTGTCGGTAGGGCTGGCGGCCGCGCTGGGCGTGGTGCTGCTGAAGGCGTCCACGGACCTGGTCGACGTGGCGCGGGCGCGCAGCGGGCTGGCCCCGGCGGACGAGGAGTCGACGCAGCCGCGGTCGCAGGGCATCGCGACGGCGCGGCGGCTGGGCTCGATCCTCAAGATCCACCGGGTGACCAACGGCATCGAGGCGTCGCTGGTGCTGCTGGCCGCGGCGGTCGCGGACGCGGTGGTGGGTTCCACCGATCCGACGCAGGGGACGGTCGCGGCGATCGCGGTGATCACCTGGGGGATGGTCGTCGCCCACCTGGCGTCGATCCTCTCGTCCTCCCGCCTGCGCTGAGCGGCTCCACCAACCTCACCGACAGCACGGTCCGCCCCATCGGCAGCAGCGGTGACACGGCGGGCCCCGATGCGCCCATCCCGGACCTCAAGTCAAGCCACCCGCAGAGTATTTGACGACGAACGTCCCCCGCCGTTCGGCTCCGGAGGGGTACCCGCAGGACGCACCGCGGCACCCTCCGCAGGACGACGCGGGCGGCGCGGTGCGGATGCGAACGTGGTGGCCGGGGCCCGGAGGTCGGGCCCGGGAGGGATCACCATGCACGCCAACCACTTCGTTCGGCCGCGCCGCCGCAGCAGGCTCGCCCTGCGGTTCGCCGCCGCCGCGCTGGCCGGGGCGACCGTCGTCTCGCTGGCCCCGACGGCGGTGGCGGCGGGGGCCGGCACCGCCACCGACTCCGCCGGCTCCTCGGCCTCGTCCGACCGGCACCGCCCGTCCGTCGATCTGGGCCCGGAGCTGCGGGACATCGTCTCGCGGGGCTCCTCGACCGCCGCGCTCGGCGAGACGCGCGAGAACGGCCGCCGGACCTGGCGCGACGCGGCCGGCGTCACCGACCTGGACTCCGCGCGTCCGGCGCGCGCCGACGGCCGGTTCCGGATCGGCAGCATCACCAAGACCTTCGTCTCCACCGTGGTGCTGCAGCTGGCCGACGAGGGCCGGCTCCGGCTGGACGACCCGGTCGAGCGCTACCTGCCGGGGGTCGTGCCGAACGGCGGCGCGATCACCCTGCGGCAGGTGCTGAACCACACCAGCGGCCTGTACGACTACCTGGAGGACCCGCAGTTCCTCTTCCACGACGAGGCGAGCCTGCGCGCGTTCCTCGCCCAGGGGCGCTGGACGAACTACCGCCCGGAGCAGCTGGTCACGGCCGGCGTGCAGCACGCGCCGTACTTCGCGCCCGGCCAGGGCTGGCACTACTCCAACACCAACTACATCCTCACCGGGATGATCATCAGGAAGGTCACCGGCCACACCTGGCAGCGCGAGGTCGAGAAGCGGATCGTCGAGCCGCTGAACCTCGACAACACCTCCTTCCCGGGCTCGTGGCCCGGGATCCCCGGCCCGCACGCCCACGGGTACGTCAAGCTGCCGGAGGGTCCGGCGGACGTCACCCTGATCAACCCGACCGTCGGGGACGCGGCCGGCAACGGCATCTCCACCACCAGCGACCTCGACCGCTTCCACGCCGCCCTGTTCGGCGGCAGGTTGCTGTCGGCCGCCCGGCTGGCCGAGATGACCACGGCCGTCCCGGCGCCGATGATCGGCGCGCACTACGGGCTGGGCCTGATCCGCTACGACCTGCCGTGCGGCGAGGTCTGGGGCCACACCGGGGGCATCCCGGGGTTCAACTCGGTGCTGCTCGGGGCGCGGGACGGCTCGCGGCAGTTCGCCCTCTCGTTCAACCTGCTGGAGGGCACCGAGACCGAGGAGTCCGAGACCACGCTGAACACGTTCGTCCTGAGGGCCGCCTGCGGCCCGGACACGGCGGCGGCCCCGGGGGCCCCCGCGGCGAAGGGAGCGGACGGCGGCCCGCCGTGGACGACCTTCAAGACGCTGCGCTGATACGGCAGACCTCGACAAGTCAAGCGCCTTGACGATGATTTGACCGTGCGTCACACCCTCCCCTTCGGCCGGGCGCCCGGTCCTCGGGACGCACGGTCGATGACCCCCTCAGGACGACGCGCCGGTGTTCCGTTCGGTGCGAACGTGGTGTGGACGGCCCGGGGCCGGGTCGGAAGGGGCGGGGCACCATGACCATCGTTCAGGCTCGATCTCCGTACCGGCGACGCCGGGCGGGGCTGCGGCTCGCAGCCGTCGCCCTGGCCGGGGCCACCGTCGTCACGCTCGCTCCTGCCGCAGCGGTGGCGGCGGCAGGGGCATCAGGATCCGCTGCCGGGTCCGCGCAGGAACGTCGGCCCCGCGTCGACGGACAGCAGGAACTGCGGTACCTCGTGGAGCACGGCGGGATGACCGCCGCGCTCGCGGAGATCCGCGACGCCGGCCGCCCCCTGTGGCGGGGCGCCGCCGGGACCGCCGACCTGGCCGACGGGCAGCCGGCCAGGTCGGACGGCCGGTTCCGCATCGGCAGCGTGACCAAGTCGTTCGTGTCGACGGTCGTGCTCCAGCTCGTCGGGGAGGGCCGGATCAGGCTGGACGACCCGGTCGAGCGCCACCTGCCGGGCGTCGTCCCGAACGGCGGCGCGATCACCGTCCGACAGCTGCTGAACCACACCAGCGGCCTGTTCAACTTCACGGAGGACGACCGGTTCCTGGTCAGGACCGAGGCCGAACTGCAGGACTTCGTGTACGGGACGTGGCGTTACCGGAACTACCGGCCGCAGCAGCTGGCCGCGGTCTCCGCCGAGCACCCGCCGTACTTCGCACCCGGACAGGGCTGGCACTACTCCAACACCAACTACGTCCTCGCCGGGATGATCATCAGGAAGGTCACCGGCCACACCTGGCAGCGCGAGGTCGAACGGCGGATCGTCCGGCCCCTGCACCTGGAGGACACCTCCTTCCCGGGATCCGAGACCGGCCTCGGCGGCCCGCACGCCCACGCCTACGCCGCGATGCCGGGCGGACCGGCCGACGTCACCCGGTACAACACGACCGTCGTGGACGCGGCCGGCAACGGCATCTCCACCACCGCCGACCTCAACCGGTTCCACGCCGCCCTGTTCGGCGGGAAGCTGCTGCGGCCGGCCCAACTGGCGGCGCTCACGGACACGGTGGAGACCTCGGTGCCGGGCATGCGCTACGGCCTCGGTGTGTTCCGGATCGACCTGGGCCCGGGGTGCGAGCCGGCCTGGGGCCACGACGGCGGCCTTCCCGGGTGGAGCACCCTGCTGGTCGGCACCGGGGACGGGCGGCGGCAGCTGGCGTTGTCGCACAACCCGTACCTGGGCACGGACAGTTCGGCGAGCGGCGAGGCGATCGGCTCGCTCCTGGCCAAGACGCTGTGCGGCCCGGTCGCGGGCGTCGGCGCCGGTGTGGCCCCGGACGCCGGCGCTCCCCCGGTCGTGGGAGCGATCCCGGGTACCGGACCGGAACTTCGCGTGGAGGTCGGCGCGGCCACCCGCTGACCGGCCCCCGAAACCGGGCGGAGCGGGCGGGGAAAAGCGGTTGACGCCCGTCGCGGCCCGGCGGTCGGATGGTGTCCCATGAGCACAGGGCAGTTGCACCCCGGTCAGCACGCCATCGACGAGGACCTCGTACGGCGGCTGGTCGCCGGTCGGTTCCCGCAGTGGGCGGGGCTGCCGGTGCGGGGCTTCCCGTCCGGCGGCACGGTCAACGCCATGTACCGGCTGGGCGACGGCATGGTGGTCCGGCTGCCGCTCGTCGACTGGGGCGAGGTGGACGTCGCGATGGAACAGGAGTGGCTGCCGCGCCTGGCACCGCTCCTGCCCACGGCCATCCCGGCGGCGATCGGCCTCGGCGGACCCGCCGAGGGGTATCCGTGGGCGTGGTCGGTGTACCGCTGGCTGGACGGGAAGAACCCGGAGGCCGGCGCGCTGGCCGCGCCGGTGCCGCTGGCCGAGGACCTGGCCGGGTTCGTGTCGGCGATGCGGAGCATCACCCTCCCGGGCGGGCCTGCCGCCTACCGGGGCGGGCCGGTCCGGCTGCTCGACGACGAGACCCGGTCGGCGATCGAGGAACTGCGCGGCCTCCCCGAGGAGGGCGTCGACTGCGACGCCGCGACCGCCGTATGGGAGGACGCGCTGCGGGCTCCGGTGTGGGACGGGCCGCCGGTGTGGCTGCACTCGGACCTGATGCCGGGCAACCTGCTGGTGGACGGCGGGGGCCGGCTGACGGCGGTGATCGACTTCGGGTGCGCGGGCGTCGGCGATCCGGCCTGCGACATGTTCCCGGCCTGGAACCTGCTGCCCGCCGAGGGGCGGGAGGTCTTCCGCAAGGCGCTCGGCGTGGACGACGCGACCTGGCGGCGTGGCAGGGGGCGGACGCTCGCGCAGGCACTGGGGGCGCTGCCGTACTACCGGGAGACCAACCCGCTGATGGCGGCCAACGCCCGGCACGTGATCCGGGCGGTCCTGGACGAGAGCTGAGGTGCGGCGGGGGCGTCGCCGGGTCGGCCGGGTTCGTCGCGTCCCGCTCTGTCCACGGCGTTCGGCGTCCGGACCTGTGGACCACGGCCCTCCGTCACGACGAGGGCGGTGGTTAGACCGGCCGAGGGGCGGCGTTCCTCCGCGCGGGTAGCCGGTCGCCGCGCCCGTCGGCGGCGGCGGGAGCGGGTCGGGTACTGATCGCAGTCGGCGCAGGGTGCCACCGCCCTCGTCGGCACAGGTCGAAGCCCACACCTCAGGAGGCCGGAATGGCCCGCACGATCCCCCTCGCCCTGACTGCGCTCGGCGCCGTCGGAATCCTGGTCGGAGGCGCCGCGATCGCCACCGCCGACGACCGCGGGGCCGCCCGCCCGAAGGAGAAGCCGGCCGTCGTCGTCCCCGGGAACCAGGCCGCCGCCGACGCGTCCCTGCTGGCCGCGCACACGCAGGTCACCGGTGACTCGGTCGTCGTGCACCCGGGTCAGAACCTGTCGGCGGCCGTGCTCTGTCCGTCCGGCCAGGTGCCCACCGGAGGCGGCGGCACGACCAGCGCCTTCAGGATCTTCCTCACCGACTCCTACCCGAGCGGCAGCGCCTGGATCGTCCGCGGCACCAACACCAACAACGTCGACGAGTCCATCAGGGCGTACGCCGTCTGCACGACCCCCTGATCCGACGGCACACCCGGACGCCGAACCCGGCGCGATCACCGCTGAACGACCGACGCGCCCCCGCCGCCCAGCGGGGGCGCGTCGGTCGTTGCCGGCACGATCCGCACCACGCCCGGGCGTCCGCGCTCAGTGGCCGGGCCGGACGCCGGTGAGGCCCGTCGCTGCTGCGGCGACGAACGGCGCCAGTTCAGGGTAGTGCCAGCGGTCAACGGCTTGGAGCATGTCCGCGACGGCGATCAGGGCAGGTGAGCCGATCGGTCCGCCAGGACGTGGCGGGTCGGCGGATCAGTCGGGTATGCGGGTCCGCTCGGGGGCGGAGGCGTCCTGATCGTGGTGGCGATCACGGAGGGCCTGGGTGCGGACCTGGCACACGGCGCCGACGACGGCTGCCGCGATGACGAGGATCAGCAGCCCGAGCACGGCGGCCAACCCTCGGGAGCGGTGGGGAGGTTCACGCGGCGGCATCCAGTTCGAACCAGACGATCTTGCCGCGCTTCTGCGGTTCGGTCCCCCAGCGGTGGGTGAGGCCGTCGACGAGCTGGAGTCCCCGGCCGCACTCGGCGAGGCCGGCGGGCGTTCGCCGTTCGGGGAAGTCGGAGGAGTCGTCGCCGACCGAGACGCGGAGCGTCCGGTCGAGAACGAGGACGAGGACGACGGGCGACGTGGTCCGGCCGTGCCGCCAGGCGTTGACGATCAGTTCGGCGAGGGCGAGCTCGGCGTCGGCGATGGCCTCGGGGTGGAACCCGCTGCGGACCATGGCGTCCCGGAGCGCGGCTCGGGCGATGGCGAGGGAAGGGGAGTTGAGGTTACACATGGGGAGTCTCCCAGCGGTGCAGGTGGGGCACACCAGAACGGGGTGCGTCGCCGTGAGCAAGGTCGCGGCGGCGATGGCGACGCCGCGCACGAGTGCTCTTCGGTGCCCGGGCAGCCGGTACCAACTGCCCTGATCCGGGACGTTGATGACAATCCGTCCGGTGAGCGGTGCATCACAGACTGTAGAGCATTCGGCGGTACATGTACCAGCTGATCCGATACTTGTACCGTCAGATCCGGCTGGACTCGCACAACGGTCCCGGTGGATGCTTGGTCACATGCCACCTACCCCCAGCGCACGAAGGCAGCGGGTTGGCATCGAGCTACGAAAGATGCGAGATGCCGCCGGCACGACAACCGCCGAGGCCGCGACGATCCTCGGCGTGGACCGCACGAAGATCACACTCATCGAGCAGGCGCTCTACGCGGTGACGCCGGAGAGAGTGGTGGCTCTCGCCCACAAATACGGCGAAACCAACAGCGAGTTCGTCACTGCCCTTGCGACGATGGCGGGCGACCGCTCCAAGGGGTGGTGGGAAGAGTATCGAGGAGCAGTACCGATCGGGTTTCTCGACCTCGCCGAGCATGAGTACTACGCGAGGGCGACGCAGTCCTATCAGATCTGTCACCCACCAGGCCCCATGCAGAACGAGCGGTACAGCAGGGCAATCTTCCGGGACGCCCAAACACCGCTGACTCCACGGACAGTGGAAACGCGTATCGAGCACCGTATGCGGCGTGCCGAGGTCCTGATGGCTGAGGGCGCACCGCCCTACACCGCCGTCGTGCATGAAGCCGCGCTCCGTATGCAGTTCGGAGGTCGTGATTCGCTGCGAGAGCAGTTGGAGTGGATGCTTGAGCTGTCCGAGCGTCCACATGTGACGCTACGCGTGATCAGCTTCGCAGCAGGCGGTTTCAAAGGGTCAGGCCAAGCACTCGTCTACATGAGCGGCCCGGTGCCACGCCTCGACACCCTGCAGTACGACACCGTCGAGGGGCCCACCTTCCTGCACACGACAGAACACCTCGACAAGTACCGCAGGATCATAGAAGTGATGGCCGAGCGGTCACTCTCCGTCGATGACTCTCGCAATCTGATCACGCAGATCAAGAAGGAGCTCTAACCCGTGGAGGAACTCTCCTGGACGCGCCCCGTGTCGTGCGCCAACGCCAACAACTGCCCCGAGGTGGCGGTGACCTCCGAGGCCGTGTACGTCCGGAGCAGTCTCCAACCCTCCTCCATAGCCGAGCTGACCCTCGCCGAGTGGCGTGACCTCCTCGCCGGCATCCGCAACGGCGAGTTCGACGTCTGAGCTGCTCCGGCGCGACCGGTGCCTCCCGGGAGGCACCGGTCGTCCACATCTCCTCAACATTCCCTGGAACCACTCCCCCGCTGCGGACACCAGATCTGCGTGGAGTCCTCCTTGTCCAGTAAGCAGGCGCAGCCCGGCGACCGCCAGGTCTTCGCCGAGCTCTACGATCACCACGCGCGCACGGTCTTCGCGCACGCCTACAGATCCACCGGGGACCGCGACCTCGCGGACGACATCGTCTCCCTGACCTTCCTCGAAGCCTGGCGGCTGCGGAAGAAGCTCCGCGACGAGGTCCTGCACCCCCGTGCCTGGCTGCTGGCGATCGCCACCAACGTCCTGCGCAACACGGCCCGCACCGCGCGCCGTCACCGCGAGGCGATGTCCCGTCTCCCCCGCCGCGACCCGATCCCCGACTTCGCCGACGAGGTGGTCGGCCGGATCACGGACGCCAACACGGCCGCCGCCGCCGTGCGCGCCCTCGACCAGCTGGGCGCCCCCGAGCGCGAGGTGTTCACCCTCGTCGTCTGGTCCGGGCTGGGCTACGCGGAGGCCGCCCGCGCCCTGGGCATACCCGTGGGCACCGTCCGCTCCCGACTCTCCCGCGTGCGGGACAAGCTGCGCCGGATCGTCGACACCGAGGACCCGCCGGAGCCACCGCACGACCGCGCCCACCACCTCGCCGCCAGCCGTCAGCCCGTGGGGCACCACCAGGAGAGCCGGCCATGAACACCGCATCCACCGACCACGACAGGTGGGACGAGCACGGCGAGCGCCGCGAACTGGCCCGCCTGTTGCCCCCGCCCCCGCATCCGGTCCCGTCCCTCGACCAGATGGCCGCCCGCCGCGAGTTCCTGCTGGACGAGTTCGACCGGTCACGTCCCTTCGCCGCCCTGACCTCCCGCTGGCGGGGCCTCGCCCTGGTGGCCGCCGTCGGCACCGCCGCCACCCTCATGGCGGTGACCCTCACCCAGGGCACCGGAGCCTCGACGAACCGGACGCCCCCCGCCACCGCGGCCTCCGTCGAACTTCTCGACCGGGCCGCCCGGGTCGCCTGGTCCGGCCCCGAGCCCTCGGTCCGGGACGCCCAGTACACCTACCTCAGGACCGTCAGCCACTCCACCTCGCTCAGCGAGTCCGCCGACGGCACGATGCGGCGCGGCACCACCACCACCGAAGCCGAGAAGTGGGCCTCGGTCGACGGCAGCCGGCCCGGGCTGACCCGTCACGCCGGCGCGGACGAACCGCTCTCCGCCCTCGACGGCTCCCTCCTGACGTCCTCCTCCTACCGCCTGCTGGCCACCCTTCCGACCGACCCCGAGTTGCTGCTCAGGAAGATCCACGCCGACGCCGTGCGCGATCACGGACGCGGTTCCGACTCGACCACCGGTCCCGACCAGGAGTCCTTCGTCGCCATCGGCGACCTCCTTCGCAGCACCGTCGTGCCGCCGCGACTGAGCGCCGCCCTCTACCGTGCGGCGGCCCGCATCCCCGGTGTGGTGGCGGTCGACGACGCCGTCGACGCCGCCGGCCGCCGCGGGGTGGCCGTGGCCCGCGTCCACAACGGCGAACGCTTCGAGTGGATCTTCGACCGCCAGACGATGTGTCTGCTCGGTACCCGCACGGTCCTGATCAAGGACGGCCCGTGGGGCAAATCCGGGGACGAGGTGGACTCCGCGGCCCTCGTCGCCTGGGGCATCGTGGACACCCCCGGTGAGGCAGCACCCCAGGAAGCAACCCCCTGAGTCGATTCGGTCAGCCATTGACCGGACTACGCTGCAGCTATTGTGTGATCGGCGAATCCCGCGTTGGGTCGTGTCAGCACCGAACCGACACAACCGAGCAGGGGGGAAGTTGACCGTGCGTACATTCCGCACGCTCGCTGCCGTCACCACGGTCGCCGGCGCACTCGCGCTGGCGGCTCCGACGGCCGTGGCCGCACCCGCAGACGCGTCTGCGCAGGCCACCGACGTCAGGCAGTCCGCGGATCCGACGGACGCAAGGCCGTCCAAGCCCGTGATCGCCACCTATAGAGGCAAGAAGATCGACCTTTCCCAGGGTTGGGGCGGCGCCCGCGTCTGCACCGAGGTGACCGGTGGTGCCGTCTACTGCCACGACAGCATCGCCGAGGCCGACCAGGCACTCGCCACCATCGATCCCGCTTCGGCCCAGACCTCGCGGAAGGCGCCTGCCGCCGGAGCCTCGCTGACCGACGCGGACTGCTCCTCGGGCTGGGTCTGCATCTGGGAACACTCCAACTACACGGGTGCCGCCCTGCGCTGGTCGCAGTTCGGCACCAAGTACCTGTCCGACTGGGGTTTCCGGGACCGGGCCAGCTCCGCCTGCGCCTACAACGCGAGCGGCGCGACCCTCTACGACGACCGCGCCCTCCAGCCGGACCCGTCGCTCTACCTCGGATGGGGCTGCTACGACCTCTCCGCCCAGGGCTACCCCTACGGCGGCAGCTGGAACGACCGGGTCGACTACCTCACGGTCAACTGACCCGCACCGCCGCACGGAGAAGGCCGAGGGCCGGTCACCCGATCTTCCGGGTGCCGGCCCTCGGCCTTCGTCCTGCGGGCCCAGGTCCCTGCGGGCGCGGGTTCCTGCAGGCCCGGGTTCCTACGGGGTCAGGCCGCCAGCTCGGCCGCGTCCTCCGCCGGCGCCTGCTCGGCCGTCTTCTTGTCCCGCATCACGATCGTCGCCACCAGGGCCGCCGCCAGCACGCCCACCGCGCTCACCGTGAAGGTGGTCGACATGGCGGAGGTGAAGGCCTCCCGGGCGGCGTGCGCCAGGCCCGCGTCCCCCTTGGCCTCGGCCAGGGCGCCGACGATCGACTGCTTCGCCTGCTCCGAGGAGCCCTTCGGCATCCTGTCCGCGTAGCCGCCGGCCAGCATCGACCCGAGGATCGCGATGCCCAGCGCCGTACCCGCCTGCTGGATGGTGTCGTTCAGGGCGGAGCCGACGCCCGCCTTGTCCGCCGGGATCTCGCCCATCAGCGCACCGACCGCGGCCGGCATCGCCAGACCGGCACCGAACCCCAGGATCCCCAGGGCGGTCGCCGGGACGGCGAACCCGGTCGCCGCGTCCACCGTGCTGAACAGGACGAACGCCCCGGCCATCATCAGCATGCCGACCAGCACCAGCATCCGGTTGCCGATCTTCGCCGCCAGACCGGCGCCCAGGCCGTTGCCGATCAGGGCCGCGATCGCCATCGGCACGAAGGCCAGGCCCGCCTTGACCGGCGAGTAGTCCAGCACGAACTGGAGGTACTGGGTGAGGACCAGCAGCAGACCGCCGTTGCCGATCTGGACCAGCGTCAGGGAGAGCGAACCACCACTGAAGTTGCGCTTCTTGAAGAGCATCAGCGGCACCATCGGCTCCGCCGCCACGTTCTGCCAGACCACGAACCCGCCGAGCGCCAGGACCGCGACCGCGAGGGTCACCAGCGAGGTGCCGCCGAACGCGCCGTGCTTCGGGATCTCGATGATCCACCAGATCATCGCGGTCATGCCGACCGCCGACAGCACCGCGCCCAGCGGGTCCGGCTTCTGCCACGGGCCCCTGGACTCCGGCATCAGGACCAGCGCGGCGGTGATGGCGAGCACGACGACGGGCACGTTGATGAAGAAGATCGAGTGCCACGAGAAGTGGTCGATCAGCACACCACCGAGCACCGGGCTACCGACCAGGCCCAGCATGGAGACGGAACCCCAGGCCGCCATCGCCTTGCCGCGCTCGTCCTCCTCGAACACCGTGATCAGGATCGACAGCGTCGACGGCATGATCAGCGCGCCACCCACACCCATGGCCACCCGGCTCGCGATGACCTCACCCGGGTTGCTGCAGAGCGTCGCCGCCAGCGACGCCGCTCCGAAGAGCAGCAGTCCGATGATCATCACCTTCCGCCTGCCGAACCGGTCCCCCAGGCTTCCGGAGGTCAGCAGCAGACCCGCGAAGACCAGGATGTAGGAGTCGAGGATCCACTGCGTGTCCTGCGCGGTGGCCTTCAGGTCCTCGGTCATCGACGGCACCGCCACCGTCAGCGCCATGCTGTCGACCACCAGGACGAGCGTGCTGAGGCAGAGCACGATCAGGATCCACCAGCGACGTGGGTTGCGGGCTTCCATGGATGTTCCCCTCCGAGGTGCGTACATTGTTCCGCCGTTGCGCACACTGTACGCATTGTGGAACGGTGTGCGCAACCCTTTAACGCCGTGCGCAATTGCGAACGCCGTGTACAGCGTTCGAACCCTGTACGCTGAATGCGCACGGTGTACGCAGGGACAACTCGCCGACCCACCGAGGGAGGACCGGCCGATGGCCGCGAAGACGAATCCGATCCCGTCCGTATGGGCCCGCCAGCAGCGCGAACCCGAACAGCCGGCGCTCAGCCGAGCCGTGATCGTCCGCGAGGCGATCACCATGCTGGACGCCGACGGCATCGAGGCGCTCTCCATGCGCAAGCTCGGCGCCCGCCTCAACGCGGGCGCGACCTCCCTCTACCGGCACGTCGCCACCAAGGACGAGCTGATGGAACTCGCCGTGGACGAGGTCTTCGGCGAGATCACCGTGCCGGCCACCGACCCCGCCGAATGGCGGGCCGCCGTCATCGAGACCTGCGGGTCCTTCCGGTCCGCCACGCTGCGCCACCGCTGGCTGGCGTCCGTCCTGGGCCAGGCCGGACTCGCCTACCTCGGCCCCAACCTGGTCGCCGTCTCCGAACGGCTCGCCGAGCTCTTCACCTCGGCCGGCTTCCCCGACGCCTCGCGCGGCCTGGACACCGTCCTCGCCTACGTCATCGGCATGAGCACCACCGAGGCCGCCTGGCTGACCGCGGTGGCCCGCAGCGGCGAGAGCGAGGCCGAGTTCGTCGCCCGGCTGATGCCCACCGCCCAGAAGGCCGTGGCCGGCCACGACCTCCTCTCCGACTCCTACGCCGCCGCCGCGGCCACCGCCGCCATCACGGACCCCACCGAGATGCGCGACGCCAAGTTCGACTACGGCCTGGAGATCATCCTCGACGGACTCGCCCTCCGCCTCCCGCGCTGACGCCCGGGCCGGCCCGCCGGCGAAGCGGCTCCCGACCCGGCCGCTCCGGACCCGGCCGGGCACCGCCGGGGCCGCGCTACCGCCTCGGCGGCCGGCGGAAGGTGGCGCGCGCCCAGAGGTAGCCGACCCCGGTGAGGGCGACGCACCAGGCCAGGGCGGCGAGCGCGCTCGCACCGATGGCGGTACCCATCAGCAGACCCCTCAGGGTCTCGATGACCGGGGTGAACGGCTGGTACTCGGCGAACCACCGCAGGGCGGCGGGCATCGACTCCGGCGGGACGATGGCGCTGCCCACGAAAGGCAGGAACTGGAGCGGCATCGGCAGGTTGCTCGCGCTCTCGGGCGTCTTGGCGACCAGACCGATCCCGGCCGCCAACCAGGTCAGGGCGAGGATGACGAAGACCAGCAGTCCGCCCGCGGCCAGCCACTCCACCGGCGTGGCGTCGGGCCGGAAGCCCATCGCGAAGGCGGCGGCGAGGACGAGCAGCAGGCCCAGCACGGTCTGGATCAGGCTGCCGACCACGTGCCCGGTCAGGAACGCCGCCCGCGAGATCGCCATCGTCCGGAACCGGTTGACGATGCCCTCGGTCTTGTCGACACAGACGCCGACCGCCGTCACCAGCGCCCCGGACGTCGCCGCCATCAGCACGATGCCGGGCGTCACGTAGTCGATGTACTCGCCGCCGCCGATGCCGACACCCAGCGCACCGCCGTAGGCGTAGTTGAAGAGCAGCAGCATCATCACCGGCATCAGCACGACCGCGAAGGTCAGCGACGGGTACCGCCGCGCGTGCTTGAGGTTGCGCCGCAGCATCGTCAGGGAGTCGCTGACGGCGTAGGAGGTCGTGCTCATCGGGCGCCCTCCGCGGTGAGGGTGAGGAAGACGTCGTCGAGGTCGGGGGTGTGGACGGTGAGCGACTCGGCGCGGACGGAGGCGCTGTCCAGGATGTCGAGGACGGCCTTCACCGTGACGACCGAGTTGTCGCCGGGGATCGAGAGCGTGAGCGCCTCGGCGTCGGGGCTGGCGTAGTCGAACAGGGCCGCTGCCGCCCTGAGGTCGGACGGGGCCGCGAAGCGCAGGCGCAGGTGGCCGCCGGGGATGCGCCGCTTGAGCTCCTCGGCGGTGCCCTCCGCGACGATCCGGCCGCCGTCGAGGAGGGCGATCCGACCGGCGAGCCGGTCGGCCTCCTCCAGGTACTGCGTGGTCAGGAGGACGGTGACCCCCTGCTCCTGGACCAGCCCCTCGATCAGCTCCCACATGGTCCGGCGACTGCGCGGGTCGAGCCCGGTGGTCGGCTCGTCGAGGAAGATGATCCGGGGGTCGCCGACCAGGGTCATGGCGAGGTCGAGCTTGCGGCGCATGCCGCCGGAGAAGGTGGCGACCGGCTTCCCGGCCACCTCCGTCAGGTCGAAGCGCCGCAACAGCCCGGCCGCCCGCCCCCGCCCCTCCCGACGGCGGAGGTGGTGCAGGTCGGCCATCAGCAGCAGGTTCTCCTCGGCCGTGAGCAGGTTGTCCACCGCCGAGAACTGGCCGGTGACACCGATCGCGGCGCGGACCCCGTCGGACTCCCGGACCAGGTCGTGGCCGGCCACCCGGACGGCCCCGGCGTCGGCCGGGACGAGGGTGGAGAGGATCTCCACCACGGTGGTCTTGCCGGCGCCGTTCGGCCCGAGCAGGGCGAACACGGTGCCCTCCGGCACGGTCAGGTCGATGCCGTCGAGGACGGTCCTCCCTCCGTAGGCCTTGGTCAGGCCGACCGCGGCGATCGCGGGGGGCGGCGCGGACTCGGTGGACGTTAAGGGCATGGCGGTCACGCTCTCTCCGCATCAGGGACGGCGACGGCGGGTCAGGACGGTCGGATCGTGCGGTCGCCCACGGCGGTCCGGCGGGGCGACCCGGCCACGGACCGGTTCGACGGTCCGGACGGCGCTGTGGGCCGACTCGACGCCGGCACCGGGCAGCGCCGGGCAGCACCGAGCAGCACCGGGGCGACGGCGACGCGTGGACCGGTGACGGGCGGCGGGTGGTGGGTGGCGGGTGGACCGGTGGTGGGTGACGGACGGACGGCGGTTGGCGGCCGGCGGTTGGCGGCCTGCGGCTAGCGGACCCAGCCGGTGAAGGCCTGGCCGGTGTCGCGCCGGCTCTGCCCCTCGGGCCGGGTCGGCCGCCCCGGCTCCAGCGCGGCGGCGACGGCCCGTACCAGCCAGGCGTTGACCGAGAGGGTCTCCTGTCCGGCGGCCTCCTCCACCCGGGCCTTGAGGTGGGCCGGGAGCCGGAAGTTGATCCGGGCGGTGCCGGCGTCGTCGCCCGGATCCGGCGCCGCGGCGCCGGACGGACCCCCGGCCGCGACGGCCGGCGGCACGGGCGGAAGCGGCCCCTCCGGCCCGGGCCCGTGGAAGGGCTCCGCCGCCGACGGCGCCGTCACGACGAACTCCGGGTCCAGTCCGCGCAGCCGGACGTCCACCGAGCCCGGCGCCAGCTCCCGGGTGACCTCCCCCATGGCGGCGGAGAGGGCGTGGAGCAGGGTGAGCCGGGCGGCCGACTCCAGCGGCAGGGTCAGGCGCTCGGCCAGAGCCCGGGCTTCGTCCCCGCCCGCACCCGCGGCGGCGGCGAGCTCGCGCCGGAGGTTGTCGACGTACGGCGTGAGGTCCATGGCACGAGAATGGCACACCGATGGCGCCATGTCGAGGTATTTTGGCACCACTCCGTGGCGCCATTCACCGTCCACCGGGAGGGTGACGACGCGGAAGGCCCCGCCGGCGGGTCGCCGGCGGGGCCTCGGAGAGCGGGGGCGCGCGGGTCAGCCCCGGCGCCAGCCCGCCAGGTAGGAGTCGATCTCACCGGTCAGCCGGGCCTTGCCGGCCGGATCCAGGAAGGAGGCCTCCACCGCGTTCCGCGCCAGTCCGGCGACCCCGCCCTCGTCCAGTCCGAGCAACCGGGCCGCCACCGCGTACTCCGTGTTCAGGTCGGTGCCGAACATCGGCGGGTCGTCGCTGTTGACGGTGACCAGCAGGCCCGCGTCGACCATCCGCCTGATCGGGTGCTCCTCGATCCGCGCCACCGCCCGGGTGGCGATGTTGGAGGTCGGGCAGACCTCCAGCGCGATCCGGTGCTCGCCGAGGTGGTCGAGCAGCGCCTGGTCCCCGACCGCCTGGGTGCCGTGGCCGATCCGCTCGGCGCCGAGCTCCCGCAGCGCGTCCCACACCGTCTCCGGACCGGTGGTCTCCCCGGCGTGCGGGACGCTGCGCAGGCCGGCCGCGCGCGCCCGGTCGAAGTACGGCTTGAACTGCGGGCGCGGCACCCCGATCTCCGGGCCGCCGAGGCCGAAGCTGACCAGGCCCTCGGGGGCCAGGTCGACGGCGAGCCGGGCGGTCTCCTCCGCGGCGGCCAGACCGGCCTCGCCGGGAATGTCGAAGCACCAGCGGAGCACCACGCCGAGGTCCTTCTCGGCGCGCACCCGGGCGTCCTCGATGGCCTCCATGAAGGCGACGTCGGGGATGCCCCGGCTGACCGAGGAGTACGGGGTGACGGTCAGCTCGGCGTACCGGATGTTCTGCCGGGCCATGTCCTCGGCGACGCCGTAGGTCAGGGCGCGGACGTCCTCGGCGTCGCGGATCAGGTCCACGACGCTCAGGTAGACCTCGATGAAGTGCGCGAAGTCGGTGAAGGTGAAGTACTCGGCGAGGGCCTCGGGGTCGGTCGGCACCTTCGCCTGGCCGCGGTGGCGGGCGGCAAGCTCGGCGACCACGCGCGGCGAGGCCGACCCGACGTGGTGGACGTGCAGCTCCGCCTTGGGCATTCCGGCGATGAACGCTTCGATCGAGCGTCCTCCGCCCGTGTTGCTGGGGGTTCCGATCCGACTTCCGTCCGGCTGGACCACGGTGGTGCCCTTCTTCCTCTACGCGTGTATCAAGCGGTGCACGCAAGGATAGGCAGAGCACCGCGGCGGGTGCCCGGCAGGCTTCCCCCGCCGGGCCCGGCGGGGCGCGGCGGCCGACCCGCGACGACGAGCCGCCCTGCCACCCCGCGCGCCCTCGGACGCCGCGCCCGGCTCACCCGCCGAGGGCCACCGCAGCCGTGTGGATCACCAGGCCGGCCAGGGCGCCGACCACCGTGCCGTTGATCCGGATGAACTGGAGGTCCCGGCCGACGTTCGCCTCGATCTTGCGGGAGGCGTCGTCCGCGTCCCAGCCCGCCACCGTCTCGGAGATGATCGACGTGATCTCGGTCCGGTAGGTGTCGACCAGGTACTGGGCGGCGTCCTGGAGCCAGCCGTCCACCTTGGCCTGGAGCTTCGCGTCCGTCGCGAGGCGCGCACCGAAGGTCCGCACGCCCTCGCGGATGCGCCGGCGCAGCTCGCTCTCCTCGTCCTCGGCGGCGTTCATCACCAGCGAGCGGACGGCGGCCCAGGTGGAGGCGATCAGGTCCTGGACCTCGGGGCGGGCCAGCAGGTCGGCCTTGGCCCGCTCGACCCGGGCGATGGTCTCCGGGTCGGTCTGCAGCTCGGTGGCGAAGTCGGCGAGGAAGTTGTCGATCGCGCCGCGCGCCGGATGCTCCTGGTCGTCCCGGATGTCGGTGACGAACCGCATCAGCTCCTTGTAGACCCGCTCGCCGACCTGATGGTCGATGAACTTCGGCGTCCAGCCGGGGGTCTTCTGGGTCACCCGGTCGACCACCTCGGCGTGGTTCTCGGCCAGCCAGTCGTGCGCCCGGACCGCGATCAGGTCGACCACCCCGTGGTGCCCGCCGTCCGCGACCACCTTGCCGAGCATCCGGCCGGCGGGCTCGGCGACCGAGGTGGCCGCCGCGCGTCTGGTCACCGCCTCGGCGACGACCGCCTGCACGTCGTCGTCGCGGAGCACCGCGAGCACGCCGCGCAGCGCCGCCGAGGCCTCCTTGGTGACCCGCTCGGCGCTGCCGGGGGCGGCCAGCCACTCCCCGAGCCTGCGGGCGATGCCGAGCGCCGCGAGCCGGCCGCGCACGACCTGGCCGGAGAGGAAGTTCTCTCCGACGAAGTCGCCGAGCGAGCGGCCGAACGCGTCCTTCTTGGTCGGGATGATCGCGGTGTGCGGGATCGGCAGGCCGAACGGCCGCCGGAACAGCGCGGTCACGGCGAACCAGTCGGCCAGCGCGCCGACCATGCCCGCCTCGGCGGCGGCCGCCACGTACCCGGCCCAGGCGCCGGCGCCGGCCGACTCCGCCCAGGTCGCCAGGGCGAAGACCAGGGTCGCGAAGGCCAGCAGGCCGGTCGCGATGGTCTTCATCCGGCGGACGCCGCGTGTCTTCTCTTCGTCGGCCGCGGTGAACCGGACCCCGGGGCCCGTTCCGCTCAAGGCTTCGTCGCTCACCCCGCCAGTCTGCCCGTTACCCGGCGCGAGCGGACGGCGTGCCCGGTAAACGTGCGCCGGGTCCGTGGTGCGACCCCCCCTGCTCGGGAGCTCGTCACGCGCCCCCGAGGACGATCCGGCGTACTCCGCCCACGGCCCACCGGTCCGGATCGGTGCACCGCCGCCCGTCCAGCAGCACCCGGACGCCCGGCAGGTCGGCGGGCTCCAGCTCGCGGTACTCGGGGTGGTCGGCCTGGAGCACCGCCGCCACCACCGGTTCGCCCTCGTGGGGAGGCAGGCCGAGCGCGGCCAGCTCCTCCGCCCGGTACAGCGGATCGGACACGTACGGGTGGGCGCCGGCCGCCCGCAACGCCTCGACCAGCGGGAACACCCCCGAGTACGCCGTCTCCTTGACGCCGCCCCGGTACGCCGCGCCGAGCACCAGCACCCCCTGTCCGGCCACCCCGCCGACGCCCGGCGCCGCGCCGCCGCCCGCCTCGCCACCCGGCCGCGCGCCCGCACCCCCACCCGCGGCCAGCGCGCCGTCCAGCACGCCGACCGCGTACTCCGGCATCTCCAGATTGGCCGCCCGCGCCGCCCGAACCACCGTCGCCGAGGGGTCGTTCCACAGGTAGAGCCGCGGGTACACCGGGATGCAGTGCCCGCCGACCGCGACACCCGGCCGGTGCAGATGGCTGAACGGCTGGGAGTTGCAGGCGTCGGCGACGGCCGCGAAGTCCACCCCGACCCGGTCCGCGTACCGGGCGAACTGATTGGCGAGCGCGATGTTGACGTCCCGGTAGGTCGTCTCGGCGAGCTTGGCGAACTCGGCGGCCTCGGCCGACTCCAGCTCCCAGACGCCGTTGGGCCGGGCCAGGTCGGGGCGCGGGTCGAAGTCCAGCACCGCCCGGTAGAACTCGGCGCCGCGCCGGGTGGCGGCCGGGTCGATCCCGCCGACCAGCTTGGGGTAGCGGCGCAGGTCCGCGAAGACCCGGCCGGTGCGGACCCGCTCGGGGCTGAACACCAGCGCGAAGTCCCGACCCGGGACCAGCCCCGATCCGGCGGCCAGGCGCGGCGCCCAGCGGCCCCGGGTCACGCCCACCGGCAGGGTGGTCTCGTAGCTGACCAGGGTGCCCCGGCGCAGCCCGGCGGCGACGGCGTCCGTGGCCGCGTCCAGCAGCGTGAAGTCCGGCTCACCCTCGGCGGTGGTGACCAGCGGGACCACCAGGACGACGGCCTCCGACCGGGCGACCGCGGCGGTGGTGTCGGTGGTGGCGGACAGCCGGCCCTCGGCCACCACCCGCTTGAGCGCCTCGTCCAGCCCCGCCTCGCGGGGGAACGGGGGCCTGCCCAGGTTCACGGCCTCGACGACCGGTGGGGCGACGTCGGCTCCGGTCACCCGGTGCCCCATGGCGGCGAACTGGACGGCGAGCGGCAGCCCGAGCTTGCCGAGGCCGACCACGCAGATGTCGAGCGGCACGCCGGCCGTCGGGCGGATGTCCAGCGGGCTCATCCCCGTCCCCCTTCCGGCCGGTCCGCGGCCGGGGCGGCCACCGACTCGGCGAACCGGCGCCAGGCCGGGTAACGGCGAAGCCGGCGGCGCACCTGGACCGGTACGGCGCCGCGCCAGAGCTGCTGCACGAGCCGGAGCTGCGGCGCCTCGTCGGGCGCGGGCTCCTCCCCGAGCAGGAACAGGTCGTCCGGCAGTCCCGGACCGCCGTCCCGGAACGCCGGGTACCCGGCGTAGCGCTGCCGCCCGTCCGCCACCACCGGCGGATCGCCGTGCTCCGCCTCGTACGCGATCAGCTCGCGGACCGCGTCCACCCGGCCGGCGGCGGCGAGTTCGAGGCGCAGCCGGTCGGACACGGTGATCCGGTGGTACACCTCGCGGGCGCCGAACTGCCGGACCAGGTCGCCCACGCCGCCGCAGATCTCGCCCTGCAGCCCCTCGTCGAGCCGCAGGAAGTCGCCTTGCAGCAGCTGCGGGACCTCCCAGCCGAAGTGCCGCGCCTTGATCGCGTCCAGTTGGCCGCCGGGGGCGGCGAGCTCGGCCGCCACCCACTGCACCGCCGCGACGCCGCGGATCCGGTCCAGCGCGCCGGCCCGCTGGGTGACGTTGCCCCGGTCCTCGCGCAGCACCAGGAAGTAGTAGTCGTAGTCGGCGAGGACGGAGATCCGGCGGGCCCGCAGGCACGCGGCGAGGGTGAAGGGCTGGTCGGAGTAGACCTTGAGCTCCTCCTTGCGGGCCAGGTTGTGGCGCCGGATCAGGTCCAGCCGGAAGAGCTTGGTGTCGGCGAGCGCCCAGGCCAGCGCGGAGTCCTCGAAGCCGACCGAGGGGGAGGTCCCGCCGAAGATGCCCTGCGGCACCAGCCGCCCGTTGACCCCGATCTGCTTGGGGATCAGCACGTCCGACTCCCAGTCGTCCGCGGCGGCCACCATCCGCTCCAGCGCCTCGCCGCCGAGCCAGTCGTCGGCGCCGAGGAAGAGCACGTACCGGCCCCGGGCCAGCGCCAGACCCCGGTTGGTCGGGGCCGCCGGGCCGCCGGAGTTGGCCTGGTGGACGACCTGGAACAGCCCGGGGTGGCGGGCCGCGTAGTCGTCGAGCACGGCGCCTCCGCCGTCCGTCGAACCGTCGTCGACCGCGACCACCTCCATGCGCACGTGCCCGATGGTCTGCCGGACCAACGAGTCCAGGCAGGCGATCAGGTACGGCATGGTGTTGTAGACCGCGATCACCACGGTCACGTCGGGTACGGTCATCGGGCGCTGCCCCTCCGGTGCGCTAATCGCCGAGCATGCACCGGGCGGACCACGGTCCGCCCGGCGATGCAAGGTCAACTCGGCTGTGCGGCACGGAGTCACGACCGCCACCCGGACAGGTGACGGGAGAGGAACGCGCGCACGGGCGGCGGAACGTACGGTCGAGCGCCCGCCCCCCGTGACCGCCCCGCGAACCGGCCCGCGAACCGGCCCGTGGGGAGGCCCACGGGCCGGTCACGTCACGGTCAGCCGATCGCGACCTCCGCGTACATCCGGGCGATCACGTCCTCGATGGCCGGCTCGCGCACCGACAGGTCGACCAGCGGGTACCGCTCGGCCACGGCGGCGACGATCGGGGCCGCGCTCTGCTGCGCCGGGAAGGCCAGCCACTGGCGCGGGCCCTCGACCCGCACCACCCGGGCCCCCGCCACCTCGATCGGCGGACGGGCCTCGGCGAGGTCGACCACCAGGGTCCGCTCGCTCTCGCCGGCCGCGTGCAGCCCGTCCAGCCCGCCGTCGTACACCACCCGGCCGTGGTCGATGACCATGACCCGGTCGCAGAGCTGCTCGATGTCGGTGAGGTCGTGGGTGGTGAGCAGCACGGTGGTGCCCCGGTCACGGTTGACCTCGCGGAGGAACTCGCGGACCTTGCCCTTGCTGACCACGTCCAGGCCGATGGTGGGCTCGTCGAGGTAGAGCACCTGCGGGTCGTGCAGCAGGGCGGCGGCGAGGTCGCCGCGCATCCGCTGACCGAGCGAGAGCTGCCGGACGGGGGTGTCGAGCAGCGCCCCGAGGTCGAGCAGTTCGACGCAGCGTTCCAGGTTGGCCCGATATCGGTGCTCGGGGATGCGGTAGATCCGGCGGGCGAGTTCGTAGGAGTCGCGCAGCGGGAGGTCCCACCAGAGGGTGGTGCGCTGTCCGAAGACGACGCCGATCCGGCGGGCCAGGGCGACCCGCTCGCGGGCCGGGTCGACGCCGGCGACGCGCAGCCGCCCGGCGGTGGGGACGAGGATGCCGGTGAGCATCTTGATGGTGGTGGACTTGCCGGCGCCGTTGGGGCCGATGTAGCCGACGCACTCGCCGGCCCGGACGGTGAAGCTCAGCCCGTCGACGGCGCGCACCTCGCGCTTCTCCCGCCGGAGCCGGCCGACCTTGGCGCGGACGGTGAAGGTGCGGCGGACGTCGTCGAGTTCGATCAGTGCCATGGGGGATGTCCTCAGAACGGGGGTGGGGTTCGGCTGCCGGGCCCGGCGCGTACGGCGCGTTCGGCCGACGGGATCGACTGCCCGGTCCGGCGGCCTGGTTCAGCTGCCGGCGCCGCGGTAGGCGCGCAGGCCCGCCCGCCAGGCGAGCCCGGCGGCGGCCAGGCCGAGCGCGGCGGCCAGCGGGGAGGCGAACTGGAAGGCGGTCGGCAGGCCGAGCGGATCGGGCTTGTCGAGGATCCGCAACGCGGGCAGCCAGTTGACGAAGGCCAGCGGCACGCCGAAGACGACACCGGCGACGAGCTCCTTGGCGAAGATCGTCGGCGGGTAGTGCAGCAGGGTGGCGCCGCCGTAGGTGAAGGAGTTCTGCAGCTCCTTGGCCTCGCCCCACCAGAACTGGAGGCTGGCGAAGCCGATGAAGACGGCCGCGAAGATGAGGGTGCCGCAGATCAGCAGGACGGGCACCAGCAGGATCCGGTCCCAGGTCCAGTGGACGTCCAGCGCGGCCACCGCCCAGCCGAGCACCGCCACCGCCTGGAGCGGCCGGCCGAGCCGGCGCAGCGAGAACCGCTCGGCGCAGAGCTGGGCCAGCGCGGGCGCGGGCCGGACCAGCATGGTGTCCAGCGTGCCGGCCCGGATCCGCTCGCCGAGCGCGTCGATGGAGCCGACGAACAGGTTGGCCAGGCCGAGGGCGAGCGTGGAGGTGCCGTAGAGGAAGCCGAGTTCGGCCAGGGTCCAGCCGCCGAGCGTGTCGGTGTGCCGGAACATCAGGATCACCACGGCGAAGTCGAGGAAGGTGACCACGACGTTGGCGCCGAGCATCAGGACGAAGGACGCCCGGTAGGACATGATCGCCTTGGTCCACATGGCGGCGGTGAGCCACCAGGAGCGCAGCGCCCACGCCGTACGGGCGGCCGGGGTGTCGCGGGTGACGTCGCCGAGGTCGGCACCCCGGGTCACTGCCTCCCGGATCACGGTGTCCCTGGCCGCGGCGCCCGGGAGGGACGTGGTCGGCTCAGCCACCCTGGACCACCACCTTGCGCGTCGCGAGCAGCTGGAACAGCCGGCCGGCCGCGAGCAGCACCAGCGCCCAGGCCAGCTGGAAGCCGAACGCGCCGAGCAGGCCGGTACCGGTCGACCGTTCCAGGAAGACGTCGGTCGGCACCTGCACCAGCGCGGCCCAGGGCAGCACGGGGGCGACCTCGCCGAGCACTCCGGGGAAGAGCCCGATCGGCAGCAGCATCCCGGAGAAGAACATCGCCACCACCAGCATCACCGCGCGCACCCCTTCGGAGTCGTGCAGCCAGAAGCCGGTGAGCGAGACGAGGAACCTCAGCCCGAAGCTGACCACCACCGCGAGCAGGACGGAGATCAGGAAGAACACCCAGGTCAGCGGGGCCTCGGGCATCCGGGTGTGGAAGACCAGGGCGCCGGCCAGCAGCGGCGGGACGCCGCGGGCGAGCAGGTGGAAGGCGGCCCGGCCGAGGTCCGTGGCCAGCCACCAGCCCTGGAAGTCCACCGGACGGTACAGGTCGACGGCGATGTCGCCGCTGCGGAACCGCTCCTGGACGTCGTCCTGGAAGCCGCCGCCCCAGACGGCGACCGTGACCAGCAGCGCCTGGCTGACCCAGATGTAGGTGACGGCGGCGCTCTGGTCGTAGCCGCCGAGGCCGGGCCGGGCCTGCCAGAGGGCGAGGAAGGTGTAGGCGAGGATGAAGCCGAAGACGGTGTTGGTGAAGGCGCCGGCCAGCGTGGCGGCGCGGTAGGTGGAGAAGCGGCGGAACGCGCCGCGGGCGATCGCCGCGTAGAGGCGCGCCGCGCCGCCCGCGGGGGTGCCGTCGGGATCGGGCGGGTGGGTGGCGCGGGGCGCCACGGGAACAGCCTTCTGCATATTGTCTCCTTGTCGACAAATCAGAGTGCAGGGCGGTGCCGAACCGCACCGGCGCACGCCGAACCCGCCCCGACCACCGTCCCCCGGGGGTACCGGGCCGGGCGGCGGAGCTCGACCGGAACCGCACCGGGCCGGAACGCGGAACACGTACGCCGGAACCAGGTGCGCCATATGGCTTGCACCTTTCACCGTACCGCCGCGAACCACCCGCCGCACCCGGTTTTTCCGGCACCCGACCGACGCCCGGTCAGCACCTGATCGACGATCAAATAGCACATAATCTCGGCATGACCCTGAGCACCCGCCGCCAGGCCAGACGGGCCGCCCGCCGCGAGGCCCGCCGCGCCCTGCCGTTCTGGCGGCGGCTCCTGCCCACCTGGCGGGTCATCCTCGGCGCCCTCACCGCCGTCCTGCTGCTCGCCGTCGGCGCCTTCGCCGTGCTCTACGTCATCGTCCCCGTGCCCGACCCCAACGCCCACGCCGTCGCCCAGAGCAACATCTACCTCTACGCCGACGGCGTCACCGAGATCGCCCGCACCGGAGCCGTCAACCGCACCGACGTGACGATCGAACAGATCCCCGTCGACACCCGGCACGCCGTCGTCGCCGCCGAGGACCGCACCTTCTACCAGAACCGGGGCATCGACCTGAAGGGCATGGTCCGGGCCGGCTGGAACACCCTCACCGGCAAGGGCATGCAGGGCGGCTCCACCATCACCCAGCAGTACGTCAAGAACTACTACCTCACCCAGACCCAGACCATCGAACGCAAGGGCCGCGAACTCTTCATCGCCCTCAAGGTCGACCAGCAGCGCGACAAGGACGAGATCCTCACCGGCTACCTCAACACCAGCTACTTCGGCCGCGGCGCCTACGGCATCCAGAGCGCCGCCCGCGCCTACTACGGCGTCGACGTCTCCCAGCTCACCCTCCCCCAGAGCGCCTACCTCGCCGCCCTGCTCCAGGCACCCAGCGCCTACGACGTCAAGACCGCCACCCCCGCCAACCGCGAGAGGGCCGTCGCCCGCTGGCACTACACCCTCGACGGCATGGTCCAGCTCGGCTTCCTCACCGCCGTCGACCGCGCCGCCGTCGCCTTCCCCGACCCGGTCGACCCCCAGCCCACCAGCGGACTCCGCGGCCAGGCCGGCTACCTCGTCGGCGTCGCCGACAACTACCTGATCTCCCACCGCATCATCGACACCCCCACCCTCAAGGCCGGTGGCTGGCGCATCACCACCACCTTCGACCAGGAGAAGCAGGACGCCTTCGCGCGGGCCGTCCAGGAACAGCTCACCGACGAGCTCGACCCCACCGCCCGACCCGACACCGACACCGACGTCCGGGTCGCGGGCGCCTCCGTCGAACCCGGGACCGGCCGCGTCGTCGCCGCCTACGGCGGGCCCGACTACGCCAAACAGCCCTACAACGACGCGCTGCGCCAGGACAACCAGATCGGCTCCACCTTCAAGCCCATCGACCTCGCCGCCGGCCTCACCTCCGGCCGCAGCAGCGACGACGGGCTCCCCATCACCACCGAGACCCACTACGACGGCACCAGCGAACGCCCCGTCACCGACGGCCCCACCCCGTACGCGCCGCCCAACGAGGACGACATCGACTACGGCTCCATCAGCCTGCGCCAGGCCATGGTCAAGTCCGTCAACTCGGTGTACGCGCAGGAGGGCGTCGACGCCGGACTCGCCCACGTCCGGGACACCGCCCTGCGACTCGGCATCCCCGACGACGTCCCCGGCCTGGACCCCGCCAACACCTCGATGACCCTCGGCACCGCCACCCCCAGCGCCCTCGACCTGGCCGGCGTCTACGCCGCCCTCGCCAACCACGGCGAGGCGTACACCCCCTGGTCGGTGAGCGCCCTCGAACGCGTCAACGCCGGCTCCGGCTCCGTCGACGTCCCCAGGATGCCGGAGCACGCACCCACCACGGCGGTCGACCGGGGCACCGCCGACGCCGTCACCGACGTCCTGCGCGACGTCGTCAGCCCGCGCGGCACCGGCGCCGCCGCCCTCGACCTCGGCCGGCCCGCCGCCGGCAAGACCGGCACCACCGACTCCAACCTGTCCGCCTGGTTCGCCGGGTACACCCCCGAACTCGCCACCACCGTCGGCCTCTTCCGGGAGAACCCGAAGACCCACGCCAAGGAACCCCTGGCCGGCACCGCCGGCTACACCCGGATCAACGGCGGCGCCTTCCCCACCGAGATCTGGACCGCCTACATGAGCGAGGTCCTGGACGGCACCGTCGTCCAGTCCTTCGACCTCCGGCCCAGCGGCGGCAACACCAGGCCCACCGGCAGCCCGACCCCCACCTTCACCGCCACCGCCTCGGCCTCGGCCTCGCCGTCGCCCTCCGCCGACACCGCACCCGGCCGGACCGGCGGAACCGGTGGGACCGACACCACGGGCGGAAGCGGCGGCACCGGCGGCGCGGGCGGCACCGGCCCCGGACAGTCCGTGCCCACCCCTCCCAAGCGGCCCACCGCCACCACCCGGCCGACGGAGGAACCCGGGCAGCCCACCACCGAACCCGCCCAGCCGACCATGATCACCCCGACCACCCGGGAACCCGAGCCGTCACAGTCCTCGCCGACCGCCCGACCCACCACGGACCGGCCCACCGAGCAGCCCAAACCGACCGCACCGCCCACCCAGGGGCCGGCCACGACCGCGCCGCCCGCGACCGGACATCCCCCCACCACGACCGGCCGGCCCCAGCCCGACACCCCGCCGCCCGCCGACCGGCCACCCGCCTGACGGGCCGCTCCTCCGGCCGACTCCCCTCCGGCGGGAACCGGCCCCGAACAGCACAGCGGGCCGCCACGCCCACGGCGTGACGGCCCGCCCGGAGCCCCCCGTCCGGAGCCCCGCGCCGCGGACCCCGTGTCAGGGGCTCCGCGTCGGGTGCTCCGCATCGGGTGCTCCGCGTCAGAAGTTCGCAGGTCAGGGGTTCACAGGTACAGCCCGGTCGATCCCTCGGTGTCGCCGAAACGCATCGCGGCCACCGCGTGCAGGTCCCGCTCGCGCAGCAGCACGTAGGTCGCGCCGCGCACCTCGACCTCCAGCTTGTCCTCCGGGTCGTACAGCACCCGGTCCCCCGGCTCCACCGAGCGGACGCTCTGCCCCACGGCGACGGCCTCCGCCCACGCGCAGCGCTTGGACAGCTCCGCGGTGGCCGGGATGAGGATGCCGCCGGTCGAGCGCCGCTCGCCCTCGCCGATCTCGGTCTTCACCAGCACCCGGTCGTGCAGCATCTTGATCGGCAGCTTCTCGCCCAGCCGGTCGTGACGCGGCACGTCGCTCACGGCGGAACGGGACAGCTGGGTCGGTTCGTCGTTCGTACTCACGATCCCGAAGGTACCGCTCCCGGGCGCGCCGTGTGAGGTCGGCCCGGCAGGGCGGCAGCCCGACAAGCGGGAGGCCGGGCACAACCGTGCCCGGCCCACGTCGATCGGCCTCCCGGCCCCGCTCAGCCCTTGCGGCGCTTGCGGGCCGAGGCGACCAGCAGCACCAGGCCGACGCCGACCAGCGCGGCCGGGACGATCCGCTCCTTGCGCGGCCGGCCCTTCTCGTCCACGAACTGCGCCCGGGCCTGCTCGACCAGCCCGCTGGCCGCCACGTACGCCCGGCCGGCCTTCTCCTCGACCGTGGCCACGGCCTTCGCCTTCACCTGGGCGGAGATGGTGGTCGGGTGGACCCGCATGGCGAGCTCGTCCAGGGTCTCCGCCAGCTGGGTGCGGGTCCGGGAGATGTCCGCCTCGATCTGAGCGGTCGTCCGCACCGACTTGTCCGTACTGCTCGCCTCGCCCACTCGGGCCACCCCATTCACTGATGTTGTCCTGCTCCTACGACTGACCCAGTGTGTCAGCTGACGGGCGGCCCCGCGCGGCCCCACCCACCAACGGGGGTAAGTTGGCCGTGGTACGACCGCCCGTCCAGCACCAGGAGAAACCCCGTGAGTGAGCGTCTCCAGCCCGGCGACACCGCGCCCGCCTTCACCCTGTCCGACGCCGACGGCAACGAGGTGTCCCTCGCCGGCCACCTCGGCCGCAAGGTGATCGTCTACTTCTACCCCGCCGCGCTCACCCCCGGCTGCACCAAGCAGGCGTGCGACTTCACGGACAACCTGGAGGTCTTCGCCGGCGCGGGGTACGACGTCATCGGCATCTCGCCGGACAAGCCGGAGAAGCTCGGCAAGTTCCGCGAGGCCGAGGACCTCAAGGTCACCCTGCTCTCCGACCCGGAGAAGAAGGTCCTGGAGGCGTACGGCGCGTTCGGCGAGAAGAAGCTGTACGGCAAGACCGTGACCGGCGTGATCCGCTCCACCGTGATCGTCGACGAGCACGGCAAGGTCGAGCACGCCCTGTACAACGTCAAGGCGACCGGCCACGTGGCCAAGCTGCTGCGCGACCTCAAGGTCGAGACCGCCTGAGACCGCGCACCGCACCGGGACGCGGCGGGGCCCCGCTTCGTCACCGCCTCGTCCCGGTGCTGTCCCCACTCCGCGAAGGCCCTGTCGGGCGGTCCGCGGCGGGCCCTAGCGTGCTGCTTCACCGGGCCCGCCGCCCGGGTCCCGCCACGCCCCTGGAGTGAGCCGTGCAGAGCGCCAGATCCGGTTCCGTCACCCGCCTCGCCGTCGTCGGCGTGGTCGCCGCCGTCCTCGCACTGAGCGCCTGCGGACCGGAGAACGACGACAGTGCCGTGCCGCCGCCGCCCACCAGGCCGACCACCGAGCCCGTGAGCACCCCGTCTGCCGGGCAGCCCGCCGCCCCGACCACCGCTCGGCCCACCGCGCCGCCGACCGCCACCGCGCCGTCCTCGGCCTCCGCCAAGCCGACCGCGCCGACCTCGCCGACCGGCAAGCGCCAGGTCGTCGAGGCCCGGACGGCCGGCGGACTGGCCAGGGCCACCGGCCCGGACGCCGTCTCCGACGTCCCCGTCGACCCGGGCGAGATGCGCGACGGCATGCACCTGGTGGTCGCGAACTACGACCGCGCCGGACAGACCTCCGGCCGCCGGATCCTGCTGGTCGCCGTCGACAACGTCCCCGAGGACCCGGCCAAGCGCCGCGAGCACCTCTGGCGCGGTCTGATCGACTACGCCCAGCAGCACGGCTCCACCGGCGACCCGACCTCCGGCGTCCCGTACGCGGCCGGCCCGCTCGGCGGCTCGCTGGAGTGCCTGCAGCTTCCGGCGGCACCCACCACCGACGTCCTCTGCGGCTGGTCCGACGCCTCCACGGCGGGCGTGGCCCTGTTCCCGAAGAGCACCCCCGCCGAGGCCGCGGCCCTCTTCGCCGGGATGCGCGGCGACATCGAGAAGTAGCGGCCGGGGGCCGGGCCCCGGGGGCGCCCCCGGGCACGACGCAGCGGTGGCGGCGCACCCCCCGACCGGGTGCACCGCCACCGCCGTCTCTCACCTCAGGAGACCGCTGTCATCAGCAGGCCCCGAGGTCGCTCCAGACTCCCCACGCGCCGCTGGCGGCGGGGTCGTCGCCCTTGGTCCACCACTTGTTCTGGTAGTAGTGGCCCTTCCACGACACCTTGGTCGGCGTCGCGTAGGTGGTGGCCGCGTCCCAGCTCGGCGCAGCGGCGCAGGTGCCGGTGGTCGGGGTCACGGTCGGCGTGACGGTCGGCGTCACCGTGGGGGTGACGGTCGGGGTCACGGTGGGCGTCACGGTCGGGGTGACCGTCGGCGTCACGGTGGGCGTCACGGTGGGCGTCACGGTCGGGGTCGGCGTGCCGCCGTTCACCGCACCACGGGTCAGGTCACCCTTGAGGCCGTACAGCGTGCCGCCCACGTTGACCGTCCAGTTGGACGGGGTCGAGACCGGCAGGTAGTAGGTGAAGTCCATGTCGATCGACGCACCCGGCGCCAGCGTCTGCCAGCCCGGCAGCTTGACCGACACGCGGTTGTAGGTGCCCTTGAGGCCGCCCACGTTGCCCGACCCGGTGTGGTCCTGCTTGATGACCGTCAGACCGAAGCCGGACTGGTCCTTGGCGTTGCCCGGGGCCGAGTTGCTGTAGTCGAACTGGAACTCGGTGCCGCCCGGCAGGGTCAGCGTCGAGTTGTTGACGATGTGGATCTTCGGGTTGATCGGGTAGTTCGAGTCACCCAGCGCGAAGTTGGTGAACGACACGTCGATCGGCAGGGTCTGCTGCGGCAGCGCCGTCGTCGAGCGGATCGCGCCGTACGGCGAGGCCGCCTTGAACTTGTCGTACATCAGCGAGGTGAGCGTGTTGCCCGGGACGTACTGGCCCTTGCCGCCGTTCGCGGCCGCGTCCCACTTGTAGTCGCCGGCCAGCTCCCAGATCATCGCGCCGCCGGCGCCCTGGTTGACGATGTAGTCGGCCTTGGCGCCCACCGACTGCTCGTCCTCGGTGGAGAGGAACACCTTCTTGGCGTCGTTCCACAGCCACGGCGCCACCAGGGCGGAGCTGTAGTTGCGGGCGTAGGTGCCCGTCAGCGCGGTGTCCTTCACGCCGTACTTGGAGAGGTAGTCGGGCAGGATGCCCTTCTCCAGGTTCTTGGCGTGCCACATCGGGTTCGACCCGGCCGGGGACTCCTTGCCCGCGTCGTCCTTGTCGTTCCAGATGTTGTCGATGCCGACCGCGCCGTCACCGCACGCGGTCAGGCCGGAGCCGACCGGGCAGGTGGTCGCCGAGGCGGTGCCCCAGAGGCCGTTGGTGCCGCCGACCACGTTCTTGAAACCGCGGGTGTAGTACGGCAGACCGACGTTGATCCGGCCGCCGGGCATCGCGCCGCGGAAGTAGTGGTACGACCAGTCGGTGTTGAGGTAGCCGATGCCGCCGTACTGGCCGGTGCCGTAGACGTTGGCCGCCGCCAGCTCGCCGTCCTTGCCGTCGTCGAACAGCGAGGCGTTCGGGCCGACGTACTTGTTCCAGGCGCCGTGCAGGTCGTACGACATGATGTTGACGTAGTCCAGGTACTGCGCGATCTGGAACGTCTCCATGCCGCGCAGCAGGTAGCCGGACGACGGGGCCGCGACCGAGAGCAGGTAGTGCTTGCCGTCGGTGGCGCCCGCCCGGTCCAGCTTCTCGCGGAGCGTCTTCATCAGGGCGGCGTAGCCCTTGGCCAGCGAACCGCGCTTGCTGTTGGCGAGCTGCCAGTCCAGCGGGTTGCCCGCGTCCTTCATCGAGGTCGGGTACTCGTAGTCGACGTCGACGCCGTTGAAGCCGTACTTCTTGATGAAGTCGACGGCCGAAGTGGCGAAGGAGTCGATGCCCGCCTGGTTGACGCTGCCGTCCGGGTTGACGGTCATCGAGTAGAAGCCGCCGGAGTTGACGCGCTTGCCGTCGTCCCCGAAGTACCCGCCGGTCTCGGTCCAACCACCGACCGAGATCATGGTCTTGACGTTCGGGTACTGCTTCTTGTACTTGGTCAGCAGGTTGAAGTGACCCTTGTAGGGCAGCGACGGGTCCAGCTCCGCGCCGGGCACGCCGGGGAAGGAGATCCCGGTGGCCTCGTTCTTGTCGTTGTCCGTGCCGACCGACAGCTTGTTGTCGGAACCGACGTGGCCGAAGGCGTAGTTGAGGTGGGTGACCTTGTCCCAGGGGATGTCGCTCACCAGGTACGGCGGGGTGCCGTCCTTGCCGGTACGCCAGCCGGTGAAGTAGCCGATGATGCGGCGCTGGTGATCGGCGCCCATCTTCTCGCGGCCGTTGGTGTCGTAGACGCTGCAGTACGGAACGTCGACGCCGGGCGTGGCGTACTGACCGTCCGGACGACAGGCCGCGTTGTCGACGGTGGCGGACGCCTGGGAGGGCGCCGCGCCCAGCGTGGCCACCAGCAGGCCGGCCATGGCGGCGGCAGCCAGCGAGGCCAGGCCGGCGCGGGCCGCCGGGCTCGTGGAACGGCGAGCAGCGGTGGGACGCCGCTCAGCCGTGGATCGGATCAACACTCGGTCCTCCGGGCAGAGTGCCGGCGCGTGCCTGTGGGGGAGCACGCACAGTGGGGGAAAGCAGATTGGCGCTGAAGCTATGTGGTCTGAACCACATAGGTCAATAGGTCTGTACCAATTGGTAATCAATTCCCCAACATCGCCGGTCGAACGGCTGATTGTCGACGGTCAGCCAGGCCCCCCTCCGGACCACGTCCCGGATCGCCGCGGCGCTCACTCCTCCGCACGTCGGCGGCTGTGCCGGGCCACCCGCACCCGCGTCCCGCAGGACGTCGAACACCACGCCCGCCGCGCGTGCTGCTGCAGGAAGAAGAGGATGCAGCCCGGCGCCGGACACGCCTTCACCGACCCCCGCCGGTCCCCCGTCAGCAACTCCACCGCCGCCTGCGCCACCCGCGCCAGCAGCACCCTCCCCCGCTCCCCCGCCAGACTCCGCGGCACCGCCCGCCCCACCGCCCCCGGCGGCAGCTCCGCCCACCCCGGAGCCGCCCGCAGCGCCTCGTTCACCACCGCGACGTCCGGCTCCGCCGCCGGCTCGCCCGCCACCACCGCGGTCAGCACCGCCCGCAGCGCCCGCCGAAGCTCCCGGAAGGCCGCCAGCTCCGCCGGACCCAGCTCCCCGGCCGGCGCGCTCGCCGGATCCAGCCCGTCCGCATGCCGCTCCACCCAGGCCGCCAGATCCGCCGGCTCCACCAGCACGTCCACCAGGTGGCCGCGCAGGCCGCCCCGGATGAAGGTGCTGTTCACCAGGTCCAGCGCCACGTGCTCGCCGTCGACCGGCATCCCGTCGACCGCACCGTGCTCCACCACATCCCTGCCCATACCCATACCTAACGGTAACGCGGCTTGCCATCCGCTAGCCAAGCCGAGCAAACTAACGCTACAAGTCAATGACAAGCGTTAGGAAGCCGCCGCCGTGCCCCTCCCCAGCCGAGCCCCCGCCCGCCCCGCCGCCGCCGCCGTCCTCGCCTCCACGGCCACCGCAGTCACCGCCCTGCTCCTCCTCGCCGCCCTCGGCACCCTCACCGAACACCCCCTGCTCATCCCACCCCTCGCCGCCTCCATGGCCCTCATCGCCGGCGCCCCCGACCTCCCCCTCGCCCAACCCCGCAGCGTCATCGGCGGCCAACTGCTCTCCGCCCTCACCGGCTACGCCGTCCTCGCCCTCACCACCCCCGCCTACTGGTCGGCCGCCATCGCCGGCGGCCTCGCCCTCGGCGTCATGACCCTCGCCCGCACCCCGCACTCCCCCGCCGCAGCGACCGCCGTCATCGTCACCCTCACCTCACCGGACCCCCGCCACTTCCTCCCGCTCCTGGCCCTCGCCGCCGCCCTCCTCACCCTCACCGGCCTCGCCGCCGCCCGCCTCCGCAACCGCCGCTACCCCACGTACTGGTGGTGAGCCCGTGACCGGACGACCGGCCGGTCGTTCGCCCACACGGGGGACGGGCCCACACGCCCGAAGGGGGACAACCATGCCAGTCACCAGATACACCCGCGAGCTGCTCACGGACCTCGCGGCGACCGCCGCCTCGCTCGACGAGATGCTGATCGCACTCGGCAAGGAGCCGAACAAGGACCGCCGCAAGTACCTGCGCCTCAAACTGACCGAGTTCGACGTCGACACGTCGCACTTCCGGCCGGCGGGAAGCGTCTACACCCGCGAACTCCTCGAAGAGGCCGTCGCCGTCTCGCAGAGCGTGGCGGGGGTGGTGCGCCACCTCCACCTGCGTCAGGCCGGGGGCACCCAGGCGCACATCGGCCGGCGGATCAGGGCGCTCGGCATCGACACCTCGCACTTCACCGGCCAGGCGCACCACCGGGGCAGGCGCTCCCCGGCCAGGATCCCGCCCGAGCAACTCCTCGTGCAGCGCCCCCGGGAAGCCAAACGGCTGCCCGGTTCGCGCATCCGCCTGGCCCTGGCCGAGCTCGGCCGGCCGGAGTCGTGCACGGGCTGCGGCACCGGCCCCGTGTGGCAGGGGCGACCCCTCACGCTCGAAGTCGACCACATCAACGGCGACTGGTCCGACAACAGGCCGGAGAACCTCCGCCTGCTCTGCCCGAACTGCCATGCCGTCACCGACACTTACTGCGGACGGAACAAGAACCGGCGGGAGCGGCCCGCCGCACACCGCGACCGGGACGGCATCCCGCCCGGGAATGTCGCTGTCCCCGCCCTCGACAAGCCCCTAGACTGAAGGCCTTGCGGCCTTGGCGTAATCGGCAGCCGCGCGGGTTTTAGGTGCCCGTGGGAGGAATCCCGTGAGGGTTCGAGTCCCTCAGGCCGCACTTGCCTTTGAAACGAAGGCCCGCCCCGGAGTGATCTCCGGGGCGGGCCTTCGCCGTTCCTGCGGTGCCGTCAGCCCAACAGGTCCCGGACCACCGGGGCGAGGGCGCGGAAGGCGTGGCCGCGGTGGCTGATGGCGTTCTTCTCCGCCGGCGTCAGTTCGGCGCAGGTACGGGTCTCGCCGAGCGGTTGGAGGATCGGGTCGTAGCCGAAGCCGCCGTCGCCGGACGGCTCGGTGCGGAGGGTGCCGAGGAGGCGGCCCTCGACGACCCGCTCGGTGCCGTCGGGGAGGGCGAGGGCGGCGGCGCAGAAGAAGTGGGCGCCGCGGTGGACCGCGTCGATGTCGGAGAGCTGGGCGAGCAGCAGGTCGAGGTTGGCGCGGTCGTCGCCGTGCTTGCCCGCCCAGCGGGCGGAGAAGATGCCGGGGGCGCCGTTGAGGACGTCGACGCAGAGGCCGGAGTCGTCGGCGACGGCGGGCAGGCCGGTGGCCCGGGCGAGGGCGTGGGCCTTGAGGAGCGCGTTCTCCGCGAAGGTGACGCCGGTCTCGCGGACGTCGGGGATCTCCGGGTAGGCGTCGGCGCCGACCAGTTCGACGTCCAGGCCGGCGCTGCCGAGGATGTCGCGGAGCTCCACGACCTTGTTCTGGTTACGGGTGGCGAGGATGAGTCGGGTGGTCATGAAACCACCCTAACCGGACGTCAGCCGGTGCAGACCTTGGTGAGGTTCGAGGCGGCGTCGCCGAGCGGCTTGAGGTCCGGCACCTGCTTGTTGTTGACGGCCTGCTGGACCTTGTCGACCTGGGTGGAGAGGTCGGTGATGGCCTGGGAGACGTCGGTGTCCTTGGAGTTCTTCCCGAGCTGGTCGAGGTCGTTCTTGAGCTTCTGCAGCGCCTGCCCGGCGGCGGCCGCGTCGTTGCTGGCGTTGCTGTAGGCGTTGCTGACCTCGGTGATGTCACCGGTGATCTTGACCGCGGTGTTGCCGCAGTCGAGCGCCTTCTGGGCGGCCGCGCAACTCACGGCGCTGAGCGGGAGGATGGCGATCAGGCCGGCCACGGCGAGCATGGTGGGGCGGGCGATGCTCTGGGGCATCCGGTCCTCCTCGGTGCGCGGGTTTCCGGAAGGGAAGGACGCGCGCCGAGGGTGCACGGTTCCCGCAACCGGGTGCTGCGGGAACCGTACGGGCTCCGGACCCGGCCTGTACAGCGACCGAGGCCGGAGCCCGGGGGTTTCGGGGAACCGAAGCGGAACCGAGACCTCAGCCTTCGAGGGAGCCGAGGGCCTTGCGCTGGATCTCGTCGAGTTCGGCGCAGCCGAGGGTGCCGAGGTCGAGGAGCTGGTCGAGCAGTGCGCGGTCGAACGGGGCGCCCTCGGCGGTGCCCTGGACCTCGACGAAGCGGCCGTCTGAGGTGCAGACGATGTTCATGTCGGTCTCGGCGCGGACGTCCTCCTCGTACGGGAGGTCGAGCATCGGGACGCCGTCGATGATGCCGACGCTGACGGCGCTGACGCCGCTGGTGATCGGCTGGCCCTTGGCGCGGAGGATCTTCTTGTCACGCGCCCAGGCGACGGCGTCGACGAGGGCGACGTAGGCGCCGGTGATCGCGGCGGTGCGGGTGCCCCCGTCGGCCTGGAGGACGTCGCAGTCGAGGACGATGGTGTTCTCGGCGAGCGCCCGGTGGTCGACGACGGCGCGCAGCGAGCGGCCGATGAGCCGGCTGATCTCGTGGGTGCGTCCGCCGAGCCGCCCCTTGACGGACTCCCGGTCGCCGCGGGTGTTGGTGGCGCGCGGGAGCATGGAGTACTCGGCGGTGACCCAGCCTTCGCCGCTGCCCTTGCGCCAGCGCGGGACGCCTTCGGTGACGCTGGCGGTGCACAGCACCTTGGTGTCGCCGTAGGAGATGAGGACGGAGCCTTCGGCGTGCTTGCTCCAGCCCCGTTCGATGGTGACGGGGCGGAGCTGGTCGGGGGTGCGGCCGTCGATGCGTGACATAGGCACCGAGCGTAGCCGGTTTCGGCGGGTGGTCCGGGTACGCCCCGTGGAGTCCCGGGTGCGCCCGGGGCGGGCGGTGGCCGGGGGCCGGACGGGCGGCGGCGGGGGTCCGAACGGGTGGTGGGGGCCGCCCGGAGGGGCTGTGGCGCCGTGCCCGTACGGCCCGTGTCCGGGGTGCGTCCGGGCGGTGTCCCGGGGTGCGTCCGGGCCGCGTCCGGGTCCGGGCGTGCCTCGGCCCGCCGGCCACGGGGGCGGGCGGGCCGAGGGGTGGTGAGCCTGGTGGGCTCAGCTCACATCATGTCCTCGATGTCGGCGGCGATCGGGTCGGCGTCGGTGCCGATGACGACCTGGATCGCGGTGCCCATCTTGACGACGCCGTGGGCGCCGGCGGCCTTCAGCGCGGCCTCGTCGACGAGGGAGGCGTCCTTGACCTCGGTGCGCAGGCGGGTGATGCAGCCTTCGACCTCTTCGATGTTGTCGATGCCGCCGAGACCGGCGACGATCTTCTCAGCCTTGCTGGCCATTGCTTTCTCCCTCTGTCTCGGCCCGTCGGCTGCTCTGCCGGGTGCCGTCGTGCGCTGTGCTGCCGTCCCCGGCCGGAGGTCGGGGGGTGATGGGTCCGGTTCGGTGCTGACGCGAGGTCAGCCGACGGTCGTACCGCGTCATGCCGTGTCGTGCTGCCCGGCAGCGCGACCAGCATGACCCGATCCGGAGCGATATGCCACGTTAGTCCACTTTTGGCCCATTCCGGCGCGCATGCCCCGGACCGCCGTCCGAGGATGACGATCAGCGGGGTTCGTGCTCCCGGTGCTCGCGGCCTGCGTCCCGAAGTGGTCTACACCAATATATGTGTACTCCGATGAACGCAGGAAGAGCCCCGGGTGTTCCTGGCCCTGCCCGAAGGTCCCCCCGGGGGCCCGCGGCCGGCAACTGCTCTCGGAGGGCGAAGGATGAGTTCGGCAGGCGCCACAGCCCCGCAGACCGCGTGGTGGCACACCTTCTACGGCGGCCTCCAGAAGATGGGCCGCTCGCTCCAGCTCCCGGTCGCAGTGCTCCCGGCCGCCGGCATCCTCAACCGGCTCGGTCAGCCGGACGTCTTCGGCAAGGACGGCCTGGGCTGGGACAACGTCGCCAAGGTCTTCGCGGCGGCGGGCGGCGCGCTGCTGGACTCCTCGCTCGGTCTGCCGATGCTGTTCTGCATCGGCGTCGCGATCGGCATGGCGAAGAAGGCGGACGGCTCGACCGCGCTGGCGGCCGTGGTCGGCTTCCTCGTCTTCTACCAGGTCCTGCACGCCTTCCCGGAGGACTGCAAGCTGCCGACCGTGCTGGTCGGCAACCAGTGCGTGGACTTCACCTCCGCCAAGGCGGCCGCGGCGACCTACCAGAACCCGGGCGTACTGGGCGGCATCCTGATCGGCCTGCTGTCGGCGTGGCTCTGGGTGCGTTTCCACCGCACCAGACTGGTGGACTGGCTGGGCTTCTTCAACGGGCGCCGTCTGGTGCCGATGATCACCGCCCTGGTCGGCATGGTGGTCGCCGTCATCGCGGTCTGGGCGTGGCCGCCGATCGGCCGGGCCTTCAACGACTTCAGCCAGACCCTCGCCGACCTGGACGCGTGGGGCGCGGGCATCTTCGGTCTCGCCAACCGCGCACTGCTGCTGATCGGCATGCACCAGTTGCTGAACACCTTCGTCTGGTTCCAGTTCGGCGACTTCACGAAACCGGACGGCGCCGTCGTCCACGGCGACATCCCGCGCTTCCTGGCCGGCGACCCCACGGCGGGCCAGTTCACCTCCGGTTTCTTCCCCATCATGATGTTCGCGCTGCCCGCCGCCGCCCTGGCGATGGCCCACGCGGCCAAACCGCACCGGCGCAAGGAGATCTACGGCCTGATGCTCTCGGTCGGCCTGACCTCCTTCGTCACGGGCGTGACCGAGCCGATCGAGTACTCCTTCGCCTACGTCGCCCCGGCGCTGTACGCGGTGCACGCGCTGCTGACGGGCGCGTCGATGGCCGTCACCTGGGGGCTGGGGGTACACGACGGGTTCAGCTTCTCGGCCGGCCTGATCGACTACGCGATCAACTGGAGCCTGGCCACCAAGCCCTGGATGATCATCCCGATCGGGCTCTGCTTCGCCGCCGTGTACTACGTGCTGTTCCGGTTCATCATCGTGAAATTCAACATGAAAACGCCCGGACGCGAGGACGACGACGAGGTCGAGGACGTGACCAAGGCATAAACCGAGCGTCACCACGAGCTATCCGATAAAGCCCCCGGACGACCGGTCCGGGGGCTTTCGGCTTATCCGGGGCGGGCCTTTGGTCCCGACACGAGACTCCGGACAATTCCGGGGCCGGAAATTCGGGGACAGGACCACGACCCCGACCGCGCCCGGCCTGCGCCCGGGCGGCACCCGGACAGCACCGGCGGGCACGGCGGGCAGGCGTCGACGGGCAACGGGGCCCGCACAGGAGGGCAACGGGTGGGCCGCAGGGGGACACCGGGCGGGCACGGCGCCCGCGGACCGCGGCCGGGGGGTCCGGGTGGGGGTCCGGGTGGGGGGAAGATCACAACCCGCCGAGAACCACCGCCGGACAATCCGCCACCACCGCCGCCCTGCCGTTTCGCCTCCGGTTTCCTGCGCGAAGAGATCGCGGCGGCGGACCCGGGAGCAATCCCGACGACGATTACCGGGTGCCCGGCGAGGGGGGTACATGACACCGGCGCCCCGCAGGGCCGCGACCGTCCGGGGCGGGCCGGCTCGGGCCCGGCTCCCCCGGCCGCCGCGACCTCGGCCACCTCCCCCGCCGTCCTCCGGCGGACCCCCGCCCGCCCCTCCCCCGCGTCCGGGGCCGTCCGGGGCTCCCGAGGCCCCTCCCGTCCGGCCTCCGACGGCCCTGCGGGCCGGGCCTGCCGGGGGTCCCGGCTTTTTGTTGCGCAAATAGCCAAAATCCCAATCACCGCGGGTAATCATGATCGTCGATCCGCAAGTAGGTTTCGATTTCATAGCGCTTCCCATCAGCAGCGCTTTCGGGGGTTCCCCCCCTTCTCCACCCGTGCTACAAAACTGGTCTACACCACGTGTGGTGTAGACCAGTTCGCGGTTCGGCCCCCTGTGCCTGTCCCCCGACCGACCCGCCCTTGCCGTTAGGAACCCACCCCCATGAGTCAGTCTGCGCAGGCACCGGCGCCCGCCGCGGCTCCGGCCACGCCAAGCCCCACCAAGAAGTTCGGCCAGAACCTGATCCAGGGTCTGCAGAAGATCGGCCGCAGCCTGCAGCTGCCCATCGCCGTGCTCCCGGCCGCCGGTCTGCTCCTGCGCCTCGGCCAGGACGACGTCTTCGGCAAGGACGGCCTCGGCTGGGACAAGGTCGCCGCGGTGTTCGCCACCGCCGGCAACGGTGTCTTCGACAACCTGCCGCTGCTCTTCGCGGTGGGCATCGCCATCGGCTTCGCCAAGAAGGCCGACGGCTCGACCGCCCTCGCCGCCCTGGTCGGCTTCCTGGTCTACAAGAACGTGCTCACCGCGTTCCCGATCACCGAGGGCCACGTCACGGACGGCAAGTGGGTCGCCCCGACCTACCAGAACCCGGGTGTGCTCGGCGGTATCGTGATCGGTCTGCTCAGCGCCGTGCTGTGGCAGAAGTACCACCGCACCAAGCTGGTCGACTGGCTCGGCTTCTTCAACGGCCGCCGTCTCGTCCCGATCATCATGGCCTTCGTCGGCACCGCCGTCGGTGTCCTCTTCGCCCTGACCTGGGGCCCGATCGGCGACGCCATCAAGAGCCTGAACGACACCCTGATCGGGGCCGGCGCGCTCGGCGCAGGCGCCTTCGGCCTGGTCAACCGCGGTCTGCTGCCGGTCGGCATGCACCAGTTCGTGAACTCCTTCGCCTGGTTCCAGACCGGTGACTTCACCAAGCCCGACGGCACCGTCGTGCACGGCGACCTGACCCGCTTCTTCGCCGGCGACCCCACCGCCGGACAGTTCATGTCGGGCTTCTACCCGATCATGATGTTCGCGCTGCCCGCCGCCGCCTTCGCCATCGCCCACACCGCCAAGCCGCACCGCCGCAAGGCCGTCACCGGCATGATGCTGTCCCTGGCGCTGACCTCCTTCGTCACCGGTGTCACCGAGCCGATCGAGTTCTCCTTCGTCTTCATCGCCCCGCTGCTGTACGTCATCCACGCGCTCCTCACCGCCGTCTCGATGGCCCTCACCTGGGCGCTCGGGGTGCACGACGGCTTCACCTTCTCCGGCGGTCTGATCGACTACCTGCTCGCCTGGAACAAGGCCACCGACCCGTGGATGATCATCCCGCTCGGCCTGGCGTTCGCCGCCCTGTACTACTTCCTCTTCCGCTTCGCGATCGTCAAGTTCGACCTCAAGACCCCCGGTCGCGAGGACGACGACGAGATCGAGGACGTCACCAAGGCCTGACGCCGGGAACCACCTGACGCCGCTCACGGCCCCGCCCCGCCACCCGCTCCCCCGGGTGGCGGGGCGGGGCCGTTCGCGTGCCCCGCCCGGGTCCCGTAGCGGGTCCCGTCCGCGCCCCGTACCGGAGACCGCCCGTGCCCCGTACCGGAGACCGTCCGTGCCCCGTACCGGAGACCGCCCGTGTCTCGTACCGGAGACCGCCCGTGTCTCGTACCGGAGACCGCCCGTGTCTCGTACCGGAGGCCGCCCGGTGAGACGGTGGTTGACGAACCGGGAAGATCGCTGGTCAACTGAAGCGGTGAACGCCCCTCGCATGCTGGTCACCCGCAGCCACATCGACTTCGGTCGCGTGTGGTCCGCGGCGTGTTGCGCCTGACCCGAGCGTTCCCCCCGCCGCCGCGCCGCTGACGTCCCCGCCGCGCCCCGGCCGCACCGCCTCCCGTCCCGCCCGTGACCCGGGGCTGCCGCCGTCCGCCCGGCCGCACCGCGCGCGAACCCGCGCGCGGCGGGCCCGCACGGCACACCACGCGTCCGTACGCACCGCGTCCGCGCACCTCGCGGCCCGGCGCACCGCCTCCGCACGCACCGCTTCCGTACGAGGAAAGTCAAGGCCACACATGCCCCGCCAGCTGCATCTTTCCGCCGCCCTCGACAGTCCGGGCCACGTCGACGCCGGTCACTTCACCGCCCTCGCCCACCTCGCCGAACGGGCCACCCTCGACTTCGTCACCCTCGACGACTCCTACACCCCCGAGCCGCGCCGGCTCGACGCGCTCGCCACCTTCGCCAGGCTCGCCCCGGTCACCGGCGGCCTCGGCCTGGTGCCGACCGTCACCACCACCCACACCGAGCCGTTCCACACCTCGATATCCGTCAACACCCTGGACTGGGTGAGCGAGGGCCGCGCCGGCTGGCTGGTCGGCGTCTCCGACACCGAGGCCGAGGCGAAGGCCTTCGGCCGCAAGGGCACCGCGCCGGCCGACGAGCTCTGGGCCGAGGCGGCCGACGCCGCCGAGGTCGCCTCCCGGCTCTGGGACAGCTGGGAGGACGACGCGGAGATCCGCGACACCGCCACCGGCCGGTTCATCGACCGCGAAAAGCTGCACTACATCGACTTCGAGGGGCCGCACTTCTCGGTCCGCGGACCCTCGATCACCCCGCGTCCGCCGCAGGGCCGGCCGGTCGTCGCCGTCACGGTCTCCGCCTCCGACCTCGCCCCGGACGCCGCCGCCGGGGGCCGCGCCCGGGTCGACACGGCCGTCCGGTACGCCGACGTCGTCCTCCTGGACGCCCCCGACCGGGCCGCCCGGCTGACCGCCGCCACCGAACTTCGGCTGCGCGGCGGCGAGTCCCTGCGGATCCTGGCCAGGATCCCGGCCGCGCTCACCGACGACGCCGCCGCATCCGCGCTGGTCACCGAGGTGACCGAGGGCGGCGGCGGAGTAGACGGCTTCCACCTGGTGCCCGTCGACCCGGCCCGTGACCTCGCCGCCGTCGCCGACCGCGTCGTCCCGGCGCTGCGCGAGCGCGGCCTGTTCCGCACCGCGTACAGCGGCCGCACCCTGCGCGACCACCTCGGCCTGGCCCGCCCGGCCGGCCGCTACGCCGTCGCCGCCACCATCACCCACACCCCCGCCGCCGGCAACGACGCCGCCGCCCCCGCCGCTCCCGCCGAGGTGACCCGATGACGGACCGCCCGCTCAAGCAGATCCACCTCGCCGCGCACTTCCCCGGCGTCAACAACACCACCGTCTGGACCGACCCCGCGTCCGCCAGCCAGATCGACTTCAGCTCCTTCCGCCGGCTCGCGGAGACCGCCGAGCGCGGGCGGTTCGACTTCTTCTTCCTCGCCGAGGGCCTGCGGCTGCGCGAGGTCAAGGGCCGCATCCACGACCTGGACGTGGTCGGCCGCCCCGAGTCGATCACCGTGCTGGGCGCGCTCGCCGCCGTCACCACCCACCTCGGGCTGGCCGCCACCGTCAACGCCACCTTCAACGAGCCCTACGAACTGGCCCGCCGGTTCGCCTCGCTGGACCACCTGTCCGGCGGCCGGGCCGCCTGGAACGTGGTGACCTCCTCGGACGCCTTCACCGGCGAGAACTTCCGCCGCGGCGGCTACCTCGACCGCGCCGACCGGTACACCCGGGCCGCCGAGTTCGTCCAGCTGGCCCGGGAGTTCTGGGACGCGACGGACGGCGGCACGGTCCGCCACCAGGGCCCGCAGTTCGACGTCGAGGGGACCCTCTCGGTGCCCCGCCCGCCGCAGGGACACCCGGTCGTCATCCAGGCCGGCGACTCCGACGAGGGCCGCGAGTTCGCCGCCGCCACGGCCGACGTCATCTTCAGCCGGCACCACACCCTCACCGCCGGCCAGGCGTTCCACGCCGACGTCAAGCGCCGGCTGGCCGCGTACGGGCGCAAGCCGGACGAGCTCAAGATCATGCCCGGGGTCACCTACGTCCTGGGCGACACCCAGGCGGACGCCGTCGAGCAGGCCGCCGAGATCCGGCGCGCCCAGGTCAGCCCGGCGACCACGATCGGCTACCTGGAGCAGGTCTGGGGCATCGACCTCTCCGACCACGACCCGGACGGCCCGCTGCCCACCGTCGACCCGCTCCCTGACTCCGGCATCGTCAAGGGCCGGACCACGCTCGGCGATCCGCTGGAGATCGCCGCCAAGTGGCGCGCGGTGGCCGCCGAGAAGAAGCTCACCAGCCGCGAACTGGTGATCGAGGTGACCGGCCGGCAGTCCTTCATCGGCACCCCGGAGGCGGTCGCCGAGCAGGTCAACACCTACGTGCAGAGCGACGCGGCGGACGGCTTCATCCTCGTCCCGCACCTCACCCCGGGCGGGCTGGACGGGTTCGTCGACCGGGTGGTGCCGCTGCTCCAGGAACGCGGGGTGTTCCGCACCGAGTACTCCGGGACGACGCTGCGCGACCACCTCGGTCTGCCGGTCCCCAACCGGCGCTGACCCGGCCCGCGTCCGACCGCCCGGCCGCACCGCCCCGGCCGTCTCGGGCCGTATCTCCGACCGTATCTCCGGCCGGGGCCGGGGCGGTCAGACGCGGCCGAGACGGGCCGCGTACACGCCGGCCTGGAAGCGGCTCTCCGCGCCCAGGCCGGCGGTCAGTTCGGCGACCAGCCGGCGCACCGTCCGCTCGGACACCTCCAGCTTCCGGGCGATCGCCACGTCGGTCAGCCCGGCCGCCAGCAGCCGCAGCACCGCGCCGTGCCGATCCGTCATCTCCTCCGCACCGGGTACGAGTTCGACCGGCGTGCAGGCCGCCGACCAGAAGTACTCGAACAGTTCGGCCACCAGCGCGACCAGCGCCGGCTCGCGCACCACCACCGCCGCCTCGGCGGCGGGGGCGTCCCCGCCCGGCCCGGTGCCCGGGGCGGGCAGGATCGCCAGCCGGGCGTCGACCACGATCAGCCAGAGCGGCAGCGAGTGGGCCGTCCTGATCCGCGCCCCGGCCGCGGTCAGCTCCCGGACGTGCGCGAGCACGGCCGGCCGGCGCAGCGCCGCGGCCGGGTAGATGGTGCGCAGCGCGGCCCCGTGGGCGAGGGCGAGCCGCTCGCGGGCGAGCTTGCCTGCGAGGGCGGCCCCGGAGAGGTCCTGGCCGGGGCGGAGCGAGAGCGCCTCGGTGCGGGCGCCGCGGGCGGCGTCCTCCAGCAGGGCGGCGATCCGTTCGGCGCCGCTGACCAGTTCGAGGGCGCTGCCGGTCCGGTGCCGGTGCTGGACGGGGAGGTAGCGGGTGTGCAGGCGGTCGACCGAGTCGCGGGCCCGGTGGAGCGCGCCGACCAGGGCGGTGACCTGTTCGTCGGCGTCGATCAGCAGTTGGCGGACGGCGGTGTCGACGGAGACGGCGGCGTGGCCGGGGGGATCTCCGGCGGCGGTGGGCTGGAGCAGGCCGAGGGCCAGCAGTTCGGCGGTGGCGGCGGCGAGTCGCGGTTCGTCCCAGTCGGGGCCGGTGGCGGCGGGCGGGCGGCCGGGTTCGGCGAGCAGGCGGGCGTAGAGCTGGGTGGCGTCGCCGTCGGTGGGGCTCTCCATCGGCGCAGCCTAGTGAAGGGGGTACGGGTCGGGCGGGGGTTTCCGAGGGGCGAGACGGCTCGCTTCCGCTCCCGGTCATGGCCGGTTCCGGCAGTGCCGGAGCGGCTGACCTGCGGCGGGCGGGTGGTCAGGATGGGCGGCATGGCAGCTCTTCCCGAAGCTTCGACGATCTGGTTGGACGGCGCGCTGGTGCCCTGGCAGCAGGCGCGGACGCACGTCCTGACGCACGGCCTGCACTACGGCACGGGGGTGTTGGAGGGCACCCGGGCGTTCGCCACTGCGGACGGTCCGGCGGTCTTCCGGCTGTCCGAGCACCTGCACCGGCTGGACCGCAGTGCGCGCATGCTGCGGATGGAACTCCCTTTCTCCGTGGACGACTTGGCCGTGGCGACGGTGGACCTGGTGCGGGCCAACGGTCATCGCTCCTGCTACCTGCGGCACTTCGCCTTCCTGGGGTACGGCGCGATGGGCCTGGACATGCGGTTCTCGCCGACCACGACGGCCATCGCGAGCTGGGAGTGGCACGGGCAGCTCCCGGACGCCGCTGCGGGGATCAGACTGAAGACGAGCAGTTGGCGGCGGACCGATCCGAACACGGTGCCACCGGCCGCGAAGGCGACGGGCCCGTACCTGAACGCGGTGCTGGCGCGCCGGGAGGCGACCGACGCGGGGTACGACGAGGCGCTGCTGCTGGGACCGGACGGCACGGTGAGCGAGTGCACCGGCGAGAACGTGTTCGCGGTGCGCGGCGGGGTGTTGCGCACGCCGCCGGCGAGCGCGGGCGCGCTGGAGGGGATCACCCAGGACACGGTGCTGACGCTGGCCCGGGACCTGGGGGTGGAGGTGCGGGTGGAGGCGCTGCTGCGGTCGGACCTGTACGCGGCGGACGAGGTGTTCCTGTGCGGTACGGCGGCGGGGGTGGTGGCGGTGGGTTCGCTGGACGACCGCGCGTTGCCGTGTGCGCCGGGCCCGCTGACGGTGCGGTTGCGGGAGGCGTACGAGGCGGCGGTCTCGGGCGCGGATCCGCGGTACCGGCACTGGTTGACGCCGGTGGGCGCGTAGGCGCCTACGCGTCTGGGCGCGTGGGGCGTGCGGGCGTGTGGGCGCGCGGGGGCACGGGCCCGGCGTGGGGCGCGCGGGCCGGGGTCAGATCGGGTAGACCGCGCCGGCCCGGGCGATCTCGACGGGGCCGGCGAACGCGGCGGTGGCGTCCCGGAGGTTGTGCTCGGCGTCGGTCCACGGCGGGATGTGGGTGAGGACGAGCCGGCGGGCGCGGGCGGCGGTGGCGTGCTCGCCGGCCTCCCGGCCGTTGAGGTGGACGGCCCGGTAGGTGTCGCGGCCGTCGATGTAGGCGGCCTCGCAGAGGAAGAGGTCGGCGTCGCGGGCGAGTTCGACGAGTTCGGGGCTCTCGCCGGTGTCGCCGGAGTAGACGAGGCTGCGACCGTCGTGTTCCAGCCGGAAGGCGAAGGCGTCGACGGGGTGGTTGACCTGGGCGACCTCGACGCGGAACGGGCCGAGGTCGAAGCGTCCGGGGGTGAGGGTGCGGAACTCGAACACCTCCTTCATGCCCGGGTTCTCGGGCATGTCGTAGGCGCGGGCCATCCGTTCGGCGGTGCCGGCCGGGCCGTAGACGGGCATCGGGTCCGGACAGCCCTCGGCGCGGTAGTTGCGGGCGACCCAGTAGGCGCAGAGGTCGACGCAGTGGTCGGCGTGCAGGTGGCTGAGCAGGACGGCGTCGACCTCGTAGATCGACACGTACTTCTGCAGGGCGCCGAGTGCGCCGTTGCCGAGGTCGAGCACGACGCGGTAGCCGTCGGCCTCCACGAGGTAGCTGGAGCACGGCGAGTCGGCGGACGGGAAGCTCCCCGAGCACCCCACCACGGTCAGTTTCATCCGAGCCCCTCCGCCCCGACACGTCCTGGCAGCCGCTGGTCATGACAGAGCGGGCCGGGTCGGCCGGCCGGTAGCGCTGCCCTTCGCGTGTGTCGAGGGTAAGGGCGGAGGGGCACTTTGCCCCCGTCTCCGTGCCGTGCTGTGGCTGGAATCACCAGAACGCCGGGGAGCCGGGGGCGTGCCTCGGTCGGCGGGCGGTCGGACGGTCGTTCAGCGGTGGTTCGGCGGTGGGTTCAGCGGTGGCCGGGACGCCGGCGGGCCCAGGCGCGGATGGTCTCGGGGTACCAGCGGGGGTGGCCGCTGCCGTCGGTCACGTCCGGTTCGGGGATCAGGCCGTGCCGTCGGTAGTTGCGGACGGTCTCGGGCTGGACGTTGATGTGGCGGGCGATCTCGGCGTACGACCACAGGTCGGTGCTGCGGCTCACGGGTCACCTCCGGCTGTGCGTGGGGGGACGTGCGTGATCAGCTTTTCCGGGCCCGGCGGCACCTTTAGCGCAGAACTGACACCGTGGTCGTACCGTGACAGACCGGGAGCACGGTACGGACAAATCCCCGATCGTCACGGGGACGAACGGGCGTCCGTCCGGCGAACGGCCGCGCGGACGGGCGCCGCGCGGACGGGCTCCACGGCCGGCCGCCCGGGCCGGGCGGTCTCAGGCCCAGAGCTGACCCTGCAGCGCCTCGACGGCCGCCTCGGTGGACTCGGCGGTGTAGATGCCGGTGGAGAGGTACTTCCAGCCGCCGTCGGCGACCACGAAGACGATGTCGGCGCGCTCGCCGGCCTTGGCGGCCTTGCGGCCGACGCCGATCGCCGCGTGCAGGATCGCACCGGTGGAGACGCCCGCGAAGATGCCCTCCCGCTGGAGGAGTTCGCGGGTGCGCTGCACGGCGTCGGCGGAGCCGACCGAGAAGCGGGTGGTGAGCACCTCGGCGTCGTACAGCTCGGGGACGAAGCCCTCGTCGAGGTTGCGCAGGCCGTAGACCAGGTCGTCGTAGCGCGGTTCGGCCGCGACGATCCGCACGCCGGGGACCTTCTCGCGCAGGAACCGGCCGACGCCCATCAGGGTGCCGGTGGTGCCGAGGCCGGCCACGAAGTGGGTGACGGCGGGCAGGTCGGCGAGGATCTCGGGCCCGGTGGTGGCGTAGTGGGCGCCGGCGTTGTCGGGGTTTCCGTACTGGTAGAGCATGACCCAGTCGGGGTGCTCGGCGGCGATCTCCTTGGCGATGCGCACCGCGGTGTTGGAGCCGCCGGCGGCCGGCGAGGGGATGATCTCGGCGCCCCACATGCGGAGCAGTTCGCGCCGTTCCTCGCTGGTGTTCTCGGGCATCACGCAGACCATCCGGTAGCCCTTGAGCTTGGCCGCCATGGCGAGCGCGATGCCGGTGTTGCCGCTGGTGGGCTCCAGGACGGTGCAGCCCGGGGTGAGCCGGCCGTCGGCCTCGGCGCGCTCGATCATGTGCAGCGCCGGGCGGTCCTTGATGGAGCCGGTGGGGTTGCGGTCCTCCAGCTTGGCCCAGAGGGTGACCAGGCCCTCGGTGTTGCCGGGGATCTCGGCGGAGAGCCGGGGCAGGCGGACCAGCGGGGTGTTGCCGACGGCTTCGAGCGGGCTGTCGTAACGCAAGGGGTGCCTCCGGCAACGGCGGTGAGGGTCGGGTCGGGCAGCTCGCCCCGCTCCGGCCGACCGCGGTGGCGGGCGGAGCGGGGCGGGGCGAGCGGGAGGTCAGCGGGCGCCGCCGGCCACGGCGGGCAGGATGGTGACACTGTCACCGTCGGCGACGTTGGTGGAGATGCCCTCCAGGAAGCGGACGTCCTCGTCGTTCAGGTAGACGTTGACGAAGCGGCGCAGTTCGCCGCCGTCCAGCAGGCGGGCGGCGATGCCCGGGTGGCGGGCGTCGAGGTCGTTGAAGAGCTCCGCGAGGTTGCTGCCGGTGCCCTCGACGGCCTTGGCGCCGTCGGTGTAGGTGCGGAGGATGGTCGGGATGCGGACCTCGATGGCCATGGGTGCGCTCCTGTGCGAGTCGTGAGGTGGGGTGGACGCCGCAGCGGGCGCGGCAGGGCGTGGTGGGCCCGGAGCGTGGAACCTGCGACGGGCCTGGGCGGGCGGCTCAGCGCGAGCGCGCCGGCGTGCCGGGACAGATCGCACTGGCGAGCCGGCACAGGTCGACGTGCAGGCGCGCCACGAGGCGGGTGCCCGGGGCCTGGGTGCTCACATCGACGGAACGCATGGGCTCATCGTATAGATTCCCGGGCCCGCTCATCCATGCCCGTCTCGGGATCCGGATGCTTCCGTTTCCCATGCTGAGACTACCGGGGAACGGCAAAGGCCCGCCGACGACGCACGGGCGGTCGGCGGGCCTCGCCCAGGTGGGTGCGGGTCAGGGCTGGTGGGCCTCGACGACCTGGACGTCTTCCTCTGTGATCTCACCGTCCACGATGCGGAACGAGCGGAACTGGTAAGGGTCCTCCGGGCCGTTGCCGTCAGCGGTGGAGACGAGGACGTAGTGGGCGTTCGGCTCGGAGGCGTAGCTCACGTCGGTGCGCGACGGGTAGGCCTCGGTGGCGGTGTGCGAGTGGTAGACGATCACGGGCACCTCGTCCCGGTCGTCCATCTCGCGGTAGAGCTTCAGCAGGTCACCCGAGTCGAACTCGTAGAAGGTCGGCGAGCGGGCCGCGTTGAGCATCGGGATGAACCGCTCGGGGCGGTCGCTGCCCTCCGGGCCGGCGACGACGCCGCAGGCCTCGTCCGGGTGGTCGGCGCGGGCGTGGGCGAGGATCGCGTCGCGCAGTTCTCGGGTGATGGTCAACATGCGGCCAGGATAGCCACGCCCCGGCGGCCGTCGGCCGTGGTGTCCACGGCCTGGGCCGCCGGGGTCTCGCGGGCCGGTCAGTGCGGGTCGCCGGCCCCGCCCCCGGAGCCGTTGCGGGCGTGCAGGTGGTCGTGCGCGACGGCGTGGACGGCCTCCGGGCGGCGGCGCTTGAGCACCTGGTAGCCGATCACCAGGACCACGGCCCAGCCCGGGAAGACGTACAGCGAGATCCGGTTGCTCTCGTCCAGGGCGATCAGCACGACCACGAGGACGAGGAAGGCGAGCGCGGCCCAGCTGGTCCAGGTGCCGCCGGGGGCCTTGAAGCTCGGCGGCGGCAGGTGGCCGCCCCTCCAGGCCTTCCGGTAGCGGATCTGGCAGATCAGGATCATCGCCCAGGTCCAGAGGCCGCAGACGGTGGCGACCGAGGTGATGTACTCGAACGCCTTGGCCGGGACGAGGTAGTTGAGCACCACGCCGGCGCCCATCAGCAGGCAGGAGAGGGTGATCGCGGCGGCCGGGGTGCGGCTGGAGTTGAGCTTGGTGAGCCGGCCGGGGGCCTGGCCGCGCAGGGCGAGGTCGCGGAGCATCCGGCCCGTGGAGTACATGCCGGAGTTGCAGGAGGAGAGCGCGGCGGTGAGCACCACGAAGTTGATGATGCCGGCGGCGGCGGGGATGCCGATCTTGCCGAAGGCGGCGACGAACGGGCTGACGCCGGGCTGGAACTCGGTCCACGGGACCAGCGAGAGGATGACCACCAGGGCGCCGATGTAGAAGAGCGCGATACGCCACGGCAGGGTGTTGATGGCGCGCGGCAGGGTCTTCTTCGGGTTCTCGCTCTCGCCGGCGGTGACGCCGACGAGTTCGACGCCGAGGTAGGCGAACATGACGATCTGCAGGGTCATCACGGTGGCGCCGATGCCCTTGGGGAAGAAGCCGCCGTTCTCCCAGAGGTGGGTGATCGACGCGGTGTCACCGGCGTCGCTGAAGCCGAGGGTGAGCACCCCGATGCCGATCAGGATCATGCCGATGATGGCGGTCACCTTGATCATGGAGAACCAGAACTCGATCTCGCCGAAGAGCTTCACCGAGATCAGGTTGGCCCCGTAGAGGATGACCAGGAACGTGAGCGCGCTGAGCCACTGCGGGATGCCGGGCGCCCAGAACTTCACGTAGACGGCGGCGGCGGTGGTTTCCGCCATGCCCGTGACAACCCAGAAGAGCCAGTACGTCCAGCCGGTCACGTAACCCGCGAACGGGCCGAGGAACTCCCGCGCGTACTCGGCGAAACTCCCGGACACCGGGCGGTAGGTGAGCAGTTCGCCGAGTGCCCGCATGATCGCGAAGATCACCACGCCGGCGACGGCGTAGGACAGGATCAGGCTGGGGCCGGACTTGGAGATCGCGGTGCCGGCGCCGAGGAAGAGACCGGTGCCGATCGCGCCGCCGATCGCGATCATCTGGATCTGGCGGCTGCCGAGCCCCCGCTGATAGCCCTCCTCGTCCGGTTTGGCGTCGACGACTTCGTCGTAAACCTGCTCGGCCATGCTGGCACCGTCCTGGATGGGTGGTCTCGTGGGGTGGGGAGAAGTCGTACCACGCGGGATCCGGACAGCGGTGTCCATCTGAGCGATATTTGAGCATGTCCCGATAGGGTTTCGCCCGTTTTAACCGGAAAGGCCCGACCGGTCGTCCGCATGCTGGACGGGTGGTCGGGGCCTTTCGGAAGGGCGCGCGGGCGGCCCGGAGGCCGGTCCGGAGCACCCGGCCGGCGTACACGACCGGAGCGCCCGGCCGTCGCGCGGATCAGCCGGAGATCGACTCCAGCAACGACTCCTGGAGGGCGCCGAGCCAGAGGTAGGCCATCACCAGCGGCTTGCGCTCGTCGCTGTCCGGCAGGTCGTAGAGTCCCTGCTCGTCCTCGTCGGTGATCTCCAGCCGCACCCCCAGGGTGAGCCGCAGGTCGTTGAGCGCGCCCAGCCAGCGCAGGCACTCGGCGGCGGCCAGCTTCAGCACCCCGCCCTCGCCGTCGAGCCCGTCCAGGGCCCGGACGACGTGCAGCGCGTCCTCGCGCTTGCGGGCCCGCAGGTCCAGCTCGGTGTAGCGGCGGAACTCGGCGGCGGCCTCCCGGGACTCGTCGTCCGCGGGCTTCGCCGGATCGCCGTAGGCGTCCGGGAAGAGCCGGGCCAGCGCCGGGTCGTCGGGCGCCTCGCTCGGCCCCTCGGCGAACAGGGCGGCCAGCGGGTCGTCGTTCTCCCCGCCCGGGCCGGGGCCGATCAGCTCCAGCATCTGCACTTCCAGCGAGCGCAGGATGGAGGCCTCCAGCTCGTCCAGCGCGATCGCCGCGCTCCCGCCGCCGGCACTCTCGAACAACCCAGCCATCGGTATCGGTCAGCCCGTCTTCGTCGTCTCTGGTGGTGTACTGCGGTCGGGCGGTGTCAGTCGTGCTGCAGCGTGGCCCACAGGCCGTAGCCGTGCATCGCCTGCACGTCGCGTTCCATCTCCTCGCGGGATCCGCTGGAGACCACCGTCCGACCCTTGGTGTGCACCTCCATCATCAGCTTCCGGGCCTTGTCCTTCGGGTAGCCGAAGTAGGCCTGGAAGACGTACTGGACGTAGCTCATCAGGTTGACCGGGTCGTTGTGGACGATGGTGACCCAGGGGGTGTCGGGTTCCACCACCGGCAGGCCTTCGACCTCCGGGCGCTCGATCTCCACGGGCGCGACACTCACCGACGGGTCCCTCCTCACGACTCTGATCCCACAGGGCCGCCACGGGCCCCTTCAGCCCCCATGCTGCCATCCGGGGGACCGGCGGGCGATTCCGCCCCGGCGCCCGCAACGCGCCGGACGATCTCCTCCGACGAGAAATCGTCAATCTGACGCTAAGGGGTAGTAGCATCATCCTCATGGACGCCACTTCCGTGCCCGCGGCCGGCTCGACCGCGCTGCTCACCGACCGCTACGAGCTCACCATGCTGCAGGCCGCCCTGCGCAGCGGAGCCGCGCACCGCCGCTCCGTCTTCGAGGTGTTCACCCGCCGACTGCCCGGCGGCCGACGCTACGGCGTGGTGGCCGGCACCGGCCGGGTCCTGGACGCCGTCGAGAACTTCCGCTTCACCTCCGCCCAGCTCGACTGGCTGTCGGACCAGCACGTGGTCGACGAGGAGACCCTGCGCTTCCTCGCCGACTACCGGTTCACCGGGGACATCCACGGCTACCCCGAGGGCGAGGTCTACTTCCCCGGATCGCCGCTGCTCACCGTCGAGGGCAGCTTCGCCGAGGGGGTGATCCTGGAGACGGTGATCCTCTCGATCCTCAACCACGACTCGGCCATCGCGGCCGCGGCCTCCCGGATGGCCTCCGCCGCCGGCGGACGCCCGGTGATCGAGATGGGCGCCCGGCGCGCCCACGAGCAGGCCGCCGTCGCCGCCGCCCGCGCCGCGTACGTGGCCGGCTTCTCGGCCACCTCCGACCTGGAGGCCGGCTTCACCTACGGCATCCCGACCACCGGAACGGCCGCGCACGCCTTCACCCTCGTCCACGACAGCGAGCGGGACGCCTTCCGGGCCCAGATCGCCTCGATGGGCCGGGGCACCACCCTGCTGGTCGACACCTACGACCTGCGCGAGGCCGTCCGCACCGCCGTCGAGGTGGCCGGCCCCGAGCTGGGCGCGGTCCGGATCGACTCCGGCGACCTCACGCTGCTCGCCCACCGGGTCCGCCGCCAGCTCGACGAGCTCGGCGCCACCGAGACCCGGATCATCGTCACCTCCGACCTCGACGAGTACGCGATCGCCGCGCTGGCCGCCGCCCCGGTGGACGGCTACGGCGTCGGCACCAGCCTGGTCACCGGCAGCGGCCACCCGACGTGCGCGATGGTCTACAAGCTGGTCGCCCGGGCCACCGAACCGGACGGCCCGCTGCTCCCGGTCGCCAAGCGGGCGGCCGGCGGCAAGACCAGCACCGGCGGGCGCAAGTGGGCGGCCCGGCGGCCCGACGCGGACGGCGTCGCCGAGGCCGAGGTGGTCGGCACCGGGCGGATCCCGGCCGAGCTGGAGCCGCACCTCGTCCAGGTGCCGCTGGTCAAGGGCGGCGAGGTGGTCGGCCGCGAGTCGCTCACCGCCGCGCGGGAACGGCACGTCCGGGCCCGGGCCGCGCTGCCGCTGTCGGCCACCCAGCTCTCCAAGGGCGACCCGGTGCTGGCGACCGAACTGCAGGTCTGACGACCGTTCGCACACGGGGCGGACGGTCGGGCCCGCACCGGGCCTTCCGCCCCCGGATGCCACTGCCTACAGTCGACCGTAGAGTTCCCCCCAAGTCCCCACCGCCGGGCCCGCACGGAGCCCCGCCCGGCCCCCGCCGACCACCGCCGAGTCCCCGCACCGGAGAAGCTCCACCGGCGCCCGGCCGAAGCCCCGCCGAAGCCCACCGAACCTGTCGGACGCGCCCCGAACCGGCGCGCCGCCCCCACCAGACCGAGGAATGCGAGCCATGCACCGGGCACTGATCGTCGTCGACGTGCAGAACGACTTCTGCGAGGGCGGCAGTCTGGCCGTCGCGGGCGGGGCCGAGGTGGCCGCCGCGATCACCGACCTCATCGCCGAGTCCGCCCCCGGCTACCGGCACATCCTCGCCACCCGCGACAACCACATCGACCCGGGTGACCACTTCTCCGACCGGCCCGACTACGTGCGCAGCTGGCCGGTGCACTGCGTGGCGGGCACGGAGGGGGTGGGCTTCCACCCCAACTTCGCCCCGTCCGTCACCTCCGGCGCGATCGAGGCGGTCTTCGACAAGGGCGCGTACGCGGCCGCGTACAGCGGTTTCGAGGGCGTGGACGAGAACAACCGCGGGCCGGCCGAGTGGCTGCGCGAGCGGCAGGTCACCGAGGTGGACGTGGTCGGCCTCGCCACCGACCACTGCGTGAAGGCCACCGCCCTGGACGCGGTGCGGGCCGGGTTCACCACCCGGGTCCTGCTCGACCTGACGGCCGGGGTCTCCGAGCCGACCACCACCGCCGCGCTGGCGGAGCTGCGGGCGGCCGGGGTGGAGCTGATCGGAACGCCCGTGGTCGGGGGCTGAGCGTCCCGCCCTGCGGGTTCAGCGCTCGGTGATCAGCAGCTCCACCACGTCGGTGCCGCCCAGCCGGAACGCCTCGCGCAACTCGGCGCCGACGGCGTCCGCGTCGTCCGCCAGGCGCGTGCCGGAGACGTAGACCACCCGGACCCCGAGGTACTCCATCCGGTGCTGGCCGCCGCGCACCCAGGCCGCCTCCCCCTCGCTGACGCAGCGCAGTTCGGAGTCCACCTCCACGGCCACGCCCGCCGCGGGCCAGTACAGGTCGGGTACGGCGATGTAGGTGCCGCCGCGCATCCGCAGCTCCGGGCCGGTCAGCGGGGCGGGCAGCAGCCACTCGTCGACCAGCTCGCCGACCCGGCGCAGCACCGCGTCCCGTTCGGCGGCCAGCAGGCCGTCCAGCACCGCCCGCACCCGGGGGTCGTCGACCAGCCCGGACTCGACCAGCTCGGCGGTCAACTCCCGCACGGTGCAGCGGAGCTCGGGGCGGCCGACGGCCTCGCCCAGCACCTCCCGGACCGGCACCGGACCGGCCGGGCCCGCACCGGACGTCCACTCGCGCAGTGCGTCCGCGACCGCCCGGGCGACCGGCGCGCAGGCCAGGCCGTGCACCGAGCGGGCCACCAGCTCCCGTTCGGTGCGCCGGATCCGGACCTCGCCCGCGTCCTTCAGCCGGCGCTGGCGGGGCACCAGCACGTCCACACCGGTGACGGCGGGCAGTCGGGGCACCGCGGTGAAGCCGTACAGCGCCAGCGCGGCGGCACCGGTGATCACCGCCCCCTCGCGGCGCCCCTCCTCGCGGCCGTTCTGCGCCGCGTAGAGCAGGGCCGCCCACATCCGCTGCTCCGGCGAGGGCTCGCCGGACTGCAGCAGGTAGACCCGGGGCAGCAGCCGCTGCCAGGAACCGCCGCGGCGGCAGTGTTCACTGACGACCCGGCTCGGCACGCCCCGGGCGCGCAGCTGGCCTGCGGTGACGACGTTCTGCTGACGGCGCGCCAGCTCCTCCAGGGAAGGCGGCGGCGTGGGAATCCGGTAGCTCATGCCGACACCATCCCCAACCGCCCGGAACGTCGACCGGCCGCCTGACGCACTGTTACCCAACCGTCGCGAAACCGGGACCAGCCCGCACTAAAGTCCTCATACCCTCACCCATTCGGAGGAATGGGTGATCATATGCTTGTCAGAACCGGTCCTCGTCGACGAGTCACCAGTATGTCTGACCGTGCGTGACCAAGCACATACGCCGAAGTCACCTCCGGGCGTCACTCCCGCCCTCCGCATTGCCTACCCTTAGTGCATGTCACGTGACGAGACCGCCGGCCTCCGCGCGGCCCAGCTCCGCCTCGGCCGCCTGCCCGGATACGTCCGCCGGCCAGACCCGGCCCGCCGCAGCGGTGAACAGGGCCATACCTACAAGAAGGGCTGGGAGGTCCGCTTCACCGCCCGCAGCGAGGCGGAGATAGCGGAGATCCGCGATCTGGTGGTCGCCGCCGGGTTCGCCCCCGCCAGACCCTTCTTCAAGGGCCACCAGCTGATCCAACCCGTCTACGGGATGGCCGCCGTCCAGGCCTACCTCGCCGCTAGACAGGCGGCCGAGGAACACGCCGCCCGCGCCGTCCACGGACGCGGCCGGCGCGGCACCGACGAAACGGACCACGAAGCCGTCCACGAACCCGGTGGAGCCGCCTGCGAGACACCCGGACCCGCCCACGACGCCGCCGCCGGCGCCGCCGACGTCAGTGGCGGCCACGGCAACGCGATCGGCCGCGCCGACCGCGGCCGGCTGGAGGCCGCCGGCGCCGCTGCGGCCGCCGCCGAGGCCGCCGCGGCCTCGGCCGCCCGACTGGCCCGCCGACGGGTCGTCGAGACGTTCCCCGCCCAACTCGAACGGAGCACCGCGGCGGACGCCCGGGTCGCCGCCGCCGAGACCCGCCGACCTTACTGACGCTCAGTCAATTTCCTTCTGGTACGCGGCTACAGGCCGACAACGGGCCGGGCGCGCGGAACGCGCGCGACGGGGCCGGCCCACCGATCAACCCACCCGGGGAGCCACTGCCCCCGGCCCCGCACCCCAGTCCACCGGGCCCGCCGAGCGCATGAACGGTGGTGCGGACGGTGGTGCGGAATCAGCTTCGCGCCGCAGGCGTGGACGAGAGCCGCCGAACCGCTTACGGTGGCACATCACACCGTCCGCGACGGCGCGCCGACCGGCCCGCCGCCCCGGCCGTGCCACCCCGCTGACCGGCCACGACGCACCAGCAGCAACGCCTCTGACATCACTGCGCACCGCTCACCCCCCGCTCACCACCGCCGCGCCACCCGCCGGCCCCCACCCGGCCACCGCCGGAACCGGCCGCGCGTCGGCGCCTTCCGGGCATTCCATCCGATTGGTAACCCAGCGCACCGAGCGCCTACCGTAGAGTGAGCACAGATGATCGACCGTCAGATGCCCATCTCACTTGCCGAGAAGCCGAGATGACCAATCGTCAGGACAGCACCGCCGAGCCACCCCCGGGGCCCGGCGTACCTCCCGCCGTACCGCTGGAGTTCGCGGCGTTCTGCGAACTCCACCGACCGCGGTACCTCAGCTACGCCCACGTCTGGCTGCCCGACCACACCCAGGCGGTCGGCGCCGTCCAGCAGGCGTTCGCCGAAATCGCCGTCCACTGGCGCGAATTACTGGGAAGCTCCAACCCCACCGCGCGCGCCTGGCAGATCCTGCGCAACACCGTCGGCGAGCACACCCGGCAGAGCGGCCCGCCACCGGACCGCCCCGGCCACGCCGCCGATGACGACCTCGCCATCCTGCACTACGTCGTCGGACTCGCCGCACCCGAGATCGCCGACGTCATCGGTACCGACACCGCCAGCGTGGCCGGTCGACTGCGCCGCACCATGCTGCGCGAGGCCTCCGGCTGGTGACCCGGGGCGCGTCGCCCTGCCCGTCGCGCCCCCCGTCACCGCCGCACCCCGACCCGAACCGCCGGCCGACCGGAGTGACCCGTCGGAAGGACCCACCCGAAGGACCCGTCCGAGGGACCGGCCGGATCCCGTTCAGACCCGCTCGCCCGTCACGTCGTACAGGTGGTGGACCGGATCGTGGATCAGGTAGCGGGAGAACGACTCCACCGTGAAACGCGCCCCGTCGCTGCGGTTTCCGGTCCGCGCCCACTGCGCGCCCACCACCCCCTCGAAGGCCACCGCCAGCAGCTCCGCGGCCTCCGCCAGCTCCACCGCCACCACCGCCGGCTCCTGCTCCCCGTACCGCTCGGCGACAGCCGTCCCGTCCTGGTCCCAGTTCGGGAACAGCGGGTCCTCCCGGTCCAGCATCAGGTCCAGCCGCACGCGGAACAGCCGGAACACGTCCCGGACGTGGCACGCGTACTCGACGTCCGACCAGATCTCCGGACGCGGCCGACGGCGCAGCGCCCCCGGGTCCCCCGCCAGCACGGCCGTCCAGCCCTCCGCGTTGGCCCGGATCATCCCGGCGACGTCCCCCCGGTCCACCGCTCCGGAATCCAGCCCGCAGTCCGGGCAGGGGCGCTCCAGGACCCAGGTCCAGTCCTTGGAGTCCGGAACGATCCCGTCGGCGGCGGCCTCGGCCTGCTCAGAAGTGGTCATGCCCCCAGCATGGCCGGGCCCGCACCCGCCCCACCAGCGGCGTCCGCGCCAGCGGTCGCCGAAATGCTGCCACGCCGTCCGCCCGCGGCCACCGGGCGCCACCGGGCGCCGCTCCGGCGGGCCCCTACGCGAAGGGCTCCCGCTCGTACGCCTCGCGCGCCGCCAGCAGCTCCGCCAGGTTCGCGCGGCTCCAGTCGCAGACCGCGTCCATCGGCCCCAGCAGCGTCCGCCCGAGCGGCGTCAGCGCGTACTCGACCCGCGGCGGGTTCTCGTCGTACTCGGTCCGGACGACCACGCCCTCGTACTCCATCGCGCGCAGCGACTCGGCGAGCACCTTCGCGGTGATCCCCGCCAGCGGGACCCGCAGCTCGGAGAAGCGGCGCGGGCCGCCCTCCAGGCAGCGCATGATCTTCCACGCCCACTTGCGGCCGCCCAGCACCGGGACCGTCTGCACCGGGCAGTCCGGGTCGAAGAAGTCCGCCGGCAGCGGTACGGGCACGGTCCGCGTCGTTCCCCCGGTCTGCGTCATGCCCCGACGGTAACGGACCCGGCGCCCGCGCGGTCCGGGCCGCGGTACGGCCCCGTCCGCCGGCCAGGCCCCGTCGGCCGCCGGTACCGTTGAAGTAACCGGCACCCCCCGGTCTACCGTCACGGCAACGGCGGGCGACGACGCCCCCGACGAACGGACGGAGACCGCGATGAGCAGAACCGACAGCCCGATCGAAGCACCCGTGGACGTCATCGTCTTCGGCGCCGGCGGCCAGGTCGGCCGCGCCGTGGTCGCCGAGGCCCGGCGCCGCGGGCTGACCGTCACCGCCGCCGTCCGCGACCCCGGACGCCACGCCGACCTCACCGGCCCCGGCGTCACCCTGGTGTCCTGCGACATCACCGACCCCGCCGCCGTCACCGGCGCGGCCCGCGGCCACTCCGCCGCCGTGAGCACCGTCTACACCCCCGACGTGCCCTCCGCCGAGTTCTACCCCGCCGTCGCCCGCGCCCTCGTCGCCGGCCTCCCCGCGGCCGGGGTCCGCCGGCTGGTCCACGTCGGAGTGGCCACCACCCTGGAGACCGCCCCCGGCGTGGCCGTCCACGACGACCCCGCCTTCCCCGAGGCCCACCGCGCCTTCTCGCTCGGCCACGCCGCCGCCCTCGACCTGCTCCGGGCCTCCCCCACCACTCTCGACTGGGTCACCGTCACCCCGCCCCTGGACCTCGACCGCACCGCCCCCGGCACCGGCCGCTACCGGCTCGGCGGCCCGCAGGTCCTCGGCCGGCGGATCGCCCAGGCCGACCTCGCCGTCGCCGTCGCGGACCAGATCACCGGACCGGCCGCCCGCCACCGCGAGCAGATCGCCGTCGCCGAATAGCCCGAGCGGTCCGGCCGCCGTCCGGACCGCTCGGGGAGACCTCGCACCGGGACATCGCCCCTGGTCGGAACGGGGCACTCCGGTCCATGCTGGACACCATGCACATCCGCGACGCCACCCCCGACGACTGGCCCGCCATCTGGCCGTTCCTGCGCGACATCGTCGCCGCCGGCGAGACCTACTGCTGGGACCGGGACACCCCCGAGGACCGTGCCCGCGCCACCTGGTTCAAGCCCGGCGGCCGTGTCCTCGTCGCCGTCGACGAGGACACGGCCGGGACCGTCCTCGGCACCGCGGAGATCCACCCCAACCAGGCCGGCGCCGGCGCCCACGTCGCCAACGCCGGTTTCATGGTCGACCCCCGACACGCCGGCCGCGGCGTCGCCCGCGCCCTCTGCGCCCACGTCCTCGACCGGGCCCGCGCCGACGGCTACCGCGCCATGCAGTTCAACGCCGTCGTCGAGACCAACCACCGCGCCGTCGCCCTCTGGCAGTCGTTCGGCTTCGACGTCCTCGCCACCGTCCCCGCCGCCTTCGACCACCCCACCGAGGGCCCCGTCGGCCTCCACCTCATGCACCGCACCCTGTAGCCCGGACGGCCACTACCCCAGCCGCCGACGCCGCCCCCGCACCACCAGCACCGCCCCGACCGCCCCCCCGGCCACCACCAGCCCCGCCGCCCCCGTCACCGTGTACGCAACCCCCGCATTCCCCCCGGACCCCTGCCCCGCCACAGGCTCCTCCCACGGTTCGTCCGCAGCAGGAACCGCAGGAGGAGCGCTCCGTTGGGACTCGGGTCGCCCGACCAGGGGATTGGCCCGTGGGCCGTCGTCCACGACCGGATTTGGTTCCAGCGCTTTGCTCGGGGCCAATATCCCGTACCCGTAGCGCTCGTTCGGCAGGTTCGAGGCATCCGCTGGCCGAGTGGCGCTCCGGATCATCCGGTTGATGACCTGACCGGCCGAGAGGTTGGGGTACTTCGCGCGAATGAGCGCGGCTGTGGCGGACACGTAGGCGGTGGAGTCGGACGTGCCATTGGCGATCGCATATCCCGCCGAGGACGTCGCACTCGCTCGCGGGACCTCGGCACCCGGTGCAACCAGCGTGGTTTCTGGCCCGTACGTCGATTTCCCCCAGAGAAGACCGTTGCGGTCCACTGCGCCGACCGCCACGACGCCGGGAAAGGCCGCCGGGTATTCAACCGGCTCGACCCGATCACCACCGTTTCCGGTGGCCGCCACCAGAACCACGTCCTTGTCGATGGCATACTTCACGGCCGCGCGCGTGTCCGGATCGTCTCCCTCGAAGCCGCCAATCGACATATTCACAACCTTGGCGCCGTGGTCTACCGCAAACCTGATGGCTTTGGCCACTCCCTGGGTCAAGGCCGGGTCACCCTCGTCCCACTTGAGTCGAATCGGAAGAACCTTCGCCTTCGGCGCCAGCCCCATGACTCCGGCCTTGCTGCCATGGCCATGTCCGGCAATGAGGCTTGCCATTCCCGTTCCATGGCCACTGCCGTCCACCGTGCCGTCGGTGTTCTCTCCTGAGAAATCGGCCCCAGGCAAAACCTGCCCGATCAGATCGACGTGCTCTTTCAGCACACCGCTGTCGATGACGGCGACGATTACGCCCTCACCCTGCGAGACCGGCCAGACCGCTGAATCTGCCTGGTAGCCGACAAGCGTCCACTGTGAATCCCTGATGTTGTCCGCCATAGCCGGTCCGGCGTTCGAGGCCGCGAGGAGCCCCGTTGCCAGCAGCACAACCGTGCCGCACCTGAGCCGCCAAGTCCTCAAGCCCAGTCACTCCACTCTCAGCGGTTGTCCACGGTTATGCCAGCTACAAGAAGCACTGTCGACTAGTCAGCCTGAAGGTCGACGGTCACTTCACCACGGGCGGGTTGACGCATTCCTCCGGTGCCCAGGTTTCGCCATCTTCGACCAGGTACGCGGGACGCCCAGACCCCGCCGCCTCGTCTTTCCTCCGCCGTTGTGCGCTACCCAGCGGAACCATCGGCCCTGAAGGCATCGACACGCCCGCCGCAGGCTCGGTCCGAACCCGGTTGAGGGAGACTCCCGCCCCGGAGCCCCCCTCTGGTAGAGCCTTCTTGCTACCGGATCCAGGACCGGATCGATCCCCCACCCCTACGACCGTCCCGGCCCCTCGTGCATCAGCAGCCGAAGAACCCCGGCCTCCTGAAACCACACCGCCCCCAGGGAAGCCGTCAGCACCGAAGGCGGCGACACCGCGAGCACCGACGGGACCACGCCCGCTGCCGGCTCCGTGCTCTTCGGGCCGGATCGGCGTGCCCCGGTCGCCGATAGGGCCTGACATGCGACCCGACCCCGGAACTTCGGGCTGATGAACCGATCTGCCGACTCCGCCTGGCAAAGCGGCACTCCCTGCACCTACAGAAAAGCCAGAGTTTGGCTGGCTGGTGCTCAATGGCCCCGTCGCGTCGCTGGAGTGCGAGGCTGGCCGCGATTGGGGGAGGCTGACACCGTCAATAGCGGTTCCAGCCCCAAAGTTGGGCGAGCCTGTAGCGGTAGGTGGCGGAAGTGGAACTCCACCCTTTACTCCAGGATCCGACGGCGCCGGCACGACCTCTGGCCCTGTTAGGGGTCTTGCTACTGCCCCAGAGACCACCTGCGAACCCGCCATCGATCCTGGGTCCGGTCCTCGACCTGGGTTCACCCGAGCATAGCGATTCCCGAACTCTGCGCTGCCGACCGGACGGCTGCCAATAGTCGCCCCACCCAGCCCGGTGCCGCCGAATGCCCCTCCCAGCGCCGCAAACCCACTCGATTCATCGGAAACGATCCCTGTGGCGTCGTCACGCTCATTACTCTTGCCCTTCGTCGGCGTGCCCATCGGCTGCGGGGGCTTCAGCATCGGGGCGGCTGTGCGGTAGTGCATGGCGAGGGTCTGCATGACGGTGGCGGCTTCGAGTTTCCGCTGGTCGGCGAGGGCGGTGCGGCTGTCCTCGTCGTCGGCGCCGAAGAGGGCGGAGAAGGTGTCGCCGACGCCGTCGGTGAGCTGGTCCCAGCCGCCGGGTTCCTCCGGCATGTCGCGTTTGGCCTTGGCGATGGCCTCGGAGACGGCCTTGAGGGTGATGGCGGCGTCGTTGGCGTAGGAGGCAGCGTTGTTGATGGTGGCGGCGAGGTGGAGCATGCGGGCGTGGAAGGCGTCGCTGGTGGTGCCTTCCCAGGAGGTGGCGGCCTCGGTGCTGGCGCGGGTGAGGGTGGTGCGGATGGCTTTGAGGGTGTCGGCGGCGCGGCGCCAGGGGTCGGCGGCGGCCATGACCTCGCCCGGGTTGAGGGCCTGGGCCATCGTGCGGAGTTCGGCGTGGCTGTAGTGCCTGAAGTCCGTGTACTTCACCGGACGCCCTTTCCGTCGTCGTGCCGGGCGGGGGCCACGGTCCGGGCGTAGGCGGCGGCGCTGGTGGCGGAGGGGTTGGCTACGGACCAGCCGTCGTCGCCGAGCTTCAGCTTGTTCCGGGTGCGGCGTTCCTGCTCCTCGTAGTTGGTGGCGGTGAGTTCGGCCTTCTTCTGGGCCTCGTCGACCGCGTCCTGGAGCTGGTCGAGCACGTCGCGCAGGCCGTCCCGCATGGTCTGGTAGCGGCCGTGCAGGTCGGTGGCCTCGGCGAAGGTGCCGAGGGCGTTCCGGCCGATGCCGCTGCGTCCGTGTGTCGTGGTGCCGTCGGCGTGGTGCTGGAACTCGGCCAGCAGCAGCCGCACCTGGGCGGCGAAGGCGCGCAGCTGTTCGACCTCGACGCGGTAGCCGCGTCCGCCCCCGCCTGTCGACCCGGTGCCCGTTCCGGTTCCCGTTGCCACGTGCGGCGCCTCCCCCGTGCGTCCGTCCGGTGTGTCGTGCGCGGTGCTGGTGCGGCGGCGCCGTGGGGTGGCGGCCGGTGGGTCATGTCTAACACACGGTCCGGGCGAGCAGAACGGTCCTCGGCGGAACGCCCGGACGCGTCTGGCGGTCCGTCAACTGAGGTGCGCCTGCTGCCTTGCGGTGAGGGCGCGGCGGCAGAGCGAGTCGGCGTGGCGGGTGGTCTCGGGGAGCCGGTAGCGGGGGGCCAGCGCGAGGGTGGTGTCGACGGCTTCGGCGAGGCCGATGCGGTGGCCGACGGAGACGAAGACGGGTTTGACGCCGGGGCGGGTGCGGAGGGCCCGCCCGACCTCCTCGCCGGTGGCCGGATCGGTGAGCGGGGTCGAGTCGCCGCGGGCGGGGCCGGGGTCCCGGTGGTCGAAGGTGAACGGGGTCTTGGCGACGCCGAGGGTGCGCAGGCCGGTGAGGACGCCGAGGTGGCTGGCGAGGCCGAGGCGGCGCGGGTGCGCGAGGCCGTAGCCGTCGCAGACGACGGTGCCGGGTCGGTGGGTGAGGGCGGCGAGGGCGTCGAGGACGGCGGGGAGTTCGCGGAAGGCGAGCAGACCGGGGATGTAGGGGAAGGCGATCCGGCCGGTGGCGGTGGTCTCCTCGACGACGTCGAGGGTGGTGCGGTCGAGGACGACGGCGGCTGCGACGACGAGGTCGCGCTCGTCGTCGTAGGCGACGTCGACGCCCGCGACGAGCCGGTCGTCGGCGCCGGCCGGGCCAGGGGCGTCGGCGGCGCCGTACGGCTGGACGAGCGGGCGCAGCCGCTCCTGTTCGGCGAGCGCCTGGGCCTCGGTGGTCGGCCAGTCGGCGGGGATGGGCACGGCGGTTCCCCCCTGGGAGTACGGAGCGGATCGGTCGGTCGCACGGAGCGAGCGGGACGGGCCCACCGTATCCAGCGGGGCGGACGACCCCGGGGTGAGCCCGTGCGCCCCCTGTGCCCCGGGTGGGGCGGGTTAGCCTGGTCGGAATGCCGGAGGACCGGCCGGTCCTCCCGAACTCCCTTTCCGGGCGGGCCTTCTGGCTTCCGGTGCGAACCGCTCGTTCCCCTCGACGTGCGAAGGACTCCGCCATGCCGCGCCGCCCGACTCCGGCCCAGTTCGTCCTCGGTGTGTTCACCGTCGTCGCCGCCACCGTGGCGCTGCTGGCCGCCACCGGTGCCGAGGAGGTACCGGAGGTGGCGGTGGTGGTGGTCTTCTCGCTCGCCCTCGGCACGTTGGTGACGGTGCTGTCGCTGCGGGCCGCCGCCGGGCGTGCGGACCGGGCGGCTGCCGGGCACGGCTACGCCCGGCAGCGCTGAGGCGGCGCCACCGGGCGTACCAGGTGTTCCGGGCGTACCGGGTGTTCCGGGGTGCGAGGTGCGGGTTCGAGCGGGCCGGGCGGTCGCGCGGCGGGGCTCGGACGGTGCGGGGCTCAGACGGTGGAGACCACCACGGTCTTGGCGGCCTTGTCGTGGATGCACTGGCGGTAGGGCTTGTCGAAGACGCCGAACATGCCGTCGATCAGCCACCAGAGCCAGGCGCAGCAGAGGACGGCGGGCAGGATGAAGACCGCGGCCCGGGTCCAGGCGGCGGACTGGGTCGGCGGGCTGCCGTCGATCAGCATGGCGACCCGGATCTTCATGGCCTTCTTGCCCAGAGTCTGGCCGTCCCGGCCGAGCATCACCCCGTCGTAGACGAGGTAGATGGCGCAGGCGACCCAGAAGGCACCGGCGGAGCCGGAGCTGTCGGAGAGGCTGGCGAAGGGCAGCACCAGCAGGACGGCCACGGCCTGCACCAGCAGGTAGTCGATCAGCTGGGCGAGGATCCGGTTGGGCCAGCTGCCGAGCGGCGGCATCCCCGGGACGGGGCCGGCGCCGGGTGTGCCGTGGCCGGCGGGACCGTGGCCGGGCGGGGGCTGGTCGTAGGGCGACCGGCCGGGCGGGGGCTGTCCCTGTCCGTACGGCGAGCCGCCGTAGGTGCCGCCGTACGCGCCGGGGCGGTCGGAGGGGGCGCCGGACGGCGGCGGGGTGCCGTACGGGTCCGACGGCGTACCTTCCGGCGTGCCGCCGCCCTGCTGCGGGGGCTTCTTGTCGAAGGAGGGCTGGCCGCCCCCCTCCGGCTCGGGGCCTGAGGGGTCGTGGGTGCTCATCCCCCGAGTAGAACATCACACATTCTATGAACTTGGGATATTTGGTCGGTTTTGTCCGACCTGGCTCTCGGGCGGACCCGGGTCAGAGCCGGACCACGCGGGTACGGGCCGCCCGGTCGTGCCAGCCGCGCCGGGCGGGGCGGTCGAACAGCGGCCAGACCAGGCCGACCAGCAGCAGCGTCGAAACCTGCCTGACGAGCCATCGCACCAGCGACCGGCCGAGGCCCAACCGGGCGCGGGCGGCTGACGAGGCGGCGGACGGAGCGGCGGCAGGGACGGCCGCGGCGGCGTCGATCACCCGGATCCGGGCCAGCCGTTTGCCGAAGGTCTGGCCGGTACGGGCGGTCGGCAGGACCTCGTAGAGCAGGCCGACGAAGAGGAGGATGCCGATCAGGACGGCGACCTTGCCGACCACCACGCCGTCCAGCATCCAGACGTCGACCTGACGGCGCGTGAGCCGGCTGGCCATCCTCGCCTGGGCGAGCTTCTCCTGAAGGTGGTCCGCGACGGACGTGCCGAGCGGGATCCCGGCGGCGGTGGCGACGACGGCCAGGACGGCGGTGTCCACCAGCCGGGCGGCGAGCCGCCGGCCGGGCCCGGCCGGCTGCGGCGCGGGCCTGATCGTCCGGCGCCGGGTCCCCGCCGCCCGGGTCGCGGACGATCGGGTCGGGGCCGACGCACTCCCCGCGGAGCGGGACGCGGGCGGACGGGTGGCGGCGGGCACAGGAGCAGCGGGAACGGACGCGACCGGCACGGGAGCGGCAGGCCGGGCGGACCGCGTGGGCCCGGTCAGCGGCGCCCCCTCCGGCCCGGCCGACGCCGTCGTCGTCACCGCCTCCCCCTCCACCGAGGCGGACGTCGGGGCGGCCACCGGGGCGGCCACCGGAGCAACCGCCGGGGCCGAGGCCCGGAGCGGCACCGGCTTCTCCACCGGAGCCGGAACGGCCGCCCCGGCAGACGCCTCCACTCCGGGAACCACTCCCCAGGAGACCCAGCGCGGTGCGGCGCCCTGCTCCATCGGGCCGCGCGGTGCCCGGGGGTCCGCCTGCCGGTCGGGCGGTTCCACCGCCGCGACGGAACCGGGCGCCGCGACGGGGACCGCCCCCTGCGGCCTGGGTTCCGGGACCGCCCCGAGCATGCCCTCGCCGGCCGGCTCCACGATCGGGTCCGGCGCCACGTCTGCCGCCTCGTAGGCCGACCCGACGCCGGTCCGGAACACCGGCCCGCCCTCCGGCACCGAGAAGGTGAACGAGGCGCCGCCCGACGTCTCGTCCAGGTATACGGGCCCGGTGTCCCCGGGCGAGGCCGGCACCGACTCCGAAATCAACACCGGCTCCGACATCGGCACCGACTCCGAAATCAACACCGGCTCCGACATCGGCACCGGCTCCGACGTCGGCACCGAAACCGAGTCCGCCGCAGTCTCCCCGACCGGGTCGGCGGCCGGTTCGACGGCCGTCGGCGGCGGCATGTACCGCGCGCCCACCCCGGCCGCCGCACCGGACCGCCGGGTCGCGTACCGGGGCGGTTCCAGCACCTCGCCCGCCGCCGGGGCGGGCCGAGTCGTGCCGGGCACCCAGGAGGTGCCGCCCCAGTAGCGGACGAAACCGGGCACGGAGGGGTCGGGGTAGTAGCCCGGCACGGGGCCCGCGGCCGTCTCCGTGCTGCCGCCCGCGAGAGGCCGGTCCGTCATGGGGGTCTTCTTTCCTGGCAGGGCCGATGCGGCTCGCCCGGCGAGGGGTGCGCGCGACGGTGGCTCGGGCGGCACCGGGTGGCGGCGGTGGCGGCGCGCGCGAGGGGGCGTCGGCGGGTGGGCGGACAGTCGCCGGACAGTCACCAAGGGTAGTGCCTCGGCGGACCCGGGGTGTGAAGTTGGCCGTTCACCGGACAGCCCGGGCCCGCCCGCGGTAAGGAAGACGGCGCGAACGCCGGAGCGCGCGCCCGTTCTCTCCGCGTTCACCACTCCCCGACGCCCGCCCCGAACCCCCCACCGCGGTCCCGGTTCCGAACCCTCACCGAGGGCCTCCGTCAAAAAGATCTCGAAAACACGTGTAAGAGCGCTCCCGGACCGCGCTCTCCAAGGTCACAGGGCCCGATACCGGGCATGAAGCGCAGGCAGAGAGGAAACCGATCATGGAGCGCCCGACGAGCGTGGTCGAGCACGAACTGGAACTCAACCTGGTGCTCTCCCCCGAGCACAGCGTCCCCGTCCCGGCCCGGCTTTCCTACGGCAGCCACGACCCGTACGCCGTCTACATCACCTTCCACCTGGACACCGGCTCGCCGGTCACCTGGGTGTTCGCGCGGGAGCTGCTGGTGGAGGGCACCTTCCGGCCCTGCGGGCAGGGGGACGTCCGGATCTGGCCGACCCGATCGGGCCGGCGCAGCGTGCTCTGCATGGCGCTGAGCTCGCCGGCCGGGGACGCACTGCTGGAGGCGCCGCTGCCGGCGGTGGCCGCCTGGCTGGAGCGGGCGCACCGGCTGGTGCCGCCGGGCAGCGAGATGGCCGCGCTCGACATGGACGGTTCACTGGCCGAGCTGCTCGCGTGAGCCGCACGGCCCGGGCGCACCGGTCCGGGCCCGCCCCGAACAGCGCGACGACCCCGAGCACCCCGACGGCGCCGAACACCTCGACCGCCCCGAGCACCCCGACCGCCCCGGACAGCCCGACCGCGCGCAGCGGCCCGGTCGCCCCCGGCGGACCGGCGGCAGCCGGCGACTCAGCTGGCCGCGGGGGCCTGCTGACGTTCGCGCGCGGGGTCCGGCCGGTCGCCGACCCGCTGGCCGGGCAGCGCCACGAGCGGCGCGCCGGCGGCCAGCCGCCGGGCCCTTATGCGTAGCGCGGCGGCCAGCAGGAAGCAGATCCCGACCAGCGGGTAGACCGAGGTCGGGATCTGGCGGAGCGGCGAGAGCTCCAGCACCAGCGCGCCCTGCGGTTTGGCGGCCCACATCGCGAAGGACACGAAGGCGACCAGCGTGGCCCAGAAGGCGGCCCGCCAGCGAACCTTCCGGACGGCGGCCGGACGGCCGTGTTCGACCGCCGCCTCGCAGCCGAGCAGGACGATCATCGGCACGCACCAGACCCAGTGGTGGGTCCAGCTGATCGGCGAGATCAGTACCGCGGTGACGGCGGCGCAGCAGACGCCCCACGCCTCGGCGCGCGGCAGCCAGCGGGTGCTGTTCGCGGCCCAGGCGGCGATCCCGAGACCGGCCACCGCGACGGCGGCGGAGGCCAGCGTGCCCACCGCACCCGGCTCGGCGGTGTGCAGGAGACGGGCGACGGCGCCGCTCAGCGCCTGGTTGTCGACGATCTCGGTCTTGCCGACCCGCGAGGAGTCGTAGAGGTACTTGGTCCAGAAGCCCCAGGTCGCGTCGGGCAGGAACAGGGCACCGATCAGGAAGGTGCCGAGGAAGGTCGCGCCGGCGACGAAGGCGGCGCGGACCCGGCCGGTGATCAGCAGGTAGACGGCGAACAGCCCGGGGGTGAGCTTGATCCCTGCGGCGATGCCGATGGCGATGCCCTTGCTGCGCCGCCCGTCGGGCCGGGTGAGGTCCCAGAGGATCAGGCAGGCGAGGGCGAGGTTGATCTGGCCGTAGCGCAGCGTGGTGTAGACGGGTTCGAGCCAGACGCCGGCGCCGGTGACCAGGATCACGCCGATCGGGCGCAGCTCGCGGCGCGGCCAGCCCACCAGTTTGAACGACAGGTGGGTGAACAGGGCGAGCAGTCCGAGGTTGCCGAGCGTGATCGCGACCCGCAGGAACGGCACCGGGAACCAGGTCGTCGGCACGAAGAGCATCGCGGCGAACGGCGGGTAGGTGGCCGGCAGGTTCCACTGGGTGACGCGCAGCCCGTAGAGGTCGTCGCCGTTGGCGACGGCCGCGCCCTCGGCCCGGTAGACGATCATGTCCACCATCGAGGTGTGGGCGAAGTGCCGGACGACCGCGTAGGCCATCAGGGAGAACAGCGCCAGTGCGGAGACGGCCAGCAGCGGCCGGCGCGGGGCCTCGCGCAGGGCGCGGGCGGGCGCGCCGAGGGCGGTCCGCAGCCGCTCCGACAGGGGGGCGGGCGCCTGCTCCGGTACGGTTCGCACCGCGCTGCGCTCGTCTTGCACCGCTGTCACTGTTCGCTCCGTCCACCGTTCGGCCAACCAGCGACGATACCCGATGCCCGTCGACCGGACCCGGCCGCGAACGGTGACGGGGAGTGACGGTGGTGCCGGCCGGCCGTGCCCTGTTGCGGTCGGGGCACGGCCGGCCGGAGCCGGGGGGCGGGTACCGGACCGGTACCCGGCGTGGTCAGCCGGTGTAGGCGCCGAGGGCCCGGGTGAAGTCCAGCGGCTGCTGGACGATCGAGCTGCAGCTGGCGTCGGCGTAGGCCTTGGCCCCGCCCTCGCAGGCCTTGTCGCGGGTGCCGGACCACATCGCCAGCCAGGCGAGGTGCTTGGACTTGGCGAACTCGGCGAGCTGCTTGGCGTCGGCGACGGTGAAGATCTCGCTGGCCACGTCGTTGACGCCGATCATCGGGGTGACCGCGACCTTGCGCCAGGCGGCGGCGTCGTCGAGGCCGAGCACGCTCTTGACCTGGGCCTGGGTGGCGGTGGCCGCGGCGATGGCGTACTTGCCCATCTGGCCCTGCGGGTTCGGGGCGACGCCGTCGCCGAAGTCCATCGCCATGATGTTGACCGCGCCGATCGCCACGCCGTTGTTCTTGGCGTCGGCGACCAGGTTGACGCCCTCCTGGGTCAGGCCGGAGGGGAGTGCGGGCAGGGTGAAGGAGACGTCCAGGGCCTTGCCCTTGGCGGCGGCGTTCTTCTGCAGCTGGGCGATGGCCTGGGCGCGGCGGGTGTTGGCGGCGCCGTTGGCGATCGCGCCGCCCTCGACGTCGAAGTCGACCTTGGTGAGGCCGAAGGTGTCCACGGTCTTCTGGTAGACGGCGGTCAGGTCGGCCGTGGAGGAGCAGGCGAGGGCCAGCTCGCTGCCGTTGGCACCGCCGAAGGAGACCCGGACGTCGCCGCCGAGGGCGCGCAGGGCGCCGATCTGGGCGGCCACGGCGTCGGCGGCGAGGTCGCTGACGCCGCCCCACTTCGGGGTGCAGCCGCCGCCGGAGACCACGAAGGCCAGGTTGAAGTTCTTGACGCCGGTGGCCTTGGCGGTGGCGACCAGGTCGTAGGGCGGGTACAGCGAGGTGTCCACGTACGGGGCGAAGCCGGCGCCGGTGACCGGGACGGGGGTGTCCGTCGCGGTGGCGGTGGGCGTCGGGACCGGCGTGGTCGCGGTCGCGGTGGGCGTCGGCGCCGGGGTGGTGGGCCTGGTCGTGGTGACGGTCGGGCTCGGCGTTCCGGGCTTGGTCGCGGTGGCCGAGGCCGAGGCGCTCGCCGAAGCCGAGGCAGAGGCAGAGGCAGAGGCGGACGCCGACGCGGTGGCCGACGCCGTGGCCGACGCCGTGGCGGAGGCGGTGGAGGTCGGGCGCCCCGACGGGGTGGGCGCCGTCCCGTCACCGGCCTTGCAGGAGACCTTGTTGATCAGGCAGTTGCCCGGTTCGCCCTGCGCGGCGCCGGCGCCCTGGGCGACGAAGCCGATCACGATGCTCTTGCCCGGATCCAGCCGCTTGCTCCACGACTCCGGCTTGACGGTGACGTGCTGGCCCTCGACCGTGAACGCGGCGTTCCAGAGCGAGTCGATCTTCGCCCCGGCCGGCAGGTCGAAGGTGAGCGTCCAGTCCTCGATGGCGCTGCTGTCCGGGTTGGAGACCAGGTACTGGCCGGTGTAGCCGGCGTCCCAGCTGCTGGTGCGGCTGTAGACGGCGCCGAGCGAGGCGGCGCTGGCCGAGGAGGCGAGGACGACGACGCCCCCGGCGACCAGGGCCGCGGCGACCGCCGAGGCGGCGAGGACCGCTCCCTTGCGGCTGCGACGGCGGCGTCCTGGACGGCGGTCGGGCTGCTGGGTCGTCATGGGGGCGTACCTCCGCGGCAGGCAGGTGGGGACCGGGTGGAGTCACGGGTGTCCGCCGGACGCGTGGGTGCGTGGACCCGTCGCGGGCGAGCGTGACCCGGCCCGGTCGAGGGTGACCGGCACGGTCGGATGACCGGCGCGGACGACGCTAGCGGCGCCGGATGGCCGAAACCCGCCTGCTGAGCCAGGGGTAGAGCTCTCTTACGGTGCGCTTAAGAAAGAGGAGCGGACGTCTCACCGCACCGGTGCCGAAACCTTTCGCCAAGTCATCGCGCGGGCGATCAGCGCGAGAACAGCGCCCCGCGGCTGCGACGCCGGCTGGTCCGCCCGGTCCGCGCCGGCACGGTGCCGTCCTGCCGGCTCTGCAGCCTGAGCCGGATCTCGGCGCCGCCGAGCACCGACGAGCTGCCGAGCGCGAGGTCGCCCCCGGTGGCCTCGGCGAGCTTGCGGACGATGTCCAGGCCCAGACCCGTGGAGCCCTCGCCACCGTGGCCCTCACCGCGCTTCAGGGCGGCGGCCGGGTCGGTGAAACCGGGACCGGCGTCGCCGACCAGCACGATCACCGAGCTCTCGGTGGCCAGCACGTCCACCGAGAAGGCGGTGCCGATCGCCGTGTGCCGGAAGACGTTGCCGAGCAGCGCGTCGACGGCGGCGGCGAGGTCCCCGCGCTGGACCGGGACGGGCGTCTCCCGCTCGGCGCCCGCCAGCTGCCAGCGGCGGCCCTCGTCCTCGGCGAGTGCGGACCAGAAGCCGACCCGCTCCCGGATCACCTCGGCGGCGTCGCAGCCGACCAGGACGACGGGCGCGTCCTCCGGCGCCCGCCGGGCCGACCGGATGATCTGGTCGACCTCGCGCTCCAGCTGGGAGACGGCGTGCCGGGTGGCGTCCGCCGCGTCCCCTTCGCCGAGCGAGGCCGCGTTGAGCCGCAGCACGGTCAGCGGGGTACGCAGCCGGTGCGACAGGTCTGCGGCCAACTCGCGTTCGGCTGCAAGGAGTTGCACGACACGGTCGGCCATCGCGTTGAACGCGTGGGCGGCCTCGCGCAGCTCCTCGGGGCTGCCCGCGGCCTGCTTGCCCTCCACCGGCACGCGGACGGTGAGGTTCCCGGAGCCCAGCGAGCGGGCGGCGGCGGCCAGCCGGCGGGCGGAGGCGACGATCCGCGCACCCATCCGGTCGGCGACCAGGACCGAGATGGCGACCAAGGCCAGCGCGACCCCGGAGAGCACCTGCCAGGCGGTCGAGACACCCCGGGTGAGGTCGCCGTCGGCCACGAACACCTCGACCACGGCGGTCCGGACGGTGTCCACCGCGACCGGCTGGAGCAGCGCGTACCCGCCCGGGACCTCGACGGTGAACGAACGTCCCTGGACGCCCGCGGTGGTCACGTCGGCGCCCAGGGCGCGAACCTCGCCGATGGTCGCACCGGCCGACGGCCCGGGCCCGGCCGCCCCGGATCCCACCGGCGCGGGACCCGGCCCGGCCTGCGCCGCGGCCACCCCGCTCGCCGCCGACCCGCTCGCGACCGCGCCCGGGCCGCCGCTGCCCGCACCGGCGGACGCCGGGCCCGGAACCCCGCCTGACGGACCGCCCGTCGGACCGGCGGTCGCACCCGACCCCGTGGACGCCTTGGTCCCCGACCCCTCGGGCGGCGGCAGGTGCACGGCCATCCGCCCCTGCGCACCCGCGTCGGTGGAGGCCACCGCCCGGGCTATGGCGTCCTGGTCGGTGGTGATGGCGAGCGCCGGACCGAGCGCCGCCGCCTGCCGCTCGGCCGCGGTGAACGCCCGGTCCCGGGCGGTCTGCTGGACCATCAGGCCGAGCGGGATGAGGAAGGCCAGCGCGACCATGGTGGTCCCGGCCACGGCGGCCTTGATCAGGGCCCAGCGCAGCGAGTGTCCGAACCTCCTCATGTCCGGCGCTCCCCGGGGACGGGCCCGGGCCCGGCGGGGTGCCCGGCGGCCTCCAGCCGGACCCCGACGCCGCGCACGGTGTGCAGGTAGCGGGGACTGGACGCGGTCTCGCCGAGCTTGCGCCGCAGCCACGAGAGGTGCACGTCGATGGTCTGGTCCCCGCCGTAGGTCTGCCGCCACACCTCGGCCAGGATCTCCTTGCGCGGCACGACCACGCCGGGCCTGGCGGCGAGGAAGGCCAGCAGGTCGAACTCCCGGCGGGTCAGGTCGAGCGGTCTGCCGTCCAGCGAGGCCTCCCGGCGCTGGAGGTCGATGGCCAGCCCCCCGACCCGCAGCACCTGGCTGACCGGCGCCGCGCCGCCGCCGAGCCGGCGCAGCACGGCGGCCATCCGGGCGCTGAGGTGTTCCCCGGAGAACGGCTTCACCAGGTAGTCGTCGGCGCCGTCGTTGAGCAGCCGGACGATCTCGGCCTCGTCGTCGCGGGCGGTGGAGATGATCACCGGGACGTTGGTCAGTCCACGGATCATCTTGAGGGCCTCGCTGCCGTCCAGGTCCGGCAGTCCGAGATCGAGGATCACCAGGTCACAGCCGACCTGGGCGACCTCGCGCAATGCCTCAAGTGCCGTGCCCACGCTACGAACCGCGTGGCCGGTGTCGGACAGGTGGCGGATGAGGGCGGATCGCACGAAGGGGTCGTCCTCGACCACGAGCACTGTTGCCATGGGGCTGCACGGTACGCCATCGCCCCCGAATGGTCTGTACCTCGGGGTGGCTCCGGACGGGACCGCCGGCCAGGTCGGCACCGGTTCGGCCGGGCCGCCGGGGGTTTGTGCAAGTTCCCTGCCTAAGTACCGGGGCGCCCGTCTGCCCGGCCCGAGAGTACGGCAGGATGTGCGCACGATGCGGAACGGACTGGTACAGCTCGGCGCCTGGGCGGCGGCCACCGGGGCGGCGGTGGCGCTGTCCTGGTTCGGCGTGCACGCGGTGCTGACCGGCGCCGCCTTCGAACAGCCCACCGCGCTGCCGTTGCCGTCCCCGGCGTCGGCCGACGGGGCGAGACCCACGCCGACGCTCACGGTGACGCAGCAGCAGTCGGCGACCCGGTCGGAGTCGCCCGCGGCGCCGCCGACCGCGTCGGCGAGCTCCCCGCGGCCCACCGCCCCCGTGGCGCCGTCGCCCCCCGCGACGCCCGCGGCCCCCTCCGCCGCCGCTCCGTCCCCGCACCGACCCTCGCCGGTCACCTCCACCACGTCCTCCGTGCGCAGCTATCTCGTCCCGGGCGGCAAGGTCGCCCTGGACCTCAAGACGGACAACGCCTCGCTGATCTCCGCCGCGCCGGACCAGGGGTGGAAGATGCAGGTCTGGAACGGCCCGCAGTGGATCCGGGTGGACTTCACCAAGGACAACCAGGCCAATTCGGTGTTCGTCTACTGGAACGGCCACCCGCCGGTGGTCGACACCGTCACCCGCTGACCGCGGGTGCCCCGGCAGCCGTCACCACCGGTCGAAGGGGACGTAGCCGGGCAGGTACGGGCCGGCGTACCGGGACCGGTCGACCAGGGTGTGCCGGGTTCCGCCGGGCACACCGATCGCGGCGAGCACCACCGTGCCGTACGCGTCCCGCACCTCGTAGGGCTCGGCCAGCGAGGCCGCGCCCCGGTCGACGGCGAAGTCGTACGCGTAACAGACGTCCGGCACGGAGACCGCGAGGTCGACGACGCCGTCGCCGTGCCGGGCCAGGTAACCGGCCAGTTCCCGGCCGCGCGGGCCGATCACCTGGACGAGGGAGGTGAGCACGAACCGCGTCCCGGGTGCCCGCAGGACGTAGGAGACGGTCTCCGGCTCGCCGGTCTCGGGTCCTGCGTAGGCCGTACAGCGGAGGCCGAGCGCGACGGCGTACCGGCGGGCTGCCCGCTCGGCGTCGCCGACCGCGAAGACCACCGCGTCGGCATGGCCCATGGGGAGGAGCTCGGGCTCTCCCAGGCCGGCGGTGAGCAGCACGGGTTCGATGGCGGTGTCGGTCATGTCGGCCCTCCCGGTAGGTGTACGGACCACGGTTGACGGTCCCGTCCGCCGGTACGGGGGCCGGCTCACGGGGTTGTGGCTGGAGGGTGGCGCCGAGTCGACCTCCACGCAACTGTTCCGTTTCCTCCTGGTCAAGGTGTGCTCCGGGGCGGGAGAATCGACCGGACCGCTGTACAGAATGCCCACCGGAGGACGGAGCCCGCGATGCCCCCCGCCCATGCGCCCGGCTCCCCCGGATCGTCCAACTCGCCCGTCGGTCAAGGACATTCCGGCCCGACCGGCGCCCTCGGCGGCGCCCCTGCGGGCAGCCCGGCCGGCGGCCCGACCGGCGCCCCCGGCGGCAGTGCCCTCGGCAATCCGACCGGCGGCCCCTCGGGCGTCCTGCCCGGCGGTACGGCCGGGAGCACCAACGACGCGATCGACGCGCTGGACGGCCGGCTGATCCGGCTGCTCGCCGAGGAACCCCGGATCGGCGTGCTGGAGTGCTCGCGCCGGCTCCAGGTCGCGCGCGGCACGGTGCAGGCACGACTGGACCGGCTCCAGGCGCGGGGCGTGATCGGCGGGTTCGGACCCGAGGTGGACCCGGCGGCCCTGGGCTACCCGGTGACGGCCTTCGCGACCCTGGAGATCTCCCAGGGCCAGGGCGCCGACGTGCGCAGGCACCTGGCGTCGGTGCCGGAGGTCCTGGAACTGCACACCATCACCGGCCACGGCGACATGATGGTGCGGATCGTGGCCCGGTCCAACGCCGATCTGCAGCGGGTGATCGACCGGGTGGTGGGGTTCGACGGGATCGTCCGGTCCTCGACGGCGATCGCGCTGGAGAACCCGGTGCCGTACCGGATCCTCCCGCTGGTCGACCAGGCCGCGGCGGAGTGATCGGCCCCGGCCCGGAGCCGGGGGCGCCGATCACCAGGCGCCGGGATTCCCGCCGGACGCACCGCCCGCCGGACGCACCGCGGCCGGACCTCCGGCCGGACGCACCGCCCGCCCTCAGCAGCCGGGGACGGTCCCGCCCGTCCGCAGCGCGTCCAGCGCCGAGACCGCCTCCGCCAGCGTCCCCACCGGCACCAGCCGCAGCCCGTCGGGCGTGTTCACCTTCGCGTCCGCGCACTCGTCCTTGGGCAGCAGGAACACCGTCGCGCCGTCCCGCGCGGCCGCCTGCGTCTTGAGCGGGACACCGCCCACGGCCCCGATCGTCCCCTGGTCGTCGATGGTCCCCGTGCCCGCGACGGTCAGCCCGCCCGTGAGGTCGCCGCCCTTGCCGTCCCCCGCGAGCTTGTCGACGATCCCGAGCGCCAGCATCTGGCCCGCGCTCGGGCCGCCGATGTCGCCGAGGTCGACCTTCACCTTCACCTGGTCGGGTGAGAGGTGGAGGTAGGAGAGGGCGGCCGCGGTGGCGCTGTCCTGCGACTGCGCCATCTGCTGGGCCGTCACCTCCTCCGCCTTGTCCGGGTCGCCCTGCGGGTAGACGGTGTCGGTCGGCCGGACGGCCTCCTCCTGGTCGAACCAGGCCTGGAGCGAACGCCAGAGGGCGGCCCGCTCCCCCGGGTTGGTCGCCGAGATGGTCACCATCCGCAGCTGCCCCCGGGTGTTCCGGACCGGCGCCCCGGTGACGGTCAGCACCGGCCGGTCCTGATAGCTGCCGAGGGTGTCCGCGGTCACGCCCGGCCAGGTCAGCGTGTACGGCAGCGGAACGAAGGCGGCCACGCCGAACAGTGCGGCGACCAGCGCCCCGCAGAGCGCGAGCGCTCGGGTCCGGGGGGCGGTCAGGGCCTTGGGCAGCTTGGAGTCGGACACAGAGGCATCCAAACACACCGGGGCCGCCGGGCGGGCACGTACACGGTCCCCCGGCCGGCCCGCCGGACCGCCCGGCCCGGGGCGCGGTACGACCGGCGGGCCCGTTCCCCGGCCGTGCGTCCGCTGCCGCAGTGCGTCCGCTACCGCAGTGCGTCGGCGACCTCGGTGGCCGCCTCCACCACCCGCGGACCGACCCGTTCCGGGACGAGTCCGTTGAGCATCACCACGCCGACGCTGCCCTCGATCCCGCTCAGTCCCAGCAGCGCGGCGGCGGCGCCGGAAGCCCCGGACTGCTCCTCCGCCCGGGTGATGACGAACCCCTGCTCGGGCCGGCGCTGGCTCGGGAAGGCCCGCGCCTCCAGGATCGCCCGGCCGGCCGCGCTCTCGCCCAGCGGGTGGCGCAGTCCGGTGCGGTAGGCGACGTGGAAGTCGGTCCAGCTGGGCTCGACCACGGCCACGGCCAGCGCCTCGTTGCCGTCCACCAGGGTGAGGTGAGCGGTGGCACCGAGGTCCTCGGCGAGGCTGCGCAGGGCGGGCAGCGCGGCCTCGCGCAGCAGCGGATGGACGCGGTGGGCGAGCCGCAGGACGCCCAGCCCGACCCGGGCCCGGCCTCCGATGTCCCGGCGGACCAGCCCGTGCTGTTCCAGGGTGGCCAGCAGCCGGTAGACGACGGTCCGGTTGACGGCGAGCCGGGCCGCCAGCTCGGTGACGGTGAGCCCGCGTTCCGAGTCGGCGAGGAGTTTGAGGACCCGGACGCCTCGGTCCAGGGTTTGGGAGGTCTCTGCAGTCACGACGCGCATTCCTTTCCGCGGCGGGTCGCGGATCGGCTGACCGGTCCGGGACTCGAATGTCGCGCGCAGGGTGGGTGGCCGCGCTCGGGCCGCGGTGTGTCGTCCTTGACGTCCTGGGGCCCTGCGCGCCCGTCTCGCGGGGGTCACCCGGCGGGAGAGCGTGTGGGAAAGGTAGTGAAGGAATTGCGGCGGCGGAAGTGGTTGTCCAAAATTCGGTCAAGATCGATTGTTCGAGCCTTGACGAACGGGGACAAAGCATCATATTTTGCCCACCCCACCGGGACGCAAGTTCGACCACACTCCGAAGTCCGGACACTCGGACGCCACGGGGCGGGCCGTCCGGCCGTCCGGTCAGAACAGGTTGCGCAGGACCGTCCAGGCCGTCGCCACGCCGATCAGCACCGCCGTCCCGCGCCGGCCGAGCGGCGGCTGCCAGCGCCGCCCCGCCAGGCCGTGCCGCAGCCAGACCAGGTAGAGCGCGGCGACCAGCGGGAGCGACAGCAGCAGCGCCGCGTTGTCCTGCCAGGCCGCGGCGAGGTCACCGTGCATCAGGTCGTAGGCCATCCGGGTGCCGCCGCAGCCGGGGCAGTCCAGGCCGGTGACCTTGCGCCAGGGGCAGAACGGCAGGACCTGTCCCGGCAGGTGGGGGTTGCGCGACCAGAGGTACGCGGCGCCGGCCAGACCGCCGGCGAGCACCGCGACCGGCGGCCCGGCGGTACGCAGCCGGGCCCGCCCCCGGCCGGCGGTTCCGGGAACGGCGAAGCCGCCCCGGCCTGAGCCGGGGCGGCGACGCACCTTCGCGAACGGGCGCAAGGGTCAGCTGCGCAGCAGCCGGCCCTGGGCGTCGGTCCGGTCGTTGCTGGTGAGGAACAGGATGCCGTCGATCAGCGACCAGACGCCGAGGCCGCCGCAGGTCAGCAGCTGGGCGATGCCCATGCCGATGTGACCGGTGTAGAAGCGGCCGATGCCCAGGCTGCCGAGCAGGATCGTCAGGATGCCGGCGACGATCTTCGACTTGTCGGAGAGCTCGGGCTGCTGGTGCGGGGGGTACGACACGTTCGGTGTGCTCCTTGAAGGCAGGCAGTCCCGGGCGCGACGGTGGGTCGCGGGCCGGGTCGGTGAGGTGCGGCGAACCGATGTCACCGAGGCTTCGGCGGCGACCACGGACGGGTGGGCGCACGGCTTCGACAGCTCGACGGCGGTTCGGCACGCGGAACATTAGCCGATCATCACACCGACTGTCTCCACGAATCCTTCGCGACTACCTGAACGTCACATGACCTTATGGTCACAGCACTCCCTCGACGCCGAGCAGGCGACGAGGAAGCACTGCCGGAGTACCGACGGCCCCCGAACTTCCCTGACGGGCGGTTACTTGGCCCATTCCCGGATCTGGGCGATCCGCGCATTCAACTGATTGACGGTCGCCTGCGCGGTCAGCGGCCCACCGCACTGGCGGCGCAGCTCGTTGTGGATGGTGCCGTGCGGCTGACTGGTGCGGTGGTGCCAGGCCGCCACGAGGGCGTTCAACTCCTTGCGCAGTTCCCGGAGTTCCTGGTGCGTCACCACGGGCCGCTGCTCGGCCGGCAGCTCCAGCAGGTCGGCCTCCTCGGCCGGCTTGCTCTTGCTCCGCTGGATCTGCCGGTGCTGGCGCTTCTGCAGCAGCATCTGCACCTGGTCCGGCTCCAGCAGGCCCGGGATACCGAGGTAGTCCTCCTCCTCCTCGCTGCCCGGGTGCGCCTGCATGCCGAACTCCATGGCGTTGTACAGCACCCGGTCGAAGACCGCGTCGGAGCCCAGCGCCTCGTACGAGAACTCGTCGCCACCGGCGCCGTCCGGACCGTCGTTGGCCCGCTCGGCCTCGGCGAGCAGCCGGTCCTCCTCGTCGAAGAGGCCCTCGCCCTCCTTCTTCGGCCGGTCCAGCACGTGGTCGCGCTGGAGCTCCATCTCGTTGGCGAAGCCCAGCAGCGTCGGGATGGTCGGCAGGAAGACGGAGGCCGTCTCGCCCCGCTTGCGGGCCCGCACGAAACGTCCGACGGCCTGCGCGAAGAAGAGCGGGGTGGAGATCGAGGTGGCGTAGACGCCGACCGCCAGGCGCGGCACGTCGACACCCTCGGACACCATCCGGACGGCGACCATCCAGCGCGAGTCACCGTCCGCGTAGTCGGAGATCCGCTTGGACGCCTCCACCTCGTCGGAGAGCACCACGGTGGCCTTCTCCCCGGTGATCTCGCGCAGCATCTTGGCGTAGGAGCGGGCGGTGTTCTGGTCGGTGGCGATCACCAGGCCGCCGGCGTCCGGGATCGCCTTGCGGACCTCGCTCAGCCGCCGGTCGGCGGCCTGGAGCACGGCCGGGATCCACTCGCCCTGAGGGGCCAATGCGGTCCGCCACGCCTGGGCGATCAGGTCCTTGGTCATCGGCTCGCCGAGCCGGGCCTCCAGCTCGTCGCCGGACTTCGTGCGCCAGCGCATGTTGCCGCTGTACGACAGGAAGATCACCGGACGGACGACGTGGTCGGCGAGCGCGTGCCCGTAGCCGTAGGTGTAGTCGGCGACCGACTTGCGGATGCCGTCACCGCCCGCCTCGTACTGGACGAACGGGATCGGGTTGGTGTCCGAGCGGAACGGCGTCCCGGTGAGCGCGAGCCGGCGGGCGGCCGGCTCGAAGGCCTCGAAGCAGGCCTCGCCCCAGGACTTCGAGTCACCGGCGTGGTGGATCTCGTCCATGATGACCAGCGTCTTGCGGGCCTCGGTCCGGTTGCGGTGCAGCATCGGGTTCACGCCGATGCCCGCGTAGGTGACCACGATGCCGTGGTACTCCCGGGAGAGCGGACCGGAGGAGTAGGCCGGGTCCAGCTTGATGCCTATCCGCGCGGCGGCCTCGGCCCACTGCTTCTTCAGGTGCTCGGTCGGTGCGACCACGGTGATCTGCTGGATCAGGTGGTTGTGGAGCAGGTACGAGGCCAGCGTCAGCGCGAAGGTGGTCTTACCGGCGCCCGGGGTGGCGACGGCGAGGAAGTCGCGGGGCTGGCTCTCGATGTACTTGTCCAGCGCCCCCTGCTGCCAGGCCCGGAGCTTGCCGGCGGTGCCCCAGGGGGCGCGGCCGGGGAACGCCGGCGACAGGTGGTGCGAGGAGGTCGGCGCGGCATGGCCGCTCGGCCGGACGGGCGCGTGCGGCTCGTCCGCGTCGGAGAAGAGCGGCATCGAGGAGGCGGCGGCAGTACTCACGGTCTCCGAAGGGGGATCATCGCAGGTCAGAGGCGGTTTGGCAGCCCCGTCCCGCGGTCGGGCGGCGATCGGGCAACCCACCCAGCCTACCGGGCCCGGCGCCGAACGGGCGGCCGGGGCGGCTCCGCGCGTGGCCCGCGCGCGGCCCGCACGGCCGGAAAGCGACGTGACGCGCATCACATCGGAAAACCCGGGAAAGGCAGGTAATCGGAACCCCCCGGACCGTCTCTCATCCGGGTGAGGCCACCCCACCCTCCACAGCCGTCACAGGCCTCACACCAGCGAAGGGACCCCGCCGTGCACACCGTCGTCGAAGAGACCGTCCAGGCCCGCCTGATCCTCTCCCCCCACCGTTCCGCCCGGCTCCGGGTGACGCTGGCCTACGTGCCGGAGGATCCGCTCGCCGTCCGCATGGCCTTCCCCGCCGAGTTCTCGCTGGACGACCGGGCCGAGGCGGCCGGCCCCGACCACGGCGACGACATCGTCTGGGTCTTCGCCCGCGGGCTGCTCGCCGACGGCCTGGAGCTGCCCTCCGGGGCCGGCGACGTCCACGTCCGGCCCGCGCCCGGCCGGCGCACCATGGTCGAGCTGCGCGCGCCCGAGGGAACCGCGCTGGTCGGGTTCGACTCCGACGACCTGCGGAAGTTCCTGTGGCGCAGCCGGCTGGTCGTCCCGGAGGGCGAGGAGCACCTGCACCTGGACGCCGACCGCGCGCTCGCCGAGCTGCTCGGCTGAGCCGCGGGCCCTCGAACAGCAGGACCCGCACCGGCAGGGCCCGGACGGCGAAGGGCCCGGGGCGACGGCGGCCGCCCCGGGCCCTTCCCGGTCACGCTCCGGGCGACCGGTCCCGACCGGTCCCGACCGGTCCCGACCGGCTACGACGAGAGCTTGCGCATCAACCGGACGCCCTGCGCCGGCGTCAGGTGCGGCAGGTACGCCTTGCCGATCGCCCGGGTGATGCTGGGCAGCGCCGCCGGGTCCGGGTAGGCCATGTACATCGGCCGGTACTCCGGCTGGAACTTCGCCTTGAACGCGAGCAGCGAGCGGAAGCCGTAGACCGGCTCCAGCACCCGGCCCAGCCAGTCCAGGGTCTTCTGCAGCCCGGTGGGCGGTTCCTTCTCCGAGCGGGCCAGCGGTGCGCCGGAGAGCGAGAGGAAGCTCGCGCCCTCCTGCTTGAAGCCGAGCGCGGCGGAGGCGATCAGGAACTCGGTCACGCCGCGGAACCCGTCGGAGCGCCGGCGCATGAAGTCCAGCGTCCAGCCGACCGGCTCGCCGTTCTCGTAGACCGGCATCCAGCTGGTCAGCCCGTGCACGGTGCGGTCCTGGTCGACGGCGATCAGCAGCCGGACCGCCGGGTCGTCCAGCTCCTCCAGTCCTCCGAGGGTGAAGCCCATCTCGGGCAGCCCCTTCTCCGAGACCCACTCCTCCGAGATGGCCCGGATCTGCTCCTTCAGGGCGATCGGCGCCTCGTGGTACGACCACCACTCGGCGGTGATGCCCTGCTTGCCTGCCTTGTTCAGCGCGGTCCTGATGTCCTGCCACTTGCGGCCGGTGAAGGCCAGCTCGGGGAGGGCGACCACGGTGTCCTCGGCGACCTGCAGCGAGCGCCAGCCGAGTTGCTCGGCGGCGGAGCGCGTCTCCGGGGTGACGCTGTAGAAGCACGGCGTCCAGCCCCGGGCGTCGCAGTACCGGGCGAAGCCGGCCACCGCCCGGCGGCGCGCGTCCGGTGCGCCGAACGGGTCGCCGGTGGTCAGCGCGACGGTGTTCAGCACCCGGTAGGCGACGGCGGCCCGGCCGTCCTCGTCGAACCAGTAGTGGTTGCCGTCCCAGGTGGTGAGGAAGGAGAGCGACCCGCCGCCGTGCTCGGTGAGCAGCGCCCGGGCCCGGGTGGCGTCCTCGGCGTCCACGTGCAGCACCGGCCGCCGGAAGGCCAGCAGCAGTGCGGTCAGCGCGACCGCCCAGAAGGCGAGTCCGCAGTACGTCTCCAGGAACCGCGCGAACGGCCCGACCGCGATCGGGTAGTGCGGCATCAGGTCGTTGTACGCGGGCGGCAGGAACTGGGCCGGCAGCCCGGCGACCAGTCCGCGGAGGGTGGCCCCCGGTTCGAACTGGCCCGCCGTCAGCACGCCCAGGCCCGCGTACGCCGCGGAGGCGACGGCCAGCGCGCCGCCGACCACCAGGGCCAGCCGGCCGAGGACGGCGCGCGGCACCCGCAGCGGGAACCGCTTCCGGGTGGCCAGCAGCAGCGCGGTGGTGATCAGCGGCAGCAGCAGCGCCTCGACGAAGTACTGGAGGACGTCGCCCGAGCCGGTGCCGGTCTCGGTGAACAGCCAGACCAGCAGGGCGGTCCAGAGCAGCTCGGTGGCGATCGTGATCCGCCAGGCGAGCCGCAGACCGCGGCGCAGGCCCTCGGCGAGCACCAGCAACAGGGCCGGGAACAGCGTGGCCATCAGCCGGGCCGGGGTGTCGAAGATCCGCTCGACGGCGTGTGCGCGGGCGCAGTCGTGGGCCGAGCGGGCGCAGAATTCGGCGACCTCGTCCGGGGTGAGGCGGTGCGAGAGGTAGATCTCGGAGAAGGTGTTGAACGGCCCGGCCGCGTTGTCGTACAGCGAGGCGATCATCGGCCCGAGCGCGGCGGCGACCAGGCAGAGTGCGACCAGCACCCGGGTCTCGGTGTGCGAGGAGCGGTGCGAGCGCAGGTGCGGCCGGCCCCGGCTGAGGAGCGCGCCGGCGGCCAGGCCGATCAGAGCGCCGGAGATCCGCTGGACGCTCTGCAGGTGGCCGACGTACAGGGTCATCACCAGCGGGACGAGCACCACCAGCAGGTGCAGCCGGCGCCGCCAGAGCACGGTCAGCCGGTAGCCGAGCACGCCGGCCAGGGCGAACAGGCCGGTCACCGGTCCGATGGCGGTCTGCTCGGCGGCGGCCGCCCACTGGTCGTCGGCCCGTGCGGCGACCGCGCTCAGCCCGCTGCCGAGCAGGGTGCCCAGCAGCTGCCCGACGACCAGGACGGCGAGCGTGCGCGGCCGGCCGAGCCTGCTCTCCGCGACCGGGCCGAGCAGGAGCAGCAGCAGGCTGGTGGAGATGTACGAGCCCGCGCTCGCGCACCAGAACAGCGAGGTGACCGGCGCCCACCAGTGGCCCTCGGCCAGGGTCGGCAGGCCGACGCCGGCCTTGGCCAGCACGCCCCGGGAGGCGCCGTGCGCCAGGCTGCCGGAGGCACCGCCGACCGCCCAGAGGACGGCGAGCAGGGTGAGGGTCAGCGGCGCCGCGCGCAGCCGGGCGACGATCCGGGCGGCGGCCGCCCGGACGGGCCGCCGACCGGGCCGGGTGTCCGGCGCCGGGGACTTCGGCGCGGGGGTCTTGGGCCCGGAGGGCTCGGGTGCCGGGCCGTCAGACGCCCGGACGCCGGGAGCCCTGGCGGGCTGCACCGGAACGCCCTGGGCCGAGACGGCGGGCTCGCCCCGGTCGGCGAACAGGGCCGAGGCCGCCCCCAGCCGGATCACCGGATCAGCCCGGTCTGTTGCGCCATCCAGGGCAACTGGTCGACGATGCCCGGCCGGAAGATGATCCAGCCGTGCCCGCCGGGCATCAGGTCGAATTTGGCGTTCATCCCCGCATCCAGTGCCGCCTTGTACACCTTCTCCTGCTGCGGACGGAACTCGTTGTCGGTGCGGCCGACCACGATCGCGGCCGCGGTGTCCGGGAACTTCCTGGCGGCCATCACCTGGAGCGGGTCGATGGCGTTGAACTTCGCCTCGTCACCGTCGAAGGCCGCCGCGACGGTCTGCGCGCGGGTCCCCAGGGTGGGCTCGTCCTGGCCCGCCATGTCCAGGAACGATCCGTAGACCTCGGGGGCGTTGACGGCGAGCTGGAGCGCGCAGGTGCCGCCCATCGAGGCACCGCCGATCACCCAGGACTTCCGTCCCTCGGCCGCCTGGAGGTTGGCGCGCACCCAGTCGGGCACGTCCTGGGCCAGGTAGGTCTGCGTGTTGGCGATCTTGGAGTCGAAGCAGAGCGTGTTGGTCCAGGTCGACCCCAGCTGGTCGGGCATCACCACGATCGGCGCCAGGCCCTGGTGCTGGGCGGCGAAGGCGTCGAGCGCCTCGTTGACCTGGCCGGCCAGCACCCAGTCGCCCGGGGTCCCGGGCTGGCCGGAGACGAGCACCACGACCGGGAGCAGCGGTCGGGGGCTGGCCTGGTAGGCCGGCGGCAGGTAGACGTACGCGTCGCGGGCCTTGAAGCCGGACTTGGTCCCCGGGATCGGGACGGTGGAGACCGTGCCCTTCGCCGGCAGCCCCGGCGGGGCCGTCCAGACCTCCTCCATCACCTTGCCGGGCGGGGGGCTCACGGTCGTGGCGGCCTTGGCCGTGGTCAGCTCCTGGGTCTTGGAGAGCCAGGGCGCGAGCATGACGCGGCCGGTCGGGAACTGGTCGAAGCCCCGGTTCACCTGGGAGGAGGCCATCAGCAGCACGAGCGACCCGGCGCCGATCGCCAGGAGCTTGCGCCGCAGCGCCGTACCGGGCGTCCGGAAGGCGGCCAGGCTCAACCCGAGCAGGGCGACGGCGATCCACCAGGTGATGTACCGGGGCAGCCCCTCGGGGAAGGGGTGCCACCAGCCGTCGACCACGATGTCCAGCAGCAGGCTCGCCGCGGCGGCGGTGAGCAGCGCGACCGGGAGCCGGCGGCGCCACCAGGTGCGGCTGCGCGCCAGCAGGGCGAGGACGAGCAGGGAACCCCAGCCGGCCGCCAGGATGGCGTACGGGATCGGGCCGCGGGTCAGCGGCCAGTCGATCGGGTTCCAGGTCAGGGCGAGGGAGACGGAGGTCATACGTTCTTTCCCGGCTGCTTGGTGTCGGCCAGGAAACCGTAGGCGACCACGTTTCCCTGGTAGCCGCGGTCCTCGCTGTACCCACCGCCGCAGGTGATCACCCGCAGCTGTGCGTCGGCGGCCTGGCGGTACACCCGGTCGTCCGGGAAGTCCTTTCGGTCGTGCACTTCGATGGCGTAGAGCTGGTAGACGGCGGTGCGGCCGTCCTCGCGGAGGATCTCGATCCGGTCGCCGCGGTGGAGCGCGCCCAGGTCGTAGAAGACGGCGGGCCCGCTGTCGTTGTCGACGTGTCCGGCGAGGATGGCGGTGCCCCGCTGTCCGGGGGAGGCCCCGCCGCGGTACCAGCCGGCGAGGTTGCGGTCGGACTCCGGCGGGGTCTGGAGGTGTCCGTCCCGGTCGAGGCCGAGGCCGGTGACCGGGGCGTCGAGCCGGACGGAGGGGATCCGGATCCGGGTCGGCGTCGAGGGTCCGAGCGGCGGCACCACGGAGACCGGGGCGAAGCCCGAGAGGGCCTGCCCCGCTCCGGGGGCCGGGGGGAGGTCGCCGTGACCGCCGTCGTTCAGCAGCCACGCACCCAGCACGAGCGCGGCCCCGACGGCCAGAGTGCCCGGCCACGGGCTCCTGCTCTGCTGGGCGCCCACCGGCGCTCCCCTCTGCTGACGAGGAACCGGTTGCCGGTTCCTGGAAGTTTTCTGAGAGCAATGCAACCGGATCGGACCTTATGCCACATCCATACGACGGTCGTACTTACTCCCCCCGTTCGGCAGGGTCCGGCGGGCCCCAGCTGGTCCGAGCGGGTGAAATGTCACCACAAGGACACCGGCCCGCCACCTGGCGGACGCCGGTTACCGCGACGACCTCTTCATCGGACACTCAGGAACACCGTCCTGGTTGCATCGTTCGGGCGATCAGTTCCGACCGTTCGTGGTGAACCATCGACCGAACTTGATCACATGCCATGCTGACCCCGTTCACAGGCCTATCACCGCACTTGTCTGACCGGCCCGCTGTCCGCCTCCGGACAGCCGTGCCCGCCGGCCGTGCCCCGCCTGGTGTGCCCCGCCTCCCCGCGCACGCCCCACGAACGGAGTGACCATGGACGCTCTCTCCCGCCGCACCCTGCTGGCCGCGGGTGCCGCCGGCGCAGCCGCCCTCGCGGCCGGCTGCGGCCGGACCGACGCCGGCGGGCTGACGGGCACCCCGGAACCGCTGCCGGCCACCCCGGGGGTCGACCAGGCCGGGCCCCCGACCGAGGCCGCGAAGCCACCGGTCACCGTGATCGGCGACGGCTCCACCTCCGACACCGGCCCGCAGCCGAACCAGCCCACCGCCGAACCGCTCGGGCTCGGCGGGCGCCCGCCCCAGTTCGTGGTCTTCTCCTGGGACGGCGCCGGCGAGCTCGACAACGGGCTGTTCGCCCGGTTCCGCCGGCTCGCCACGGAGCACAACGCCTCGATGACCTTCTTCCTCAGCGGCCTCTACCTGCTGCCCGAGTCCAAGAAGGACCTCTACCGCCCCCCGCAGCACAAGGTCGGCGCCTCCGACATCGGCTACCTGAGCGACCAGCACATCCACGACACGCTGGAGAACCTGCACGGCGCCTGGCTGGAGGGCCATGAGATCGGCACCCACTTCAACGGCCACTTCTGCGGCGCCACCGGCGTCGGCCAGTGGTCGCCGGAGGAGTGGGACCACGAGATCCAGCAGGCGATGGACTTCGTCACCAACTGGCGGACCACCACCGGCTTCACCGACCTGCCGGCGCTGCCCTTCGACTACCGCAAGGAGCTGATCGGCAGCCGCACCCCCTGCCTGGAGGGCCAGCGCAACCTGCTGCCCACCGCCGTCAAGCGCGGATGGCGCTACGACAGCAGCGGCAACGGGACGCAGATCTGGCCCCAGAAGATCCAGGGCGGCGCGCTCTGGGACCTCCCCCTGCAGTCCATCCCCTTCCCCGGGCACACCTTCCAGGTGCTCTCGATGGACTACAACATCATGTTCAACCAGTGCGGCAGCAACACCAAGGCCGACCCGGCGCTCCACCCCGGGTACCAGACCCAGGCCCGGGACGCCTACCTGATGGGGTTCGAGCGGGCGTACACCACCAACCGGGCGCCGTTCGTCATCGGCAACCACTTCGAGGAGTGGAACGGCGGCATCTACATGAACGCCGTCGAGGACGTGCTCAAGGCGATCGCCGGCCGCCCGGAGGTCCGGCTGGTCTCCTTCCGGCAGCTGGTCGACTGGCTGGACGCGCAGGACCCGGCGGTGCTGCGCAAGCTGCAGAGCCTCGCCGTCGGCCAGGCCCCGGCCGGCGGCTGGGAGACCTTCCTCGGCTCCCCCGCCCCGGCCCCCGCCCCGGCACCGGCCGCCGCAGGCTGAACCGGCCCCTCCGGACCGGGCCGGGCGGCACGTCAGGTCCGGACCGGGTCGGCCTTCCGGACCCGGCCGGAGACGAGCGCGCCGAGCAGCGCCACCCCGGTCATGACCAGGAAGATCACCGCGAACGCGGTGGTCGTCCCGGTCCCCCCGGCCCCGTCGTGGGCGGCGGTCACCGAGCCGCCGCCCAGCGCCGAGAACAGCACCCCGGACAGCCCCACCAGCAGCACGTTGCCGAGGGCGTCGCTCATCTGCAGCGAGGCCGAGTTGGCCCCGGCGTCCTGCGGCGCCGACAGCTTCATCATCAGCACGCTGACACTCGCCACCGTCAGCCCCATGCCGATCCCGCCGACGCCCCAGGCGACCGCCGCCACCCAGACCGGCACCTCTGGGACCAGCACCAGCGCGGCCCCCGCGATCGCCACCGCGGTCAGCACGAACCCGCCCCGGATCATCGCCTCGCGGTACCGCTCGGCCCGGGGCCGGCCCTGGAGCCAGGAGCCCAGCGCCCAGGAGAGCCCGCCGCTGGTCAGGGTGAGCCCGGCCAGGGTCGGCGAGAGGTCCCGCTCGGTCACCATCATCAGCGGGATGAACGCCTCGGCCGCGAAGAACGCCCCGGCGGCCACCCCGCGCAGCAGGATCACCGTCGGCAGCCCGCGCCCGGCCCGCAGCGTCCCGGTCGGCAGCAGCCCCAGCACGGCCGGGAGCAGCAGCGCCGCACCGGCCGCCGCCGGCAGCAGGCCGAGCAGGTCCAGCCGCTGGCCCGCGTACTGCAGCAGGGCCGCGCCGAGCGCGGCCATCGCGGCCAGCACCGTCCGGCGCCGGTCGAACGCGGCGCCCTTCGGCAGCGGCTGCTCCCGCTCCGACCGGCGCAGCGCCGGACCCATCACCGCCAGCGGCAGCAGGATCAGCGCCGGCACGGCCAGGAACACCCAGCGCCAGCCGAGGTGCTGGGTGACGGCCCCGGAGACCACCGGACCGATGATCGAGGGCAGCACCCAGGCCGACGAGAAGGCCGCGAACACCGCCGGCCGCAGCCGCTCCGGGTAGGCCCGGCCGACCACCACGTACAGCGCGACGATCACCAGCCCGCCGCCCAGACCCTGGACCGCCCGGCCCCCCACGAAGATCCACATCCCGGGCGCCGCACCGGCCACCACCAGGCCCGCGCCGAACACCGCGATGCCGGTGAAGAGCGGCTGGAGCGGCCCGCGCCGGTCGCACCACTGGCCGGAGACGACCAGCGCGAACAGCGTCGTGGTGAAGTAACCGGAGAACGCGAAGGCGTACAGCCCGATCCCGTCCAGCTCACGGGCGGCCACCGGCATCGCGGTGTTGACCGCCGTCGCCTCGAAGGCCAGCAGCAGCACCACCGACACGATGCCGAGGGTGAGCGCACGGTAGCGGCTGCCGAGGACCCCTCCACCGGGGTCGGTCGGTATCGGGACGCGGTCAGGGTCGACCGAGGTGGGGGAGGCTGTGGTCATACGTACTACCGTAAGCCCCGTACACCCCGTTGATACCTGACCGTGGTCGTCACCCGCCTCCGCCGTCGGTCCTAGGACCGACGTCCCGACCGAGGCCCCTACCGATGCCCCGACGGGTACCGATGCCCCGACGGGCGCCCGGGGGCGCGCGGGCCGGCGACTCAGTGCAGCACCTTGAGGCCCACCACGCCGGAGACGATCAGGAGCAGGCAGCCGATCCGCGCCGCGGTCACCGCGTCGCCCAGCACGGCCATCCCGTACACGGCCGTCCCCACCGCGCCGATACCGACCCAGACCGCGTAGCCGGTACCGATCGGGATCGAGCGCATCGCGTACGCCAGTCCGCCCATGGACAGTGCCAGCGCCACCCCGAAGACGACGGTCGGAACCAGCCGGGAGAAGCCCTTCGACGACTCCAGGGCGACCGCCCACACGGTCTCCAGGACGCCGGAAACGATCAGAACGAGCCAAGCCATGACGGTCGTACCTCCGCAGTCAGCAGCGGCCGGGTTGCCGCTGTGCTGCGCCGTCTTGTCGTCACCGGGTACGACGCGCTCGTCCGGGGCGGCCGGAAGGGGCCACCTGTCTTCGACCGTAGCACACCCCGCCACACAGAATTTACAAATGGATATTGACGTTCCACTGCTCATTCCGCCAAACTGAATTCACCAACACGGCGAACGACGACAAGGAGTCGGACATGGACAGGAAGACGGTGGCCTCCGCGCCCCGCACCTGCGCCGCCGCTCCCCGGTGTTGTCGCGCCTGTCGCTGCTGCCGCCGCGCCTGATCGCCGCCGCAGTCCAGTCTCACCCCACGGCCGTGTGCCCGAGTGGTTTAGGGAACCGCCTGCAAAGCGGTTTACACGGGTTCGATTCCCGTCATGGCCTCCACGAAAAGAATTGCCGGTCGGCGCCCGATAGGCCGACCGGCAATTCTTCATGCTTTTCCACGGCTTTTCCGGGCCGATTTTCCGACGAATTCCCCGTCGTGCCCCGACCGTGCCCCGAGCATTCCCCGTTCGCGGTCCCGTTGGCAGTCCCGGGCTCCGGGAGCCCGGGCGGCGGACCCGGAAGCCGGTTCCGCCGCCCCCGGGGCTCAGCCGGTGACGGCGTCCTCGGGCCGGATCGGCAGCCGGCCGACCGGCAGTCCGGTCGCCGCGCGGACGGCGGCGGCCACCGCCGCCGGGGCCGTCACGGCGGGGACGGCACTGACCGCCTTGGCACCGAACGAGGCGACCACGTCACGCTCCTCCAGCAGTGCGGCGATCCGGATCTCCGGGGTGTCCAGCGCGGTCGGCAGCCGGTAGCCGGTCAGCGAGGGGTTGAGCAGCAGGCCCCCCTCGGTCCGCAGCTCCTCCAGCAGCGCCAGGCCGACGCCCTGGGCGACGCCCGCCTCGATCCGGTCCTCGATCTGGCGCGGGTTCAGCGCCCGGCCGACGTCCTGGGCGACGGTCATCTCGACCACCCGGACGGCGCCGAGCTCGATGTCCACGTCCACCACCGCGCGCATCGCGCAGAACGCGATCGACACGAAGGCGTCGCCCTGGCCGGCCTCGTTCAGGGGCTCGGTCGGGTGCGGGCGGCACTGCGCCGTGGCCCAGAGCTCCTTGCCCTCCAGCGCCTCCGCGACCGGCATGCCGAGCACCCCGTCGTACGAGGTGATCTTGCCGTCGGCGATCTGCAGCAGCTCCACCGACATGCCGAAGTTGGCGGCGATCGGCTGGAGCAGCTGGTGGCGGACCATCAGCGCGGCCCGCTCGACCGCGCCGCCGGAGACCCAGGTGTGCCGGCCGCGGGCGGACGGCCCGGCCACCGACTGGTCGCTGTCGGCCGGCGCGATGTAGACCTCGCTCACGCCGAGCACCGTCTGGACGATCTGCCGGGCCAGCGTCGCGAAGCCGTGGCCCGCGTCGACCGCCGCGCAGATCACCGTCGCGTGGTCGCCGCTGACCCGGACGGTCGCGGTGGAGACCTCGTCCTCGCCCTCGGCGCCCAGCATGTGCACCATGCCCAGCGCGTAGCCGATCCCGCGCCGCACCGCCGCCGGGTCGCCGGCGCCGCCGGGCCCGCCCGGCAGCAGCCACTCGGCGTCCGGGTCGTCCACCGGCAGGGCCGGCAGCGGCTCCTCGGCCACCGCCTCCAGCAGCGCGCTCACCGGGGCCGGGCAGGTGACGGCCTGTCCGGTGGGCAGCGGATCACCGGTGGCCATCACGTTGCGGCGGCGGATCTCCACCAGGTCGACGCCGATCCGGGCGGCCAGCTGGTCCAGCTGCGACTCGTAGGCGAAGCAGGTCTGGAGCGCGCCCTCGCCGCGCATCCGGCCGGCCGGCGGGTTGTTGGTGCGCACCGCCCAGGCGTCCACGAAGACGTTGGGGCAGTTGTACGGGCCCACCGAGAAGGCGGCGGCGGCGGCCAGCGCCTCGGCGGAGACGTCCGCGTAGGCGCCGCCGTCCAGCAGGATCTGCGCCTCGACCTTGACCAGCCGGCCCTCGGCGTCGGCGTGGTGGCGGTAGCGCAGCAGGGCCGGGTGGCGCGAGGTGTGGGTGTGGAAGGACTCCTCGCGAGTGAGCGTCATCTTCACCGGGCGGCCGGTGCGCAGCGCCAGCAGCGCCATGGTGACCTGGAAGGAGAGGTCCTCGCGGTCGGAGGTGGCGCCGGGCACGCCGGTCACCACCAGCCGGACCCGGTCCGGCTCCAGACCGAGGCAGGCGGCGGTCCGGTCGCGGTCGCCGTGCGGATCGGTGGAGGACAGGTGCAGCTCGACGCCGCCGTCCGGACGCGGCACGGCCAGGCCGGCCTCCGCGCCGAGCGGCGCCGGGTCCTGCCGGCCGACCTGGTACAGGCCCTCGACCACGACCTCGCCGACCGCCTCCGGGTCGCCGGTGCGCAGCGGCAGGTGGCGGAAGAGGTTGCCGTCCGGGTGCAGCGGCGGGGCGGTGAAGGACTGCTCGGGGTCGGTGACGGCGTCCAGCGGCTCGTAGTCGACGGCGATCAGGCCGACCGCGAGCCGAGCGGTGTCGGGGTGGTCGGCCGCGACGGCGGCGACCGGCTCGCCGTGGTGGCGGACCACGCCGGCGGCCAGCACCGGGCGGTCGGCGACGATCGGCCCGGCCGGGGCGCCGTCGGGGCTGCCGTCCGGCCCGGCGGGCAGGTCGGCGGCGGTGACCACGGCGTGCACGCCGGGCAGCGCGAGCGCGGCCGAGGTGTCGATGCCGCGGATCCGGGCGTGCGGATGCGGCGAGCGCAGGACCGCGCCCCAGAGCAGGCCCTCGGCCCAGAGGTCCGCGGCGTACGGATAGATGCCGAGCGCCTTCGGCAGGGCGTCGCTGCGCAGCGGGGAACTGCCCAGGCCGAACGGCTCCGCCGCACCGCCCTGGTCGCCGTCCTGCTGGGGTGCTGCGCCGATGTCGGTAGGCGACGTCATGATGCGTGGTCGTCCTCGGGGAGCCGGATGCCGTGGGCGGGGGTGGCGCCGTACGGGACGCCGGCGGGGGCGGCGCCCTCGGCCGGGGCACCGTGCGGGGGCGCGGGGACGTACGGCGTGCCGTGCGCGGGGGTGCCGTCGTAGCCCGGGTTCGGGAAGCCCTGGCCGTCGTAGCCCGGGAGCGGGGTGCCGTGGGCCGGGGTGCCGTGCACCGGAGCGGTCTCGTACACCGGGCCGTCGTACGGCGAGGCGTTGTCGTAGCCGGGCTGCTGCGGGTAGCCGCCCGCCTCGGGGTAGCCGCCGGGTCCGGGCAGGTAGGTGCCGTGGGCGGGGGTGGTGCCCGGGTAGGGCTGCTCGGGGTAGCCGGAGGCCGGGTAGTAGCCGGTGCCGTCGCCGGCGGGCGGGGCGGGGACGTCGCGGATCGGGGCGAGCACGGTGGTGTCGTACACGCCGGTGTCGTAGCCGCCCTGGCCGTCGGGGACGCCGTACTGCATGCCGACGCCGACGCCGGTCCCGGCGGTGGTCGGGGTCTCCTCGGCCTGCGGCTGCGGGACGTGCTCGATCCAGACGTCGTCGGTGTACACGGGCAGGTCACCGGCGGCCGTCGCGGCGACGGGCGCGGCGGCGGGCGGTCCGGGGACCGGCTCCGCGGCCGTCGGGGCGGGCGCGGCGGCGGGTGCGGCCTCCGCGGCGGTCGCCGTCCCCTCCGCCGGTTCGCCGTCCGAGGCGCGCGCGTCGGCGACGGTCTGCACGGCGGCCAGCACGCCCCGGTACCCGGTGCAGCGGCAGAGGTTTCCGCAGAGCGCCTGACGCGCCTCGACCTCGGTGGGCCGGTGGTTGCGCTGGAGCAGGTCGTGCACGGCCATCGCCAGGCCGGGCGTGCAGTAGCCGCACTGCACCGCGCCGGACTCGGCCAGGGCCTGCTGGACGTCGCTGGCGCCGCCGGCCGCGGACAGCCCCTCGACGGTGTTGATCTCGCTGTCCTGGGCCAGCGCGGCGGGCACCAGGCAGCCGGCCACCAGCTGCCCGTCCACCTGGACCGAGCAGGCTCCGCACTCGCCCTGCTCGCAGCCGTCCTTGGCACCGGCCAGGCCGAGCCGCTCGCGCAGCACGTAGAGCAGGCTCTCGCCGATCCAGGCGTCGGTGACGGGCCGTTCGAAGCCGTTGACCCGCAGGGTGTACGAGGTGCAGGGGCGCAGCTCGCGGCTGACCTGCGGCGCGTGGTCCAGGGGGCTCGCGTCGAGGGTCTCGATGGGGTGGTCTGTGGTCACTTGAGCGCCCTTCCCAGTGCCCGGCGGGCCAGCACCGATACGGTACGCCGCAGCCGCACCGCGGCCGCGCTCGGCCCCTCGGTGACGGCCTCCCAGGAGCCCTCGGCGCCGTAGCTGTCGGGCACGCAGGCGGCGGCCACGTACTCGCCGAAGGCGGCCGTCGCGGCGGGGTCGATCTCCCGCGAACCGTCCCAGTCGATGCAGCCGGCGACCCAGGCCTCGGCCTCCAGCGGTCGCAGCGGCACCGGGGCGACGGCGCCGACGGCGCAGCGGACGGCGCGCCGGGCGGGGTCGAGGACGAGGGCGACCGAGGCGGTGGCGCGGGCCGGGCCGCTGCGGCCGGTGGCCTTGAGGTAGACCTGCGGGGCGTGCAGCAGCGGGACGCGCACCCAGGTGAGCAGTTCGCCGGGGCGCACCGGGTCGAGGCCGGTGAGCAGGTGGCTGACCGGGACCTCGCGGGTGGCGCCGGCCCGGGCGAGGGTGACGCTGGCCTCCAGCGCGGCGAGCACCGGGAGGGTGTCGCCGGCCGGGGCGGCGGTGGCGATGTTGCCGCCGAGGGTGCCGACGTTGCGGACCTGCGGTGGTCCGGCGGTGCGGGCGGCGTCGGCGAGCGCGGGGATCAGCGCGGCGAAGTCGGGGCGGTCCATTCGTGCGTGGGTGAGCCCGGCCCCCAGGACGGCGGTGCCGCCGTCCTCGTAGCGCCAGCCGCGGAGTTCGGTGATCCGGCCCAGGCCGACCAGGGCGGCGGGGCGCAGCCGCCCGGCGTTGACGGCCTCCATCAGGTCGGTGGCGCCGGCCACCGGCACCGCGGCCGGGTGGGAGGCCAGCGCTTCTACGGCCTCGTCGAGGGAGGCCGGCAGCATGATCGTCCGGTTCACCTGGGTCCCACCGTGCTCCACTTGCTCATCGATCGCCTGCCGCCCGCGGCCCTCGGCCGGGGTGTCCGCTGCGGCAGTCCGGCCTGGCCCGTAGGGTACGGGCGATCGGGCCGGGTTGGGCAACTCTGGCACACAATGCTCGATGATCATTCCGGGTCGGGCGAACGGTACTGCCCGATTGGGACCGATACCGGGCGGTATCTGCTCCGGTTCGATACGAACCGGAGCAGATATTCATCTCTTCTTGACGTCCGACGACCGCTCAGAAGTTCCCGCCCGCCACACCCGCCCGGCACGCCCCGCGCGCCGCGCCCGCCCGCGGGGCCCCGCCGGCTGCGGGACCCCACGTCCGGGCCGCCCCGTCAGACCAGCGGCGGAAGCCCCTCGATCGGCCGTCCCAGCACCCCGGGCCACTTCTGCCAGGGGTGCGGACCGCCGGCCGGCCGGTACTCGACGCCGAGCGCGTCCAGCACCTCCCGGTGGGCCTCCATCCGCTGCTCGAAGCCGGCGAAGTCGCGCTCCGCGGGATCGGCCGGCAGCGCGGACCAGGCGACCTCGGCGAAGGCCACGAGCCGGGGGAAGGCCCGGTAGTCGATGTCCCGGGCGCTGTCCATGAACTCGCTCCACAGGTTGGCCTGGGTGCCGATCACCCGCCGGGCCGCCACCTCGTCGAGCTGCGCCGGCACCGGCTCGAAGCGGTAGACGTCCTCCAGGGTCCGGACGAAGCCGACCGGGATCGGCTCGTCCTCCCCCGAAGCCTGCCGGTGGTCCAGGTAGACGTGCTGCTCGGGGCACATCACCACGTCGTGCCCGGCCTCGGCGGCGGCGATCCCGCCGCCGTAGCCGCGCCAGGAGGAGACCGCGGCGCCGGGCGCCAGTCCGCCCTCCAGGATCTCGTCCCAGCCGATCAGCCGGCGGCCCCGCTCGGCGAGCCAGCCGTCGAAGTGCCGGATGATGTGGCTCTGCAGCTCGTCCTCGTTGGCCAGGCCGAGTTCGCGGATCCGCGCCTGCGCGGCGGCGCTCTCCTTCCACTGCTCCTTGGGGCACTCGTCGCCGCCGAGGTGGACGAACTCGGACGGGAAGAGCTCCAGGACCTCCTCCAGGACCCCCTCGAAGAACCGGAGGGTGGCCTCGGAGGGGTTGAGCACGTTCTGGCTGACGCCCCAGTCGGTCCAGACCCCGAGCGCCGCGGTGTCCACCACGTCGGTGTTGCCCAGCTCGGGGTAGGCGACCACGGCGGCCTGGGTGTGGCCCGGCAGGTCGATCTCCGGGACGACGGTGACGCCCCGTTCGGCGGCGTAGGCGACGATCTCGCGGAGGTCGTCCTGGGTGTAGAAGCCGCCGTGCGGGCGGTCGTCGCGGCGCTCGCCGGCCCGGAAGCCGACCATCGAGCGCTCGCGCCAGGAGGCCAGCTCGGTGAGCCGCGGGTAGCGCTTGATCTCCACCCGCCAGCCCTGGTCGTCGGTCAGGTGCAGGTGCAGCACGTTGAGCTTGTGCGCGGAGAGCTGGTCCACGAAGCGGAGCAGGTCGGACTTGGGCAGGAAGTGCCGGGCGACGTCCAGCAGGACGCCGCGCCAGCCGAACCGCGGCGCGTCCTCGACGTCGGTGCCGGGCAGCACCCAGCCGGCGGAGCGCAGCGGAGCGCGCCGGTAGGCGTCCGGGCCGAGCAGCCGGCGCAGCGTCTGGGCGCCCCAGAGCGCGCCGGCCGGCCCGCCGGTGGTGATCACGGCGTGGCCGGGGCGCACCGAGAGCCGGTACGCCTCGCCGGCCAGCGTCTCGTCGAGGACCAGTTCGACTCCCTCCCCGGGCCGGCCCGGGGCCAGCGGAAGGCCGGTGGCGGCGGCCAGTGAGGAGCGCAGCCACCGTTCGGCCCCGGCCAGCGCCGGCGGCGCGGTCAGGGTGGTGGTCTGGTCGAGGGAGAAGTCCTGGTCCGGGAGGCGGACGGAGCTCAAGGGGGCGGGAATGAGGTCCATTCCGCCATCCTGCCCCCGGCCCGGCCACGGGCATAGACCAGTTTGCAAAATGGTCCAGACCTCACATGCGGGGCAGGCCGCTACTTGTCGTCGCCGCCCTGCGGCTTGCCGATGCCGTCGTAGATCTCCTTGCACATCGGACACACCGGGTACTTCTTCGGGTCGCGCCCGGGCACCCACACCTTGCCGCACAGCGCCACCACGGGGGACCCGGAGAGCGCGCTCTCCATGATCTTGTCCTTCTGGACGTAGTGGGCGAAGCGCTCGTGGTCGCCGTCCCCGTTGGACACCTGCGGGACGGGCTCGACCAGGGTGCCGGTGCCGAGGCCGCGCTCGGGCTCAAGAGTGCTCATAGGTGCCAAGTCTATGGGCGCCCCGCAAAACCGGGCCAGTATCGCGACGGGAGCCGCTCCGGTCAGTTCAGGGTGGGGTCGTCGGGGTACGTCGCGAGCAGCGCCATCGGGCCGCGCTGGCGGCGCAGCACCGCGCGCCAGAGCCGTTCCGGCTCCGGGCTGGAGATGTCCCCCGGCTCGCAGTCCACCAGGTACCAGGCGCCGCTGGTGACCTCGGACTCCAGCTGCCCGGGCGCCCAACCCGCGTACCCGGCGAAGATCCGCAGCGCCCCGAGCTCGCCGGCCAGCACCTCGGGCGGCGCCTCCAGGTCGACCAGGCCGATCGCGCCGTGCACCCTCCGCCAGCCGAGCGGTTCGCCGGTGCCCGGCTCCCCCGGCGCCACGGCCAGCCCGAGCGCCGAGTCCAGTGCCACCGGTCCGCCCTGGAACACCACGGCCGGCTGCCCCACCAGCACGCCCCAGCCGTCCAGCACGCTGCCCACCTCGATCGGCGTCGGCCGGTTGAGGACCACACCGAGCGCCCCCTCGACGTCGTGGTCGAGGAGGAGCACCACCGCCCGGGCGAAGTTGGGGTCGGTGAGCACGGGCGTCGCGACGAGCAAGCGGCCGGTGTGGGACCGGCCTCCGTGCGAATGGGCCGCCGTCATGCCTCACATGATCCCGCAGACCCCCGGGGGCGGACACCCGAAACCGGGGACCGGCCGAGGGCCCGCGGGGCACGCGGCGGTCCGCCGGGCCGACACCCGGTCGACACCCGGCGAACACGCGGCGAACACCCGTACGGGCGTACCGGCGCGCGGCCTGCGGCCCGGGGAGAGCACCATCACGGGAGAGGCTCACGGGAACCGTCGGCGCGACCACTACCATCTACTGATGGTGGACGCCCCTCCACGGTGCCGACTCGGTCACGCCGGGGGCCCGACTCGTCCGTGAAACGGTCCACCGCACGGCTCCTCGCAGAGCCCCACCCACTCCTCTGGCACCCCGGATTGCGAGAACGATGACCGACGACGTCCTGCTGGTCCACGGCGGAAACCCGCTCGAAGGCGAGATCCGCGTCCGCGGTGCGAAGAACCTGGTCCCCAAGGCCATGGTCGCCGCCCTGCTCGGCCAGGGACCCAGCAGACTGCGCAACGTCCCGGACATCCGCGACGTCAAGGTGGTCCGCGGTCTGCTCCAGCTGCACGGGGTCACCGTGCGCACCGGCGACGAAGAGGGTGAGCTGATCCTCGACCCGTCCCACGTGGAGAGCGCCAACGTCGCCGACATCGACGCGCACGCGGGCTCCTCGCGGATCCCGATCCTCTTCTGCGGCCCGCTGCTGCACCGGCTCGGCCACGCCTTCATCCCGGGCCTCGGCGGCTGCGACATCGGCGGCCGACCGGTCGACTTCCACTTCGAGGTGCTCCGCCAGTTCGGCGCGACCATCGAGAAGCACCCGCAGGGCACCTACCTGGTGGCCCAGCAGCGGCTGCGCGGCACCCGGATCGAGCTGCCCTACCCGTCGGTCGGCGCCACCGAGCAGGTGCTGCTCACCGCCGTCCTCGCCGAGGGCGTCACCGAGCTGCGCAACGCCGCCATCGAGCCGGAGATCGTCGACCTGATCTGCGTGCTGCAGAAGATGGGCTCGATCATCTCGATGGGCACCGACCGCACCATCCTGATCACCGGCGTCGACGAGCTGAACGGCTACAACCACCGCGCGCTGCCGGACCGCCTGGAGTCCGCCTCCTGGGCCTGCGCGGCCCTGGCCACCAAGGGCGACATCTACGTCCGCGGTGCCCGCCAGCTGGAGATGATGACCTTCCTCAACACCTTCCGGAAGGTCGGCGGCGCCTTCGAGGTGGACGACGAGGGCATCCGGTTCTGGCACCCGGGCGGCGAGCTCAAGGCGATCGCCCTGGAGACCGACGTGCACCCGGGCTTCCAGACCGACTGGCAGCAGCCGCTGGTGGTCGCGCTGACCCAGGCGGCCGGCCTGTCCATCGTCCACGAGACGGTGTACGAGTCGCGGCTCGGATTCACCGGCGCGTTGAACCAGATGGGTGCCCACATCCAGCTCTACCGCGAGTGCCTGGGCGCCACCCCGTGCCGCTTCGGCGCCCGCAACTTCCTGCACTCCGCGGTGGTCTCCGGGCCGTCCAAGCTGATGGGCTCCGAGCTGGTCATCCCGGACCTGCGCGGCGGCTTCTCGTACCTGATCGCGGCGCTGGCGGCCGAGGGCACCTCGACCGTGCACGGCATCGACCTGATCAACCGCGGCTACGAGAACTTCATGGACAAGCTGCGCGACCTCGGCGCCCACGTCGAGCTGCCCAACGGACTCCCGAGCGAGCAGCTGGTCGGCGCCTGACCGGTCCGTCGGCCGCCGCCCGGCGGCGGCCGACGGCGAGAGGCCGGGCCCCCCTCACGGGGAGCCCGGCCTCTCAGGCGTTCAAGGGGTGGTTCAGGCGCCCTTGGCGGCTTCCTTCAGCTTGGAGCCGGCGCTGACCTTGGCGCTGTAGCCCTCGGGAATCTGGATCGGCTCGCCGGTCTGCGGGTTGCGGGCGGTGCGGGCGGCGCGGTGGGTGCGCTCGAAGGTCAGGAAACCGGGGATGGTGACCTTCTCGTCGCCCTTGGCGACGACCTCGCCGACGATCTCGGCGAAGGCGGCCAGAACGGCGTCGGCGTCCTTGCGGGTCACCTCGGCGCGCTCGGACAGCGCGGCCACCAGCTCACTGCGGTTCATGTGTACTCCTGTGGTCTGTTCGCTTGCGGTGTGCGGGGGCCCATCGGTGCTCCCACCGGGGGGCACCCGGATGGGCCGCAGGTCCGCACACTGTGCTCATGCAGGCAATGCGTGGTCGCGGGCCGGGTCCGCACCCAGTGCCGCGCGCCGTGCCCTCGAAGGCCCGCCTGCCTGCCCGGATACGAATCCTGCCCCGACCGGCCCCGAGAAAGCCAATCGGGCCCCGGCGTCACGACCCGAACAGCGCCCGCCCGCCGGAGGTGTGACGCTCCGTCGGCTCCGGCGGACCGGGCGCGGGCGGCGGTCGGGACGACGCGCCGGAAGACCAGGGGGACGTTCCGTACTTGTCGGACACGCCTGCCCCGTGCAGGGCTACCGTACGCCCTAGGTCCGACAAGCCCAAACACGCCCCTCGCCCTTGTGTCGCAAGGGTTCGGGGCGGGATTGGGCGGGTAAGGTCGCTATTCGGTCATTTGACCGATGCGCGACACGGGCCGAGCGGCCCGGTCAGAGCTTGACGGAGGGGAAGGACGCGGTGTCGAGCGTCCCCACGATGCCCGGGGTCGGCCGCCACGGGGCGGGCGCCTCCGAGGCCGCGGCCAGGGCGGCGTCCCGGACGGCGGAGGCCACGGTCTTGGCGACGTCCTTGTGGAACACGCTCGGGATGATGTAGTTCGGGTTCCGCTCGTCGTCGCCGACGGTGGCGGCCAGCGCCCGGGCGGCGGCGATCATCATCTCGGTGTTGACCGTGCGGCTCTGGGCGTCCAGCAGGCCGCGGAAGACACCCGGGAAGACCAGCACGTTGTTGATCTGGTTCGGGAAGTCGCTGCGGCCGGTGGCGACCACCGCGGCGGTCTGGCGGGCCACCGCCGGGTCGACCTCCGGGTCCGGGTTGGCCAGCGCGAAGACGATCGCGTCCTCGGCCATGGTGGCCAGGTCGTCGCCGTCCAGCACGTTCGGGGCCGAGACGCCGATGAAGACGTCGGCGTCCGCCACGGCCTCCTTGAGGCTGCCGGTGCGGCCCGAGCGGTTGGTGTGCTCGGCGATCCAGCGCAGGCTCTCGTTGAGGTCGTCGCGGCCCTCGTGGACCACGCCCCTCACGTCCGCCACCGTGGCGTGCTCGACGCCGGCGGCCAGCAGCAGCTTGAGGATCGCGGTACCGGCGGCGCCGGCGCCCGACATCACCACCCGGATGTCGGCGATCTCCTTGCCGACCACCTTGAGCGCGTTGGTGAGGGCCGCCAGCACCACGATCGCGGTGCCGTGCTGGTCGTCGTGGAAGACCGGGATGTCCAGAGCCTCGCGCAGCCGGGCCTCGATCTCGAAGCAGCGCGGCGCCGAGATGTCCTCCAGGTTGATGCCGGCGAAGCCCGGGGCGATCGCCTTGACGACGGCCACGATCTCGTCGGTGTCCTGGGTGTCCAGGCAGATCGGCCAGGCGTCGATGCCGGCGAACCGCTTGAACAGGGCGGCCTTGCCCTCCATCACCGGCAGGGCGGCGGCCGGACCGATGTTGCCCAGGCCCAGCACGGCCGAGCCGTCGGTGACCACGGCGACGCTGTTGCGCTTGATCGTGAGGCGGCGTGCGTCCTCGGGGTTCTCGGCGATCGCCAGGCAGACCCGGGCGACCCCCGGGGTGTAGATCATCGAGAGGTCGTCACGGTTGCGGATCGGCAGCTTCGAGGACATCTCGATCTTGCCGCCGAGGTGCATCAGGAAGGTCCGGTCCGACACCTTGCCGATCGCCACGCCGTCGATGGCCCGGAGCTTCTCGACGATCTCCTCGCCGTGCGCGACCGAGAAGGCGGCCACCGTCACGTCGATCCGCAGCGCCTCCAGGCCGGAGGCGGTCACGTCGAGACCCGTCACCGAGCCGCCGGAGGACTCGACCGCCGTGGTGATCGCGCTGACGGCGTTGCCTCTGGCCGGAACCTCCAGCCGCACCGTGATCGAGTTCGAGACACTGGGCACCGTCGCCATCGACGTTCCTTCTTCCGTCCGTCCGTCTGCGAGTTCAACAAATTGTTGAGGGCTCTCGCCTGCGCATGCTAGACCTCGATCGTCGCACCTACCAGGGCGTAGTCAGAAATAACGTTCATTGAGTGTGCGGACCCGACAACTTCTTGCCTCAGCGGCCCGATGCGTTACATTGGACGGGACACCGGCTCGATCCAAGCCCCCGGGCCCAACCTTCGTCCCTTCGAGGGACCACTTGCCGCGAGGCGAGCATGGCGGGTCGGTGTCGTAGCTTCTGAAGGCCCCTCACCCGGCGGGTGAGGGGCCTTCGGTGTCGACGGGGGCCGTCGGCGCGCCCGGGGACGCACCCGTCGGGCGGGCCCCGGCGAGGGCCCGCCCGACGGCCCGTCAGTCGCGCAGCAGCGCGGGCACGCCGGCCGCGTCCGGCAGGTCGTCCGGACCGGACAGCACCGTCAGCCGCTGGGTGGCCCGGGTCAGCGCCACGTAGAGCACCCGCAGCCCCGCCTCCGACTCGCCGGCGATGCCGGTCGGGTCGGCGACCACGGTCGCGTCGTACTCCAGGCCCTTGGCCTCCAGGCTGCCCAGCGCCACCACGCGCTCGCCCAGCCCCGCGGTCCAGCCGGCCGCCTCGGCCCGCCGGTCCATCGGCACCACGACGGCCACCGTGCCGTCCACCTCTCCCAGCAGCCGCTCCAGCTCGGCCCGGCACGCCGCGCCGAACGCCTCCGGCGCCGGGTCGGTCACCGCCGTGAACCGCGGCTCGACACCCACGTGCCGCACCGCGCTCGGTGACGGCGTGCCGGGCGCCGCCAGGGCCAGGACCTTGGCCGCCACCTCCGCGATCTCGGCCGGGTTCCGGTAGTTCACGGTCAGCGTGTAGCGGCGCCGCGGCTTGCCGGACAGCACGTCGTCCAGCGCGGCCTGGGCCTCCTGCGGGAACGGCCAGGAGGACTGCGCCGGGTCGCCGACGATGGTCCACGTGGCCGTCCGGGCCCGGCGGCCGATCATCCGCCACTGCATCGGGGTGAGGTCCTGCGCCTCGTCGACGATGATGTGCGCGTACTCGGTGCGCTCCACCGGCATGCGGTCGCGCTGCCTCGACGAACGGTCGGCGAAGGTGGTGACCTCCTCCAGCCCGGTCAGCAGGTCCACCGCGTCGACCTCGCGCACCTTCGGCCGGGCCGCCTCGCCGAGCAGCACCTGCAGCTCGTCCACCAGCGCCACGTCGTGCGCGGAGAGCGCGCCCTCGCCCTGCTCGGACAGGTGCCGCCAGGACTCGGCCAGCACCCTCGCCTCCTCGGGGGTGACGGCGCGGCGGGCGATCCGGTTGGTGTGCCGGGTCCGCTTCAGCGTGCCGAGCACCCGGCGCGGGGTGACCACGGGCCACCAGGCGTCCAGGAAGTTCAGGAACGGCGGCTCGTCCGAGACGTAGTCGTCGAAGGACTCCTTCTCCTCCTGACGCTGCTCGCGGGCGTAGTGGTCGGTGGGTCTGGGCAGGTGGCGGGTGACCTCCTGCCAGAGCGCGTCCAGCAGCAGCCGGCGGGCCCGCGGGCGGAGCAGGTTCAGCGGGGTGCCGCCCGAGCCGATGACGTTGCCGCGCACCGCCTTGAGCCGGCCGGCGTCCAGCCGCAGCACCTCGCCGCGCGCGACCACCTTCAGCTCCTGCGGCGCGCCCAGCTCCAGCACGCCCCGGGCGGCCCGGCGCAGCAGGTGCGTCATCCGGGCCGAGCCCTTGATCCGGGCCGCCTCCGGGGTGTCGTAGGTGCCCGCCTCGATGCCGTCCACCAGCGAACCGACCGCGCGGACGGCGACCTGGCCCTCCTCGCCCAGCGAGGGCAGCACGCCCTCGGTGTAGGAGACCAGCAGCGGGGTCGGCGAGACCACCAGGATGCCCCCGGCGTAGCGGCGGCGGTCCTGGTAGAGCAGGAAGGCAGCGCGGTGCAGGGCCACGGCGGTCTTGCCGGTACCGGGCCCGCCGGTGACGAGCGTGGCCCCGGCCGCGGGGGCGCGGATCACCTCGTCCTGCTCCTTCTGGATGGAGGAGACGATGTCGCGCATCGAGTGGCTGCGGGCGCGGCCCAGGGAGGCCATCAGTGCGCCGTCGCCGACCACCGCCAGTTCCTCGCCACCCAGCGTGGGCGTGAGGTCGGGGCGGAGCAGGTCGTCCTCGACGCCGATCACCTTGCGGCCCTTGGAGCGGATCACCCGGCGGCGGATCACCCGACCGGGCTCCAGCGGGGTCGACCGGTAGAACGGCGCCGCGGCCGGGGCCCGCCAGTCGATCACCAGCGGGCCGTACTCGGCGTCCAGCACTCCGAGCCGGCCGATGTGCAGGGTCTCGGCGACGGCCGGGTCGGCCGGGTCGAGCGGGGTGTTGGAGGGGATGCCGTGCTCCTCCGGGGCATCCGGCTGTTGGAGGTCGATCCGACCGAAGAGGAAGTCCTCGAACTCGTTGTTGAGCCGCTGGAGGTGCGCGCCGGCCCGGTACACCTGGGCGTCCCGCTCGGCGAGCGCGCCGGGGGTGCCGACGTGCACGCGCTTGGCGGCGTCCTCCAGGATGTACTCGGCCTCGGCGAGTTTCTCCTCCAGGCGGTGGTAGACGGTGTCGAGGTGGCGCTGCTCCCCGGCGATCTCTCGCGCGCGGACCGTCTCGTGGTCGATGGCGGCGCTGCCCGTGTTGCTGGTGTCCGTGTTGCTCTGCATGGCCTCGGTGGTTGCGGCGGGAGTCCGGCTCTGGGAAACGAGCGGACGGAAGATCCTACGCCGCGACCGCGGTGGCGCGCCGCATCGGGAGCGAAAAACATGCAGGCCGCCCACCGCTGAGCGGTGGGCGGCCTGCACACTGTGAACATGGGGTGGTGGAGATGCCGGGAATCGAACCCGGGTCCAGTGGAGTGGATTCAGGACTTCTCCGAGCGCAGTCCGCTGTGATTTTCTCGGCCCTGGCAGTCACGCGGACAAGCCGCCAACAGGCCCAGCTACTGTTTGATTTCCCATCCACCCCCGCAGCCCGGGCGGACGGTTGAGTTCCCTAGATTATGCCAGGGTCCGGGTCGGGAACTCCCCGGTCTGACACCCAAGCGCTATCGGAGCTTATTAGGCAGCGAGAGCGAACTGCTGGGAATCGCTCTTAGAGTTGGCGATTATTTGTTTGCGACACGTGGTTAACGAGATCATTGCCGCGTTCCTCGGCTCGCTTCTCCTGTTTCGACTTCCCCTGTCGAAACCGATCATCCCCATGTTTTTTTGAGAAACAACAGGACGTTGACCGTCCGTGGTGCTGCCGCCATACTACGCGAGGCGACGGGCGAGGGTCCAGCCGATTAACGCCGAGCCGTCCGTGTCAGCTCTGACGCCGGCGGGCCGCCGCCACCGCGCGGGCCGTCTCGCGGGTGTCCTGCTTCTCCCTCAGGGTCTGCCGCTTGTCGTAGAGCTTCTTGCCGATCGCGAGCGCCAGTTCGAGCTTCACCCGGCCGTCCTTGAAGTACAGCGAGAGCGGGACGAGGGTGTGGCCCGCGTCCCGGACCTTCGCCTCGATCTTCTGGATCTCCATCCTGTGCAGGAGCAGCTTGCGCTTGCGCCGTGCCGCGTGGTTGGTCCACGTCCCCTGGGTGTACTCGGGGATGAAGACGTTGTCGATCCACGCCTCGTGGTTCTGGATGTACGCGTAGCCGTCGACCAGGTTGGCCCGACCCTCGCGCAGTGACTTCACCTCGGTGCCGGTGAGCACGAGACCGCACTCGTAGGTGTCGAGGATGGTGTACTCGTGTCGCGCCTTCTTGTTCTGCGCGATCAGCTTCTGTCCGGTTTCCTTTGCCATAGCGTCGGCCATTCTCGCACTTCGGGGCCGGTCGGGGCAGCCCCTTTTGGGCGCGCGCGCCGGGGTTCAGGCGCGGGTGCCCAGGCCGGCGAGCACCCGCAGGGCGAGTCCGGCGGTGTCCTCGGCGTCGGCCGCGGGCACGTCCGGGGCCAGGCCGGTGCCCTCCGGGGAGCGGCCGGCCGGGGTGAAGTAGCGGCCGACGGTCAGTTCCAGCACCGCGCCGTCGGCGAGCCGGCTGGGCTGCTGCACGGTGCCCTTGCCGAACGTCCTGCTCCCGACCACCACGGCCCGGCCGCGGTCCTGGAGCGCTCCGGTGAGCAGCTCGGCGGCGCTCATCGTGCCGCCGTCCACCAGGACGACGAGCGGTGTGCGCTGGTCCCCGCCGGGCGGGGCGGTCAGCTCGCGCGTCCCCCCGCGGTCCTGGTAGGAGCCGACCGGGCCGCCGTCCAGGAAGACCCCTGCGGTGCCGGCGGCCTCCTCGACCAGCCCGCCGGAGTTGCCGCGCAGGTCGAGCACCACCCCGGCCCGCGCGTCACGCACGGCGGCCCGGACCTGCTCGGCCACCCCGCTGGTGAAGGCCCGGACGGTGACCCGGACGACGCCGCCCGCCAGGCGTTCGGCGGCCACCTGCTGACTGTCCAGCAGGGCCCGGCGCAGGCGCACCTCGCGGACCTCGCCCTCCCCCCGCTGCACCGCCAGGACCACCTCGGAGCCGACCTGCCGCTCGGCGTCCTCGCGTCCGCGCAACCGGGCGACCACCTCGGTGACGGGCAGGTGGTCGGCCTGGTCGGCGCCGATCCGCAGCAGCCGGTCGCCGACCGCGATCCCGGCGGCGGCGGCGGGCCCGGCGGGCTGCACCCGGGAGACGGCGGTGGCGCCGTCCTGGCCGCGGCCGACCGAGAGGCCGACCCCGACGTAGCGGCCGCCCAGGCCCTGGCTGAACTCGGCGTACTCCTGCGCGCTGTAGTAGGCGCCCCAGCGGTCGCCGACCGCACCGATGAGGTGCTCGGCCTGCTGTTCGGACAGGTCGGCGCCGGCCGGGTCCTGGCCCGCCCCGAGGGTCGCGGCGGCGACCGGGGCGGTGTCCGCCGACGGCGGCCGGCCCGGCGTGCCCGGCTCCCCCCAGGCGCCGGTGGCGGCGCCGGCCAGCAGCACCACACCGAACACCAGGCTGAGGGTGGCCACCTGACGGGCCCCGCGCGGAGTTACTGGCATGGAATCGGAGTGTAGGCGCAGCGCGGAGCACACCGGGCCGGAACGGTCGGCGGCGGAACGGCGGCGGCCCCGGACGGCGCAGTGCCGTCCGGGGCCGCCGGGGCCCTCGGAGCCGTCGGGCCCGGCGCGGTGCCGGGCCTTGAGGCGGTGCTAGACCTTGAGGTACTTCCGCAGGGTGAAGAAGGCCGCGATGCCGGCCATCGCCATGCCGACCACCACCAGCAGCGGTATCACCGCCAGCACCGAGCCGAGCCCGATGAAGTTGATGAACTGGACCCGCTCGGCCAGCCAGCTGTGGACGAAGAAGTGGCCGCAGAGCAGCAGGCCGGAGGCCATCACCGCACCGAGCAGCGCGGAGAACGCGGCCTCGGCGATGAACGGCATCTGCACGTAGAAGTTCGAGGCACCGACCAGGCGCATGATGCCGGTCTCACGCCGCCTGCTGTACGCCGACACCCGAACGGTGTTGACGATCAGCAGCAGGGCGACGAAGAGCATCAGCACCATGATCACGAACGCCGCCGTCTGCAGACCGTTCAGCAGACCGAAGAGGTTCTCCAGGATCTTCCGCTGGTCCTCGACCGACTTCACACCGGGCTTGCCGGCGAAGGCGCTCTGGATGACGTCGTACTTGGTCGGGTCCTTGAGCTTCACCCGCCAGGACTGCGGAATGGCCTCCGGGCCGAGGACGGAGATGAGCGGGTTGTCCGGGTTCATCTCCTTCCAGTGCTTGTACGCCTCGGCGGAGTTCTCGAAGGTCGAGGACTGGACCACCGAGTCCATCTTGTCCAGCTGGGTCTTGATCTCGGCGATCTGCTGGTCGGTGGCCGCGCCCGCCTGGCACTGCGGCGAGTTGCGGGCGTCCGACTTGGTGCAGAAGTAGATGCTGACCTCGACCTTGTCGTACCAGTACCCCTTCATGGAGTTCACCTGGTCCCGGACCAGGAGCGAGGCACCGGCGAGGGCGAGGGAGAGCGCGACACTGACGACCACCGCGATGGTCATCGTCAGGTTGCGGCGGAGACCCACACCGATCTCCGACAGGACGAACTGGGCGCGCATGCGTTCAACAACTCCAGGGTCGGTACTGCTGGTCGGGCGAGGCGGGCGGGCTGCCCACGGGCTCAGCGCTGAGGGATCAGTGCTGGTATCCGTAGACGCCGCGGGCCTGGTCGCGGACCAGCAGCCCCTTGTCGAGCTCGATGACGCGCTTGCGCATCTGGTCGACGATGGCCTGGTCGTGGGTGGCCATCAGCACGGTGGTGCCGGTGCGGTTGATCCGGTCGAGCAGCTTCATGATGCCGATCGAGTTCTGCGGGTCGAGGTTTCCGGTGGGCTCGTCCGCGATCAGCAGCATCGGGCGGTTCACGAACGCCCGGGCGATCGCCACGCGCTGCTGCTCACCACCGGACAGCTCGCCCGGCATGCGGTCCTCCTTGCCGCCGAGACCGACCAGGTCGAGCACCTCGGGCACCACCTTGTTGATGGCGCTCTTCGGCTTGCCGATCACTTCGAGGGCGAAGGCCACGTTCTGCGAGACCGTCTTGTTCGGCAGCAGGCGGAAGTCCTGGAAGACGGTGCCCAGCTGGCGGCGCATGTGCGGCACCTTCCAGTTGGAGAGCTTGCCCAGGTCCTTGCCGAGCACGTGCACCTCGCCCGTGCTGGGGCGCTCCTCGCGCAGGCAGAGGCGCAGGAAGGTGGACTTGCCCGAGCCGGACGAGCCGACCAGGAAGACGAACTCACCCTTCTCGATCTCCAGCGAGACGTTGTCCAGGGCGGGACGATTCTGCTTGGGATAGGTCTTGGAGACGTTGTCGAATCTGATCACGGCTGCATCACGGAGGCCATCCTAGGCGGCGCCAGTCCTCGGTCGGTCCACCCCTCGGCTTGCCCGGCCCAGGGGCGGGCGAGGGGAGCGAAAGGGCCGCTCCCGGCTTGGGACCATACGCGAAGCGACGCCGCGCTCGCAGGCTCGGGCCTCGACGGAACCGGAAACCTGGGGGAGAATGACCGGCTTTGCCCCGAATATTGGGAGCCATCTCACAGCCCGGGGGCCGGAATGCAGAGAACCTGGCAGAGTGGAGGTGGCGGTCGGGGTTGACCGATCCCCCGCACAGGGCACATGAAGGAACCAAGGCCCGGTCCGGTGCGTTGGCTGTAGCAGCGAGGAGGAGATCGCATGACCTGCGACCATCTGGTGTGCGCCAACTGCAACGGCCGAGTGAGCGAGGGCCGCTGCCCCACGTGCCGTGCCACCCGGGCCAGGCTGCAGGAGCAGCAGAACCCGTTCGCCGCGCTCTCCCCCGCGATGCTGCTGGCCGTCCTGGCCGGACTGCTCGCGGTGGCGCTGCTCGCGCGGCAGGCGCTGGCCTGACCGGGACGCACCACATCGGAGAGGCCCCCGACCGCTTTCCGGTCGGGGGCCTCTCCGTCTCACCTGGTCCGCGGTTCCGCTGTTGCGCGGGGAACCGCCGTCCTACTGCTGCGCGGCGGTCTCGCGCTGCTTGCGCCAGCGGATGCCGGCCTCGATGAAGCCGTCGATGTCGCCGTCCAGCACGCCCTGCGGGTTGCCCACCTCGTACTCGGTCCGGACGTCCTTGACCATCTGGTACGGGTGCAGCACGTAGGAGCGCATCTGATTGCCCCAGGAGCTGCCGCTGTCCTTGAGGGCGTCCATCGCCGCCCGCTCCTCCTGGCGGCGCCGCTCCAGCAGCTTCGCCTGGAGGACGTTCATCGCGGACGCCTTGTTCTGGATCTGCGAGCGCTCGTTCTGGCAGGAGACCACCACGCCGGTCGGGAGGTGCGTGATGCGCACCGCCGAGTCGGTGGTGTTGACGCCCTGACCGCCCGGGCCGGACGCGCGGTACACGTCGATGCGCAGCTCGCCCTCGTCGATGTCGACGTGGTCGGACTGCTCGACGACCGGGAGCACCTCGACACCGGCGAACGAGGTCTGCCGGCGGCCCTGGTTGTCGAAGGGCGAGATGCGGACCAGGCGGTGGGTGCCCTGCTCGACCGAGAGGGTGCCGTAGGCGTACGGGGCCTTGACGGTGAAGGTGGCGGACTTGATGCCGGCCTCCTCCGCGTACGAGGTGTCGTAGACCTCGGTCGGGTACCCGTGGCGCTCGGCCCAGCGCAGGTACATGCGCATGAGCTGCTCGGCGAAGTCGGCGGCGTCCACGCCACCGGCCTCGGCACGGATGTTGATCAGCGCCTCACGGGCGTCGTACTCGCCGGAGAGGAGGGTGCGGACCTCCAGCTCCTCGACCGCCTTGCCGACGGCCGCCAGCTCGGTCTCGGCCTCGACGCGGGTGTCCGCGTCGTTCTCGGCCTCGGCCAGTTCGAACAGGACGCCCAGGTCGTCGATGCGGCTGCGCAGGCCCTCGACCCTGCGCAGTTCACCCTGGAGGAAGGAGAGCCTGCTGGTCACCTTCTGCGCGTTCGCGAGGTCGTCCCACAGGTTGGGGGCCGCTGCCTCCTCCTCCAGGACCGCGATGTCGGCCCGGATCTTGTCCAGGTCGAGGACGGCCTCGATCGACCCCATGGTCGTTTCGAGGTTCTTGAGCTCTTCGGAAGGATCGACGGCTGCCACGCCCCCAGGGTAATGGTTCCCGGGAGGCACCGGACGACCCCGGGGGGCGTCCGGGCCCGCGAGCACGCCGCCCGGGCCGCCCCGACGGGCCTGCGGGACGTCCCCCGGGGCCGTCGGGACGACGGCCGGGCGGGGACCCGGCCCGGCGTCCGGAACGGTGGCGGCGAACGCGGTCCAGGCCGCCGCGGCGCCGGCCAGCAGCAGCACCGTGGCCAGCAGGACCGCCAGCATCCGGCGGCGGCGCAGCAGCGCCTGGCGGTCCCGGCGGTGCGCCGCGCCCGGGGCGGTCCGCTGCGCCCGCGACTCGGCCGCGTACGAGGCCAGCTCGTCCGCGGAGGGGCGGCGCAGGCTGGTGTGGGTGTCCCGGGTGGAGTCCGGGGCGGCCCCCGGCACCAGCGGGACGGCCGGGCCGCGCCGCCGCTTGTGGGTGCCCGGTCCGGCGTCCACCTCGGCGTACACCGCCTCGCCCGGGGTGAGCTGCTCCTCGGCCGCCGGGCGGCCCTGCTGCGGGACGGCCAGCACCGGCAGCCCGGCCATCGCGGGCAGCTGCTCGCGCAGCCGGGTGGCCAGCTCGGCCGCGCGCAGCCGGGAGGCGGGGGCCTTGGCCAGGCACTCGGCGATGATCCGCCAGAGGCCGTCGGGCAGGCCCGGGATCGGCGGCACCTGCTCAGTGACGTGCCGGCGCAGCACCGCGCCGGTGTGGCCGCCGCCGAACGGGGTGAAGCCCGCCAGCAGCTCGTACAGCACGGTGGCGAGGGCGTAGATGTCGACGGCCGCGCGCGGTTCCAGGCCCTCGATGATCTCGGGGGCGAGGTAGTCGGGGGTGCCGATGATCCGGGTGGCACGGGTCCGGCGCGGGGCGTCGACCAGCCGGGCGACGCCGAAGTCGGTCAGCTTGGCGCGCGGGGCGCCACCGGGCCCGGGGGCTGCGGAGAGGTCGAGCAGGACGTTCTCCGGCTTGACGTCGCGGTGCACGATGCCGGCCGCGTGGGCGGCGGCCAGGCCGTCGGCGACGTCCGCGATGACCGAGACGGCGGTCTGCGGGGCGAGCGCGCCGTCCCGTTCCAGCCGGGACCGCAGGTCGGTGCCCTGGACCAGCTCCATGACGAGCGCGAGGTCGTTGCCGTCGACCACCATGTCGCGCACGCCGACCACCCGGGGGTGGTCGAGGCTGGTGAGCGCCGCGCGTTCCTGCACGAAACGGCCGACCAGCACCTGGTCGGCCGCGAGGTCCTCGCGGAGCAGCTTGACCGCGACCGGGCCGTCCGGGCCCTCACCGAGCCAGACCGTCCCGGCCGAGCCCCGGCCGATCACCTGGTGGACGGTGTAGCGGCTGCCGATCTTGCGTGCCAATGCTGCTCCGTGGGCGGCGGGAGCGTCCCGGGAGGGTGCGGGGCGCTCGGTGGGGCGGGACAACAGCGACCAACCTACGCGTCCGGGCGCCCTCCGGGGGCCGCCTGACGGTGCTCGGCGGGTACTGGGGGCCGAGAAATCTTGTGAATTATCGACATAGCGTCAATCCCGTTGCCGGTCGGGCCCGCAGCACCGCCCCCGGCGGGGCCGGTGGCCGGCGGCCCCGCGGGCCCCGTCCCGGGCCGGCCTCCCCGGACCGGCCGTCAGTTCTTCGAGTTGCCGAACAGGTGGCTCACCCAGTCGCTCGCGTCGGAGAACCAGCCCCGCACGCTGTCCCAGTACTCCGGCAGCGGGGTGAAGTTCCACAGCGCCACCGCGGCCACCGCCAGGACCAGCAGCACCATCAGACAGCCCTTCAGGCAGCCGAGGCCCGGGATGTACATCCGGTTGCGGCTGCGCGGACGCCGTTCGCGGGCGGGCGCCGCCTCCCGGCGGGACGGCTCCTGCGGCGGCTCGGCCCGGCGCTGCGGAGGCTCACGGCGCTGGGGGGCGGGCGGCTCCGCCCGGCGCGGGGGCGCCGGCGGGGCGGACTGCTGCGGCGCCGGACGGTGACCGCCCTGCGGACCGGCCGGGGCCTGCTGCCCGTACGGCTGGGGCGGCTGTCCGTGCGGCGGCCGGCCGCCCTGCGGGGCCTGGTTGTGCTGCGGCGGCCGGTTGTAGCCGCCGGGCGGCTGCGGACGACCTGCCGGAGGTGCCTGGTAGGGCGGCGGCGCGACCGGCGGACGCTGGGCGTAGCCCGGCGGCGGGGCGGCCTGCCGGTAGCCGCCCGGCTGCTGCGGCGCCTGGTGGCCCTGCGGCGGGCCGGGCGGGCGCCCGCCGGCCTGGTACGGCGCCGGGGCGACCGGCGGGGCGTCGAAGTCCTCGGGGGCGAAGTAGCTGACCTCGGTCTGCTGGTTGCGGTCGCGGGCCGCGCGCAGCTGGGTCTGCCACGGGTGCGGCGCCTCGGGCTGCGGCGGGCCGGGCGGGGGCGGCGGCACGGGCGGCATCATCCGGGTCGCGGCGGCCGGGTCGTACGGGGGCGGCTGGGTGCCCATCACCCGCGTCGCGGCCGCCGGGTCGTACTCCTGGCCGGGCTGGCCGAACTGACCGGGCTGGCCCGGCTGGCCCGGCTGGCCTGCCGGGAGCACCTGGGTGCGGTCCTCGGCGCCGGGCGCGCCGAACGGTCCGCCCGGCACCCCCATCGGGGCGCCCGGCACCGGGGCGGGCTGCCGGTCCGGCTGGAGCAGGGCACCGACGGCCAGCGCCGCGTCCACCGCCGCCGGGGAGGCGTGCACGCCCACCCCGGCCGCGACCACGCGCAGCGCGCGGGCCAGCGTCACGGCACTCGGCCGCTGCGCCGGGTCCTTGCGCAGGCAGCGCTCGATCACCGTCCAGAGCGGCTCGGGCATCGTGGACGGACGCTGCGGCTCCTGGGCGAGGTGGGCCTGGAGCACGGCCAGCGGGTTGTCGCCCTGGAACGGCTGGCGGCCGGTGACCAGCTCGTACAGCATGATCCCGGCGCCGTAGACGTCCACCGCGGAGGTCTGCGGGCGGCCCTCCGCGGACTCCGGGGCGACGTAGGCCGGGGTGCCGACGAACTCGTGGCTGCGGGTGATGCCCGGGGAGTCGGCGAGCCGGGCGATGCCGAAGTCGGTGAGCATCGGGTGCATCTGCTCGGTGCCGTCCACGACGGCGGTCGCGAGCAGGACGTTGGCCGGCTTGAGGTCGCGGTGGACGATGCCGTCGGCGTGGCTGACGGCCAGCGCGTCGGCGACCTGGGCCATCAGCAGGGCCCCGGCGATCGGGCTGAACGGGCCGTTGCCGCGCAGGTAGCGGGCCAGGTCGGGGCCGTCGATCAGGTCCATCACCAGGGCGAGCAGCTCGCCCTCGACGACCAGGTCGCGGACCTTGACGATGTTCGGGTGGGTGAGCCGGACCAGGACCGAGCGCTCGCGCAGGAAGCGCATCACGACGTCGGGGTCGGCGGCGAGCTCCTCGCGCAGCACCTTGATCGCGACCGACTGCCCCGGCTCGCTGCCGGGCACGGCGACGTCGGCGCGGACCCGTCCGCGCCAGACGGTGCCGGTGGCCCCCCGCCCGAGGGTCTCCTCAAGCACATACTTGCTGCCGACTGGCCGCACCTGTCGCACTCCTCGCCGTGCCGCCCGCGCGGGGCGCTCCCCCGCAGGTGCGGTGAGCCTGCCGGGCCCGTGTTTCCGGCCACTCTAACGGTGTCCGTTCATGTTTTTGAGGCGACCGGCGAGGGGGTTCGCCCGGGTTGGGGGACATCCCCTGGGGACGACCCGGAGGCCTCCGGCCGCGTTCGCCCCGGCCGCGGGCAGGGCGGCGGTTGACCTGACCCTCCGTCGCCTCCACCATGGCGATGATCGCAAGATCGTCAGATCCGGTACGGTGCGCGGACTGTCCGTGACGGATGGCAGGATGACAGTCGCCACTCGTGTGGCCCATGCGATGCCGGCCACGCCGACGTCACTCGCGGCGGGCCGGGGCAGCGGCACCAGGCGTCACACCAGCAGAAGGGACCGCGGGCGAGATGCAGATCCGGCTGACCGTCCTCCGACCGCGCAGCGGACCGGCAGTCGCCGGCTCCGCCATCCCCTACGTCGACGTGCTGGTCACCGCGCCCGTCGGCACCGCGCTCGGATCCCTCGCGGGCGCGCTCGCGGGCGCCGTGGGCGTGCGCGGCCCGCGGGCCGCCACCCACGTGCACCTGTACGCCGGGGCGCACCGGGTGGACGAGCACACGCTGCTCGGCCACCCCCCGCTGCTGGACGGCGCCGTCCTCAGCCTCAACGAACCCGACCCGACCGCCGACGACCCCGACGACGGCCCGGCCGCCGCCGAGCTCCGGGTGGTCGGCGGCCCCGACGCCGGCGGCGTGCACCGCCTGCACGGCCGGGAGATCCGGGTCGGCCGTTCGGGCGAGGCCGACGTCCCGATCGACGACCCGGACGTCTCCCGGCTCCACCTCTCCCTGCACCTCGCCGACGACGGCACGGTGACCGTCCGCGACCTCGGCTCGACCAACGGCACCACCGTGGACGGCCGGATCGTGCCGCCCGGCCCTCCCGAGGAGGCCGTCCCGCTCGACGGCACCGGACTGCTCCGGATCGGCGAGTCCACCCTCCGGGTCACCGGCCCGGAGGCCGGGGACGCCGCCGGGGCGCCCGCCCGCGCCGCGCTCCCCGACGGCCACGGCCACCTCCAGCTCGCCGCCCCCGCGCCCGTCCGCCCCGCGCCGCCCGCCGCCGAACCGCCCGCCGCGCCGGAGCCGCCCACCGGCCGGGGCCGCGGCCTGCTCTCGCTCCGGCTCGGCCGCACCGCCGCCGAGCCGCCCGGCCAGGAGAGCGCCGAGCGCCACCACGCCGCCGTCCGCACCCGGCAGGCCGCCGCCCAGCGCGAGCGCTGGCCCGACCTCGCCACCCTGCTGCTCAACGCGCTCGGCCCCGGCCCCCGGCTCTGGGAGCGCGGCCCCGGCCACCCCGACGCGCTCACCCTGCGGCTCGGCACCGCCGACCGGCCCGGCGGCCCCGGCACCTCCCCCGGCACCGTGCTGCCCGCCGTCCCGGTCACGCTCGACCTGCAGACCGCCGGGAGCCTCGGCCTCAGCGGACCGCGCGACCGGCTCGACGCGCTCACCCGCGCCGTCGTCGCCCAGCTCGCGGCGCTGCACCCGCCGACCGGGCTCAGCCTCGTCGTGGTCGACGCCGACCCGGCCCGCGCCCCGCAGGACCGCGCCGACACCTGGGCCTGGGCGCTCTGGCTGCCCCACCTGCGCCCCACCGACGGCCAGGACTGCCGGCTGCTGCTCGGCCTCGACGACGACCAGGCCACCGCCCGGCTCACCGAGCTCACCACCCGCCTCACCGGCCCGACCGGTCTCGGCGGCCACCCCGCCACCGTCGTGGTGGTCGACGGACGCCCGAACAGCCAGGCCGCCCGGCAGGCCCTCGACCTGCTGTTGCGACAGGGCCCGGCCGTCGGCATCTTCCCGGTCTGCCTCGCCGAACAGCCCGAACTGCTGCCCCGCGGCATCGGCGCCACCGCCCTGATCACCGGCGAGGTCGGCACCCAGCTCTCGCTCGACCGGCCGGTCGCCCGCGGCCGGGAGACCCTGCACGAGGTCTCCCTCGACGCGGTCTCGGACGCTTGGGCCGAACGGCTCGCCCGCGTCCTCGCCCCGCTCCGCGAGGCCGCACCCGTCACCCGCGGCCCGCTCCCGGACGCCCTGCGCCTGCTCGACCTGCTCCAGCTCGACACCGTCACCCCCGCCAAGCTCTCCGCCCGCTGGGACGCGCACGCCGGCGGCATCGGCGCCGCCACCGCCCTGCTCGGCACCACGCGCGACGAGCTCTGCACCCTCGACCTCGCCGACCCGGAGCTCACCCTCCCGTCCCCCGACCCGGGCGGCCCGCACCTGCTGGTCGGCGGCGCGCGCGGCTCCGGCAAGACCGAGCTGCTACGGACCCTGATCGCCTCGCTGGCGGTCTCCGAGCGCCCCGAGCGGCTGGCCGTCACCGTCGTCGAGGGCCGGGCCGGCGAGGACGGCCTCGCCGGGTGCACCGAGCTGCCGCACGTCACCGGGCTGGTCAACGCCGCCACCGACCCGCGCGCGGCGCTGCTCGCCGCCGAGGCGCTGGAGGACGAGCTGGTGCTGCGCGAGCGGCTCTTCGACGGGCTGGACTTCGCCTCCTGGCACGCCACCCGCATCCTCGACGGGGGGCTCGACGACACCCTCCACGCCGACCGGCCGGCCGTCCCCGTCCCCGCCGTCGTCGGTGCGGGCGGCACGCCGTCCGTGCCCCGGATCGTCCAGCCCCGCAGCGCCGAACCGCCGGCGCCGCCCGCCGCGCCGGCCGCACCCGCCGGCCCGGTCCCGGCCCGGCTCGTCGTCGTGGTCGACGACTACGACGCGCTGCTCTCCCCCACCTCCCCGGCCGGCCGGCCGCTCGCCCGGGCACTGGCCGCAGTCGCCCGGCGCGGCGGCCCGCTCGGCGTCCACCTCGCGGTGGCCACCGGGCGCCCGGAGGAGAGCGCCGGCACCGAGGTCGACGAGGCCGCCCTGCTGCGGATCGCGCTGCGCACCGACGACCCGGCCGACTCCGACCTGCTCATCCACCTCGGCGACGCCGCCGCGCTGCCGGACTCCACCCCGGGCCGCGGCTACCTGCGGCTGCCGGACGGCGGCGTGACCGCGTTCCAGACCGCCCGGATCAGCGGCCGCATCCCGCGCACCGCCACCCTGCGGCCCACCGTCGTCGCGATCGACCCGCTCCAGCTGGGGGCGCCGCCGGCCCGTCGTCCGGTGCGCGAGCTGGGCAACGGGCCGACCGACCTCGCCCTGCTCGCCAGCGCGCTGCAGCGGGCGGCCGGGCGCTGACCCCACGGGCACGCCGGGCACCGGGCACCGGGCACCGGGCACCGAAAACGGCTGTGGGGCCCGCTTCCACCGGGCCCCACAGCTTCACTCACGACGCGATCAGGCGTTCTTCTGCTTCGGCTCCTCACCGGCCTGGGCGGTGACCGTGCGGCCCAGCACCGCCGAGTGCCCGGACACCGTGCCCGGCTTGCCCAGGTCGCTGCCCTCGCCGACGACGACCAGACGCTCGCCGAGGAACTCGTGGGTCTTGGGGTCGAAGATCCACTCGCTCCGGACGCCGCCGTCCACGTGCGCCACGGCCACACCGTGCCGGCCCGACGCGTCCACCGAGTCGTCGATCACGGTGACCCCGGGGATCTTCGCCGCCGCCCGGTAGAGCGCGGCGCTGACCGCCGGCGGCGCCAGCTGCTCGCGCAGCAGGTCGCCGATGGTCGTGAAGGCCTCCTGGTCGGGGGTCCGGCCCTGGCCCTCGGTCTCCGTGTAGATCTTCTTCAGCAGCGCGTCCGGGTCGGTCGGCAGTCCGGCCAGGTACGCGTACGTCGGAGCGTTCAGGCTCGGCTTGGTGGTCGGGTCGACCCACTCGCCGCCGTCGGTGCGCGGCGCGGGACGCGTGTCCCCGGGCTTGCGCTCGCCCGTCTCGTGGGACCTCCCCTCCTCCTTCAGCACGCCCCACTGGCTGCCGTCCGCCGAGAGCCAGATCTGACGGCGGTGCGGCTTGTCGATGCTCGACTCGCCGGTGGCCAGGTTGACGGTGGCGAAGGAGACCAGGCTGTCCACGTAGACGAACTGGTTCTTGCCGGGCTTCAGGTCGGGCTTGCCGGCCGCGGTGTCGGCGACCTGCGTCAGCAGCTGCACGGCGGCGGCCGGGGCCGCGTTCAGCGTGGTGTCCCCGGTGGTCCGGCTCTGGACCTGCTGCTGCTTCTGCGGGCTGCCCTCACTGCCGCCCGCCGTCAGCACCACCGCCAGCGCCAGACCGCCCGCCAGGGCCGGAACCGCCACCCAGCCGAGCTTTCCGCGTCGGACCCGCGCGGGCTTCGTCTCCCGGATCTCACTCATCAGATGTCCCCTCAACAGCCGGTGGCGGTCGGCAGAGAGTTCGGGCCGCGCCGGCGGCGGCAACAGCCGCGCCAGCTCCGCACGTTCGTGCTCGTTCATCGGTTCGTCTCCCGTGTCGACCGGGCCGCATCGACGCGGCCACCCCGTACCTGTCCGACCTCCGCGCGGAGTTCCCGTCCACTTCCGAGCTCCTCCTCCGCCAGCGCGCGCAGCTTGGTGCGGGCGCGCGAGAGCCGCGAACGCACCGTCCCGATCGGCACCCCGAGGGCCTCCGCGGCGCTCGCGTAGTCCAGCCCGGCCCAGACGCAGAGGCCGAACACGTCCCGCTCGGCCTTCCGCAACCGGACCAGGGCGCGCCGGGCGGCGGCCAGCTGGGCGCTGTCGTCGAGGCGCCCGACCAGCTCGTCGGCGAAGTCCGGCACCACGTCGCGCTCCGGCAACCGCTCCATCGCGGCCCGGTGCCGCCGGGCCGCACGGGCCGTGTTGCGCAGCACGTTGGCGGCGACCCCGAACAGCCAGGGGCGCACCGACTCGTCGCCCTCGTGCAGTCTATGGCGCAGCCGCCACGCCTCCAGGAAGGTCAGCTGGACGACGTCCTCCGCGACCGCCCAGTCCCCCGACACCCGCACCGCGTACCGGTACAGGTCACCCGCCGTCTCGTCGAACAGCTCCCCGAACGCCCACTGGTCCCCGCTCCTCAACCGACCCCGCTGTGACAGCTCCACACCCCCACCTGTCCGCACCGGCCCACCGGGTTCCCCGGACAGCACAACACGGCGGGCCCGCGTCCGAGGACGCGGGCCCGCCGGGTGAACAGCCGTCCGTCAGCGCATCGAGCCCGTGCGGAGCAGGGTGCGGATGACGCGCATCGCGACCGAGAGGCTGGACAGCTCGTAGTTGTCCGAACCCCTTATGTCGTCGAGGGTGCTCTTGGCGCGGTTCAGCAGGGTGGAGTTGAGGTCCGCCCAGTCGCTGTAGCGCTCCTCGGGGGTGGCGCCGTCGGGGCCGCAGGCCAGGATGTCGGCGGTCAGCGCCGCGTGGGCCGCGAAGAGGTCCTCGCGGATGGCGGCACGGGCCATCGACGACCAGCGGTCCGTCCGGGGCAGCTCGATGATGCGGTCGAGCAGGTGGGTGATCTGCAGGCGGTCGGCGAGGTCGTAGTAGAGCTCGGCGACGTCGGCGACGTCCTTGCCGGACCGGTCCGCGACCTCGGTGATGTCCAGGGTCGGGAAGGTCGAGGACAGGCCCGCGATCCGGGTGGCGAGCGCCTCCGGCACGCCGGCCTCGGCCAGCTCGTTGTAGATCGACTCGAACCAGGCCAGGTCCTCGCCGCGGAGCGGCTTGGGCAGCGAGCCCCAGACCTGGTTGACCCGGTCGTGGAAGAACTCGATGGTGCCGGCGATGTCCAGCGGCTGGCGCCGGTTGTTGAGCATCCACCGGGTGGCGCGCTCGACCAGGCGGCGCGAGTGCAGGCGCATCTTGGTCTGGGCACGGGCCGGGACCTGGTTGTCCAGTGCCTCGATCTCGCCCCAGATCTCCTCCAGGCCGAAGACGGCCCGCGCGGCGGTGTGCGTCCGGGCGATCTCCTCGTAGGTGGCGCCGGTCTCCTCCTTCAGGCGGAAGGCGAAGGTGCAGCCACCGCGGTTGATCGTGTCGTTGACGATCAGCGTGGTGATGATCTCGCGGCGCAGGGCGTGCTGGTCGATCTGCTCGGCGAACCGGGTCCGCAGCGCGCTCGGGAAGTAGTCGTGCAGCGCGGTGCGGAAGAACGGGTCGTCGGGCAGCTCGGTGGCGAGCAGCTCGTCGGCCAGGGTGATCTTGGTGTAGGCGAGCAGCACCGACATCTCCGGCTGGGACAGACCCCGGCCGTTCTGCTGGCGCTCGCGGATCTGCCGCTCGGCGGGCAGGAACTCCAGGCCCCGGTCGAGCTGGCCGGCCGACTCCAGGCGGTTGATCATCCGGGAGTGGACGTTGACCATGCTGTGCGCCTGGGCGACGGCGTTGGCCAGCACCACGTTCTGCGCGTAGTTGTTGCGCAGCACGAGGTGGCCGACCTCGTCGGTCATCTCGGCGAGCAGGGTGTTGCGCTGCTTCACCGTCATGTCGCCGTCGCCGACGACCTGGTTGAGCAGGATCTTGATGTTGACCTCGTGGTCCGAGGTGTCCACGCCGGCCGAGTTGTCGATGGCGTCGGTGTTGATCCAGCCGCCGCCGGCCTGCGGGCCGCCGGTCGCCGCGTACTCGATGCGGCCGAGCTGGGTGCAGCCGAGGTTGCCGCCCTCACCGATGACGCGGGCGCGGACCTGCTCGCCGTTGACCCGGATCGCGTCGTTGGCCTTGTCGCCGACCTCGGCGTTGGTCTCGGTGGCGGCCTTGATGTAGGTGCCGATGCCGCCGTTCCAGAACAGGTCGACGGGCGCCTGCAGGACCGCCTTCATGAGCTCGGCGGGGGTGAGCTTGGAGGCCGTGATGCCGAGGCGCTCGCGGACCTGCGCGGAGACCGGGATGGACTTGGCGGTGCGCGGGAAGACCCCGCCGCCGGACGAGATCAGCGACTTGTCGTAGTCGTCCCAGGAGCTGCGGGGCAGCTCGAAGAGGCGGCGGCGCTCGGCGTAGGAGGCGGCCGCGTCCGGGCTGGGGTCGAGGAAGATGTGCCGGTGGTCGAAGGCGGCGACCAGGCGGATGTGCTCGCTGAGCAGCATGCCGTTGCCGAAGACGTCGCCGGACATGTCACCGATGCCGATGACGCTGAAGTCCTCGGACTGGGTGTCGACGCCGAGTTCGCGGAAGTTGCGCTTGACGGACTCCCAGGCGCCGCGGGCGGTGATGCCCATGCCCTTGTGGTCGTAGCCGGCCGAGCCGCCGGAGGCGAACGCGTCGCCCAGCCAGAAGCCGTACGACTCGGCGACGCCGTTCGCGATGTCGGAGAAGGTCGCGGTGCCCTTGTCGGCGGCGACGACCAGGTAGGTGTCGTCCTCGTCGTGGCGGACCACGTCGGCCGGGTGGACGACCTCGCCGCCGACCAGGTTGTCGGTGATGTCGAGCAGCGCCGAGATGAACGTCTTGTAGGACGAAACACCCTCGGCGAGCCAGGCGTCGCGGTCCACCGACGGGTCCGGCAGCTGCTTGGCGACGAAGCCGCCCTTGGCGCCGACCGGCACGATGACGGTGTTCTTCACCATCTGCGCCTTGACCAGGCCGAGGATCTCGGTCCGGAAGTCCTCACGCCGGTCGGACCAGCGCAGACCGCCGCGGGCGACCTTGCCGAAGCGCAGGTGCACGCCCTCGACCTGGGGCGAGTAGACCCAGATCTCGAACGCCGGACGCGGGGCCGGCAGGTCCGGGATGGCCTTCGGGTCGAACTTCATCGACACGTACGAGTGCCACTCGCCCGCGCTGTCGTGCTGGAAGAAGTTGGTCCGCAGGGTGGCCTTGATCAGGTGGAGGAAGGAACGCAGGATGCGGTCCTCGTCCAGCGAGACGACCTCGTCCAGCGCGCCGGACAGCTCCTCCAGGATGCCCTCGGTCAGTTCGAGGGCGCCCTGCTGGTGGCTGGGGCTCAGCCGGGCCTCGAAGAGGTTCACCAGCAGGCGGGTGGTGTGGGTGTTGTTGCGGAGCGCGTCCTCCATGTAGTCCTGGGAGAACGTGGAGCCCGCCTGGCGCAGGTACTTGGCGTACGTGCGCAGCATCATCGCCTGGCGCCAGGTCAGCCCGCCGGTCAGGACCAGCTCGTTGAAGCCGTCGTTCTCGGCCTTGCCCGTCCAGGTGGCGGCGAAGGTCTCCTGGAACCGCTCGCGCGCCTCGTCGGTCAGTTCGACCGCCTCGCGCAGCCGCAGACCGAAGTCGTAGACCCAGGCGGTGGTGTGGTCGGAACGGGTCAGCGCGTAGGGGTGCTCGTCCAGCACCTCGACGCCGAGCCGCTGGAGGACCGGCAGGACCTCGGTGAGCGAGATCGGGCCGCCCACCCGGTAGATCTTGAAGCGGCGCTCGTCGTCGCCCGCGCCGACCGGCTGGTACAGGTTGAGGCGGAAGTCGCCCTCGCCGTGCAGCGACTCGATCTGCTTGAGGTCGGCGACGGCGGTGCGCGCGGTGAAGTCGGCGCGGTAGCCGTCGGGGAAGGCGTTGGCGTACTTGCGGGACAGCTCCGCGGCCCTCTCCTCGCCCAGCTCGACGTGCAGCTGGTCGTTGAAGCCGTCCATCCAGAACCGGGCGGCCTCGGCCAGCCTGGCCTCGATCCGCTCGACCTCGGCGTCGCTCAGGTGCGGCAACTCGCTGCCCGGGGTCACCCGGACCACGAAGTGCAGTCGGGTCAGCACGGACTCCGTCGACCAGACCGTGTAGTCGATCGAGGCGCCGTTGAGCTCCTGCATCAGGAGGTCCATCAGGCGCAGCCGGATGCGGGTGGTGTAGCGGTCGCGCGGCAGGTAGACCAGCGCGGAGAAGTAGCGCCCGTACTCGTCCTGGCGCAGAAAGAGCCGCAGCTTCCGGCGTTCCTGCAGGTAGAGCACGCTGGTGGCGATCTGGAGCAGTTCACCGGCCGGGGTCTGGAAGATCTCGTCCCGCGGGAAGGTCTCCAGGATCTGGAGCAGGTCGCGGCCGTCGTGGCTCTCGGTGGAGAAGCCGGACTCGGCGATGACGTCCTGGACCTTGCGGCGGACCACGGGGATGCGGCTGACCGACTCGGTGTACGCGGCGGCCGAGAACAGGCCGAGGAAGCGGCGCTCGCCGACGACCACGCCGTTGGCGTCGAACTTCTTCACGCCGACGTAGTCGAGGTAGGACGGGCGGTGCACGGTGGCGCGGCTGTTGGCCTTGGTCAGGACGAGCAGCTTCTTCTCGTGCGCCTTGGCGCGGACCGGCGCGGAGAGCCGGCCGAAGGCCTCGCTGACGGCGTGGTGCTGGTCGTCGTGGCCGATCGGGTCGGAGCGCAGGATGCCGAGGCCGGTCCCGGCGACGGCCTTGAGGACCTCCTCGCCCTCGTGCTCGACCAGGTCGTACTCGCGGTAGCCGAGGAAGGTGAAGTGGTCGTCGGCGAGCCAGCGCATCAGCTCCCAGGCTTCGCCGACCTCCTGCTCGGGAAGGCCGGTCGGGGGCTGCTCGGCGAGCTCGTCGGCGAGGCGGAGCGCGGAGTCGCGCATCTTGCCCCAGTCCTCGACGACCTCGCGGACGTCCCCGAGCACGCGGCGCAGGTCGGTCTCGATCGCGCGCAGGTCCGCGCGGTCGGTCTCGCGGTCGACCTCGATGTGCATCCACGACTCGACGATCGCGTCGGCCGGCCACTCGGCACCGGCGGCCTGGCTGCGGGCGCAGGCGTCGACGTCGAGGATCTCCAGCAGCTTGCCGGTGATGTCGCGGCGGACCACCAGCTGCGGGTGGATGACGACGTGGATCGCCCGGTCCTGGCGGGACAGCTCGTTGGTGACCGAGTCGACCAGGAAGGGCATGTCGTCGGTGACGACCTCGACCACGGTGTGGCCGCAGGACCAGCCGTTCTCCTCCACCGAGGGGGTGTGCACCCGCACCTCGGCGGTGCCCTGCGGCCGCTTGAGGCCGAGGCGGTAGTGGGAGGCGGCCGCGCCGTACACGTCGACCGGGTCGCGGTCGACCAGGTCCTCGGGCGCGGTGTGGAGGTAGTAGTGGTGCAGGTATGCGGTCAGAGCGCCGTTGCTCAGACCCTCCCCCGGCGCCGCTCCCCCCACCTGGCTGTTCTCAGCGGCTGCTGCTGCCTTCCTGAGCAGTTCGGCCTTGGCTGCGTCCAGCTTGGTCTGCATGACTTCTTGGCTCCTGTCGCGCGCCGTTGCGTGACTCGGTGGTGTGTGGGTGTGCACCGCCGGGTCTTCCGCAATCCTGCCGCACCCTCCAGCTGAAAGGAGTCCATGGCACGCATGGAACAGCCCTGCAGCGGGTAGGACGAAACGTTCGGCCTGCGGAGCCACCCGACGACGCCAGCCAGCCTAACGGGATCAATCGAAGGTGTCAGGGGACAGGGAGGCGCAAACCCGCAGGAAGATCGGTCCGTCCTGGACACCTTGTCCAATCCGCCCTCGGGTTTGCGCCGAAAGCCGAAAGGCCCGGGGAGCTCACCCCATGTGCGGGTGAACGTGGTCGGTCGGCGGGACGAACGTCTCCTTGATCGACCGGGCCGACGTCCAGCGCAGCAGGTTCTGCGCGGCGCCCGCCTTGTCGTTGGTACCCGACGCCCGGCCTCCGCCGAACGGCTGCTGGCCGACCACGGCACCGGTCGGCTTGTCGTTGATGGAGAAGTTCCCGGCCGCGAACCGCAACTCCTCCACCGCCCGGGCGATCGCGTACCGGTCCTGGGCGATCACCGCGCCGGTCAGCCCGTACGGCGCGCCGGAGTCGACCCGGCCGAGCACGTCCTCCCAGCGCGAGTCCTCGTAGACGTGGACGGCGAGGATCGGTCCGAAGTACTCGGTCCGGAACATCTCGTTGCGGAGGTCCGAGGAGACCAGCACGGTCGGGCGGACAAACCAGCCGATCGCGTCGTCGTACTGGCCGCCGGCCGCCAGTTCCACCGTCGGGTCGCTCTTCGCCCGCTCGATCGCGTCCCGGTTCTTCTCGAAGGCCCGCCGGTCGATCAGCGCTCCCATGAAGTTCGACAGGTCGGTGACGTCGCCGACGGCCAGCGCGTCCACCTCGGCCAGGAAGTCGTCCTTGATCCGCTGCCAGAGGCTGCGCGGCAAGTACGCGCGGGAGAGCGCCGAGCACTTCTGGCCCTGGTACTCGAAGGCGCCGCGGATCAGCGCGGTCTTGAGGACCTGCGGGTCGGCCGAGCGGTGCGCCAGCAGGAAGTCCTTGCCGCCGGTCTCCCCCACGATCCTCGGGTACGTCCGGTAGGTGCCGATGTTGGCGCCGACCGTCTGCCAGAGCGACTGGAAGGTGGCCGTCGAGCCGGTGAAGTGCAGCCCGGCCAGTGCCGGGTCGGCGAGCGCGACCGCGGAGAGCTGCTGTCCGTCGCCGGTCACCATGTTGACCACCCCGGGCGGCAGTCCGGCCGCCTCCAGCAGCCGCATCAGGTGGTACGCGGCCAGGGTCTGGGCCGGCGCCGGCTTCCAGACCACGGTGTTGCCCATCAGCGCGGGCGCGGTCGGCAGGTTGCCGGCGATCGCGGTGAAGTTGAACGGGGTGACCGCGTAGACGAACCCCTCCAGCGGGCGGTGGTCGGTCCGGTTCCACACCCCGGGCGAGGAGACCGGCTGGTCGGCCAGGATCTGCCGGGCGAAGTGGACGTTGAACCGCCAGAAGTCGATCAGCTCGCAGGCCGAGTCGATCTCCGCCTGCTGCGCCGTCTTGGACTGCCCGAGCATGGTGGCCGCGTTCAGGGTGTCCCGCCAGGGCCCCGCCAGCAGGTCCGCGGCGCGCAGGAACACCGCCGCCCGGTCGTCGAAGGAGAGCGACCGCCACTCCCGGCCGGCCGCCAGCGCGGCGTCCACCGCGGCCCGGCCGTCCTCCCGGGTGGCGTTGCCGAGCACGCCCAGCTTCGCCGCGTGGTGGTGCGGCTGGACGACGTCGATCCGCTCACCGCCGCCGAACCGCTGCTCACCGCCGATGGTCATCGGCAGCGGGACCGGCTCGGCCGCCAGCTCGTCCAGCCGCCGCACCAGCCGGGACCGCTCCGGGCTGCCGGGCGCGTACGTCCGCACCGGCTCGTTGCCCGGGACCGGGACCTGGGTGACTGCGTCGATGGGCATGGCGGGCTCCACTCGTCGTCCGGCGGCCGGCCCGCTCCGACGACGGGCCCGACGCCCTCCAGACTGACCAGCGGCGGGCCCGATCGCCCGCCCGGACACGCCAACGGTGGACGTGGCGCGCGCCACGCCACCCGGAGGCGGACGGCCGACGGCCGTACGGACAGGCCCCGGGGCCTCGCGGGCCGCCGGGCCGTCGGGCCGTCGGGCCGTCGGGCCGTCGGGCCGGCGGGCCGTCGGGCCGGCGGTGGGGTGCCGGCGAGCCTCGGCGGATCCTCTGCGGGTGCCGGTCCGGTCCCGGGCCGGTCCCCGGTGGGCTCCGGGTGGACGCGCGGGCGGGTGTCGCCTCAGCCGGCGAGCCGGGCGGCCAGCTCGACCGCCTCGGCCAGCGTGTCCACCACCGGCACGCCCACCGGCTCCAGCTTCTGCCGGGTGTGCGAGCCGCCGGTGTACAGCACCGCGTGCGCACCCGCGCTCAGCGCGGCGAGCGCGTCGTCCGCCGCGTCCCCGATCAGCACCGTCCGGGCCGGGTCCACGTGCTCGCCCAGCGCCTCCAGGTGCCGGACCAGATGCTCCGCCTTCTGCCCGCCGGCCGGGCCGCTGCGCCCGTCCACCCGCAGGAACTGCCCGGTCAGGCCGAAGCCGTCGACCACCGGAAGCAGCCGGGTGTGCTCGTACAGCGACAGCAGCGACTGGCTGTGCCCGGCCGCCCGCCAGCCGTCCAGCAGGTCCAGCACGCCCTCGGTCAGCCCGCAGGCCACGCTCAGCTCGTGGTAGCGGCGGTGGAACGCGTCGTCCAGCTCCAGCCACTCGGCGTCGGAGGGCAGCCGGCCGAGCAGCCGCTGGTAGAAACGGGGAATCGGGATCTCGTACTGCTCGCGGTACTCCTGCAGCGTCATCGGCCCGACGCCGACGGTCGCGAATGCGGCGTTGCTCGCTCCGAGCACCGCCTCCATGTCATGGAAGAGCGTGCCGTTCCAGTCCCAGACGATATGAGTGCGCACGCAGGGAACGGTAACGCCGGGTACCGACAGACCGGTAGGGCGGGAATCACCGCGCCCTCGTCCGCCGGAACCGCCGACCCGCCGGTCAGGGCGGGTGGGACGGGTGGGACGGGTAGGGCGGACGGGCAGCTCCCGCCGGCACCCGGCGGACCCCGGCCGTCAGGTCGGCCCGGCGGACCCCGGCGGACCCCGGCGGACCCCGGCCGTCAGGTCGGCCCGGCGGACCCCGGCGGACCCCGGCAGGCTCAGGGGAGCAGTGCGGTGATCTCCTGGGTGGCGAACCAGAGCAGGTCGTGGTCCTCGGCGCCGTCCACGGTGAACTGGGCGTCCTGGTCGCCCGCGTCGGCCGCCGCCACCGCGGCCACCGCCGCCTCGACGTCCGTGACCACGTCCTGGTCGGCCACGTCCGCGTGCACCGCGGCCGCCTTGGCCAGCTTCACCGGTCCGGCGAGCACCACCCGGCCGAGCGAGGCCTGGTCCTGGTACTCGTCGCCGGGGAACGGCTTCACCGCCGAGTCGGCGACGTCCAGCGCGACCACGACGCGGCGGCGCGGGGCGTCCGGTTCGGCGGCCAGCAGCCGCAGCGAGGACTGGGCGGCCCGGTTCAGCGCCGCGTACTCCAGTTCCTCCAGGTCGTCACTGACGTACCACTCGCGCAGCGCGGGCGTCACGGCGTACGCCGCGGACTGCTCCAGCGCACCGCCGGAATGGGCCGCCGCCAGGCCGGTCAGGGTGGTGGGCACGTACACGCGCATCGGTGGCACTCTCCGGTTCGTCCAGCGGCACAGCTTCCAGCGCCCCCAGAATAAGCGCCCGACGCCGCCCTGTGATCACCGCGTTCGTCCCGATCCGGCGCACCCGCCGCCGGGCGTGCGGCCCGGGGGCTCCCGGGCGCCCCGTCCGCAGCGGCACGCCCCGGCGCGCGGCCGTCGACGCACGCCCCGACCCTCTGGACCGCAGCCGGACCCGCAGCCGGGCCTCAGCCGGGCCCGGTCCGTCCGCCGAGGGCTTGCCCGGTCACCCCTGCGCCGTCCTCACCGCGCGGCTTCCAGGGCCTCCCGGCAGGTGGCCAGGGCGCTCTCCAGGACCGGGCCCCGGCGGGCCGGATCCATCATGTTCGGACCCATCACCGCCAGGTCCGCCGGCGTGGGCGCGAGCAGGTGCACACGGACCCCGCCGGCCCGCAGCAGACCGGCCTCGCGGAGCAGCTGCCGGGTCACCGCCCGGCGGTAGCGGCTCACCAGCTGGGCCAGTACGCCGCGCGGGCGGTCCCGGACGCGCCGGGCGCGCCAGGGTTCCGACGTGCCCCGGCCGGGCTTCGAGCGCCCCTGCGGATCCCTCCGCAGGGCCATCGGGGCGAGGACGTACACCTCGTCCAGGCCCCGGTCGAGCATCAGATCGGCGTTGGTGGCCGACCAGCAGCCGCCGTCCACGTACGCGGAGCCGTCCAGCCGGACCGGCGTGAACCACCCGGGGATCGCGCAGGACGCCATCACCGCCTCGGCGACGTCGGCGGGCGGCGCGTCCGCGTCCCCGAAGACCACCCGGTGCCCGCCGCGGTAGTCCACCGCCACGACCCGCAGCGCCGAACCCGGCGGCCCGGACGGCCAGCCGCCGGGGCCGAACAGGGCACCGACCAGCCCGCCGACCGGCGCCAGCGAACCCCGGCCGTGCGGGGCGATCGCCGAGACCATGGTCAGCAGCGGGTACTCGCGCGGGTGCCGGACCGCGTCACGCAGCAGGCCCGGCGAGCCGATACCGGCCCGTGGGCGCGGCGGCAGGGCACCGCCGACCGCCGTGTCGTAGTCGAAGTCGATCCCGGCCAGCGGCCCGTCCGTGACCGGCAGACCGCGCTGGTGGTCACGGAGCCCGCCGGCGTCGACGCCGGCGGCCAGCAGCGCGGCCAGGATCGCGCCCGCCGAGGTGCCGAGCAGGACTTCGGCGTCGCCGGGCCGCCAGCCGGTCGACTCCTCGACGGCGCACAGCGCACCGACCGTCCAGGCGGCGCCGAGCATGCCGCCGCCGCCCAGCACCAGCCCGCGCCGGGGAGCGCCGTCGGTGGTGCCCGGTCCCGCCGTCCGTGTCCCGGACAGCCGTGTCGTCGGTACCCGTGTCGTCATGCCGGCCGCCTGTCGTCGTCGGGGGCGGTGGTCGTGTCGCCGGGGGCGGTGGCCGTCCCGGGCCGGACACGCGCTTCCGCCCGTCCGGCCTGTCCGGGGCCCGGCCCGGTTCCGGTCCTGCTTCGGGGCCCGGTTCCGGTCCTGGTTCCGGTCAGGATCCGATCGTGCGCGCCGACCGGCCGACCGCGCAACGCGGCCGCCGCGCGGCCCGACCCGGTTCCGGCCTCCGTACCGCCCTCGGCCCCGGTCTCCGGCCCGGCCCGGCACGGCCGCCCGGCCCGGCCGGGGGCCGCCGCCGTCCCGGCGATCCCACCGTCCCCTTTCGGGCCCTTCCGCGCGGCGCCGGGCGTCAACCCCGCGCCTCCCGAACCGGGCCCACAGCCCTTGCCGCAGCGGTCGACTCACCCGGATAGGTGAACTTCCGGACCACCCCGGGCCGGGCCGGGAACCCGGTTGCCACCGTGTGCGGGCCCCGGCTAGCAAGGACCCGTCCGTACTCGCACCACCCGCTCCGAAGAAGGCCCATGACCACCTGCCCGAACCGCCCCGCCCCGCCGGTCCCGCCCGTCCCGGCCGCCGGCCCTCCCGGCCGGCCCGCCGTCCCTCCCGCCGTGCTGTCGGCGCGCCCGCACCGTCCGCGCGCCGTCTCCCGGACCTGTCGCGCCCCGCAGACCGACCGGCGCCCGCGCCACCCCCGAGCCACCTGCGCCGCCGCGCCCGGCCACGACCCGCGCGCCGGGCTGAGCACCCGGTTCGCCCACCAGCTGGTGGAGGTGCTCACCGGCGCCCGGCCGTCCGGCCAGCTGCTGCGCCACACCACGCTGGACGGCTACGGCCAGCTCGCCGCCCTGGTCCGGGCCGGCACCCTGCGCCGGACCCGCACCGGCGAGCGGCCGAGACTCGGCCCGGTCCACGACCGCTCGCCCTCGCCGGAGGCCGTCGAGGCCTGTGTCCGGGTCGACCTCGGCACCCGGCACCACGTGGTCGCGTTCCGGCTGGAGCCGCGCGGACCGGCCGGCCAGTGGCAGTGCACCGCCGTGGAGGCCCGGTGAACGCGCCGCAGGGGCGTCCGCGAACGGCGCAGGGCGCCACCCCCGTACGGGAGCGGCGCCCTGCGCGGCGGCCGACCGGAGCGGCCGGACCGGATTCAGCTCTTGCGGCGGCGGCCCTTGGCCGACTTGGCGGCCTTGCGGCGCTCGGCGCGGGTCAGCCCGTCGCCCTCGTCCTCCGCGCCGAGGTCCTCGAACTCGCCCTCGACCACACCGCCGCCGACCTCCTCCGAGGGGGCCGTGTAGTGCAGCCGCTGCGGCTTCGGGGCCTCCAGGCCCTTGGCCTTGATCTCCGGACGGGCGGAGTCCTTCTCCAGCTTGTCGAGGAGCACCGCGGCGTCCTCGACCGGGACCTCCTCGACCTGCTGCTCGACCTGGACCTCCAGGTTGAACAGGTAGCCGACGGACTCCTCCTTGATGCCCTCCATCATCGCGGTGAACATGTCGAAGCCCTCGCGCTGGTACTCGACCAGCGGGTCGCGCTGCGCCATGGCCCGCAGGCCGATGCCCTCCTGCAGGTAGTCCATCTCGTAGAGGTGCTCGCGCCAGCGGCGGTCCAGCACCGAGAGGACGACCCGGCGCTCCAGCTCGCGCATGATCTCCGCACCGAGCTGGTCCTCACGGGCGCCGTACTGCGCCTGGACGTCCTCCTGGATGACCTTGGTGAGGAACTCCGAGGTGAGCCCGGCGGCGCCGCCGGCCTCCTCCTCCAGCTGCTCCAGCTCCAGGGTGACCGGGTAGAGCTGCTTGAGCGCGGTCCAGAGCTTCTCCAGGTCCCAGTCGTCCTCGAAGCCCTCACCGGTGGCGGCCTGGACGTACGCCTGGACGGTGTCGTCCATGAAGTGGCCGACCTGCTCCTGCAGGTCCTCGCCCTCCAGCACGCGACGGCGCTCGCCGTAGATGACCTCGCGCTGGCGGTTCAGCACCTCGTCGTACTTGAGGACGTTCTTGCGGATCTCGAAGTTCTGCTGCTCGACCTGGGTCTGCGCGGAGGCGATCGCCCGGGTGACCATCTTCGACTCGATCGGCACGTCCTCGGGCACGTTGGCCATCGAGAGCACGCGCTCGACCATGCCGGCCTTGAACAGACGCATCAGGTCGTCGCCCAGGGACAGGTAGAAGCGGGACTCGCCCGGGTCGCCCTGACGGCCGGAACGGCCGCGCAGCTGGTTGTCGATCCGGCGGGACTCGTGCCGCTCGGTGCCGAGGACGTAGAGACCGCCGGCCTCCTTGACCTCCTCCTGCTCCGCCTTCACGGAGGCCTTGGCCTTCTCCAGCGCGGCCGGGAACTCGGCCTCGTACTCCTCCGGGTTGTCGGCCGAGGAGAGTCCGCGCTGGGCCAGCTCGGCCGCGGCGAGGTGGTCCGGGTTGCCGCCGAGCATGATGTCGGTACCGCGGCCGGCCATGTTGGTGGCGACGGTGACGGCGCCCTTGCGGCCCGCCTGCGCGACGATCTGCGCCTCGCGCTCGTGGTGCTTGGCGTTCAGCACCTCGTGCGGGACCCCGCGCTTGCGCAGCTCCTGCGAGAGGTACTCCGACTTCTCGACCGAGACGGTACCGACCAGCACCGGCTGGCCCTTCTCGTGCTTCTCGGCGATGTCCTCGACCACGGCGGCGAACTTGGCCGGCTCCGACTTGTAGATCAGGTCGGGCTGGTCGATGCGCAGCGGCGACTTGTTGGTCGGGATCGGCACGACGCCGAGCTTGTAGATCTGGTGGAACTCGGCCGCCTCGGTGGTGCCGGTACCGGTCATGCCGGCCAGCTTGTCGTACAGGCGGAAGAAGTTCTGGAGGGTGATGGTCGCGAGGGTCTGGTTCTCGTTCTGGACCTCCACCCCCTCCTTGGCCTCGATCGCCTGGTGCATGCCCTCGTTGTAGCGGCGGCCGGCCAGGATGCGGCCGGTGTGCTCGTCGACGATCATGACCTCGCCGTTCATCACGACGTAGTCCTTGTCCCGCTTGTACAGCTCCTTCGCCTTGATGGCGTTGTTCAGGAAGCCGACCAGCGGGGTGTTCACCGACTCGTAGAGGTTGTCCATGCCGAGGTAGTCCTCGACCCGGGTGACACCCTCCTCCAGCACGCCGACGGTGCGCTTCTTCTCGTCGACCTCGTAGTCGCGGTCGATCTTCAGGCGCTGGACCAGCTTGGCGAAGTCGGCGTACCACTTGGTCGCCTGGTCGGCCGGACCGGAGATGATCAGCGGGGTGCGGGCCTCGTCGATGAGGATCGAGTCGACCTCGTCGACCACCGCGAAGAAGTGGCCGCGCTGGACGAGTTCGTCCTTCGACCAGGCCATGTTGTCGCGGAGGTAGTCGAAGCCGAACTCGTTGTTGGTGCCGTACGTGATGTCCATCGAGTACTGGCGCTTGCGCTCGGCGGGCGTCATGTTGCCGAGGATCACACCGACCTCGAGACCGAGGAAGCGGTGCACCCGGCCCATCCACTCCGAGTCGCGCTCGGCGAGGTAGTCGTTGACGGTGATCAGGTGCACGCCCTTGCCCGTGAGCGCGTTGAGGTACGTGGGCAGCGTGCCGACCAGGGTCTTGCCCTCACCGGTGCGCATCTCGGCGACGTAGCCGAGGTGCAGCGCGGCACCACCCATGAGCTGGACGTCGTAGTGCCGCTGGCCGAGGACGCGCTTGGCGGCCTCACGGACGGTGGCGAACGCCTCGGGGAGGATGTCGTCCAGCGTCTCGCCGTCGACGAGCCGCTGCTTGTACTCGTCGGTCAGCGCGCGGAGCTCGGCGTCGGTGAGGTTGACGAAGTCCTCTTCGATGGAGTTGACCTGGGCAGCAATCCGCTGCAGCTTGCGAAGGATCTTGCCTTCGCCGGCGCGCAGGATCTTGTCGAAGACGGACACTTGAGCGGGCTCCTTGCCTGTATTGGCACTGGACGACTGCACGGTGGGTCCACCCCACCGCACGGGCCATCGTATGCGAGGAGTCCAACGCCCCGGGAGGTGCGTCAGCACGGTATTCCCGTGTCACCCGTGCGAGCACATGGCCCGATAGCACCACTCACCGGGGCAAACCGGGCGACTGTCCGGAGAGTTGGCCGGTGCGATCCGTTAATCGGATGCTCGGATTCCTCTCTGCACGGAATAATCCACCCATGGAAGATCAACCGGAAGAGCAGACCGAAGCGCGGACCGTCGAGCCCGTCGTCCTCACCACCGACCGCCTGGTGCTGCGGGCCCCGCAGGAGTCCGACATCGACGCGATCCTCGCCGCCTGCCAGGACGAGGCCATCCAGCACTGGACGGTCGTCCCCGTCCCGTACCGGCGCGAGGACGCCGAGTACTTCGTCCACGACCTCGCCGCCAACGGCTGGCGGACCGGCGAGAGCCGGATCTGGTGCGTCTTCGAGCGCGAGACCGGATCGATGGTCGGCACCCAGGGGCTCGTCGGCTGTCCCGGCCGACCGGGCGCCGCCGAGGTCGGCTGGTGGGCGACCAAGGAGTTCCGCGGTCGCGGGTACACCGTGGAGGCCGCCCGCGAGGTCGCCCGCTACGGCCTCACCGAACTGGGCGTGCGCCGCCTGGAGTGGGTCGCCTACGTGGGCAACGAGGGCTCCCGCGCGGTGGCCGAGAAGGTCGGTTTCCGGGTCGAGGGCACCCTGCGCTCCTTCGCCGAGCAGCGCGGAACGTTCCACGACGCCTGGATCGGCGCCATGCTCCCCGGCGACCTCGCCACCGGTCCGGCCACCGACCTCACCGACCTCACCGGCTGAACCCGCCGAAGCCCGCCCGCACCCGACCGGCGGGAGCCCCGCGGGCGGCCGGCGGTGCCGGCCGACGGGCGGATTGTCAGTACCCCCGTCTACCCTCGCCGGCATGACCGCCTCGACCTCGCGCCCGGCCGGCCGCCCCGCCACCGGCCGGACCCCCGCCCCGCCACCGGTGACGACGCTCGGCGCCGACGACGCCCGCCGGATCGCCCTGCGCGCACAGGGACTGCTCGGCGCCCCGGACCGCCCGGGCGGCGTGCGCGGGGTGCTGCGCCACCTCGGCGCCGTCCAGCTCGACACCATCTCGGTCCTGGCCCGCTCCCACGAACTGATCCCGTACGCGCGGCTCGGCGCCGTCGGCCGCCCGGCGGTCGAGGCCGCGTACTGGGGCAAGGGGACCAGTTTCGAGTACTGGTCGCACGCGGCCTGCATCCTGCCGATCGAGGAATGGCCGCTGTTCGCCTTCCGGCGCCGCCGCTACCGCGAGCGCGCCCACGTCTGGGGCAAGGAGGTCGACGAGGCCACCTACCGCTCGGTGCTGGCGAAGCTGCGAACCGAAGGACCGCTCACCTCCACCGAGTTGGGCGGTGCCAAGAAGACCGCCGACTGGTGGGACTGGTCCGACACCAAGATCGCGGTGGAGCGGGCACTGAGCTTCGGCGACGTCGTCTGCACCGACCGCCGCAGCTGGAAGCGCGTCTACTCGCTGGCCGAACAGGCGGTTCCCGCCGAGCTGTTCGCGGCGGACCCGACCGACGAGGAGTGTCTGCGCACCCTGGTCGCCCAGTCCGGCGCAGCCCTCGGCGTGGCCACCAGGGCCGACCTGCTCGACTACCACCGCCTGCGCGCCGAGCAGTTCGACTCGGTCGTCGCCGACTCCGGCCTCGTGCCGGTCGAGGTGGCCGGCTGGGGTCCGGACGGCGCCCCGGCCGCCGCCTGGGCCGACCCGGCGGCCCTCGCCGGACCGCCCCGGGGCCGCCACCGGACCACGCTGCTCTCGCCGTTCGACTCGCTGGTCTGGGAGCGCCCGCGGACCGAGCGGATCTTCGGCATGGCCCACCGGCTGGAGGCGTACACCCCGAAGCACAAGCGGGTGCACGGGTACTTCGCGATGCCACTGCTGACCGGCGGCCGGCTGGTCGGCCGGGTCGATCCGGCCCGCGAGGGGCGGACCCTGGTGGCCCGCCAGGTGTCGCTGGACTCGCCGCGGCACGTCGGGGCACTGGCCACCGCGCTGCGCGAGGCGGCCGACTGGGTCGGCTGCGACGCCGTCCGGGTGGAGACGCTGCACGACGAGGCGCTGCGCCCGGCGCTGGAGCGCCTGCTCGCCTGAGCCGAGGCGGGGCGGGGCTGGGCTGGGCCCGGCACCCCGCGGACAGGAGCGGAAGCGGGAGCGGGGCCGCACGGCCCCGCTCCCGCAGCCTCACCCTATTTCGAGGATCTTCTCCCGCATCGCGTAGACCACGGCCTCCATCCTGGAGTGCAGTTGGAGCTTCTCCAGGATGTTGCGCACGTGGTTCTTCACGGTGTTCTCGCTGATGAACAGCTCCTTGGCGATCTCCCGGTTGTTCATCCCGGTGGCCACCAGCTTCAACACCTCCAGCTCACGGTCCGTGAGCCGGGGCGCGGGCACCAACTCCCGCTCGTCGGAACGTCGCTGGATCATCGACTTGAACTCGGTCAGCAACTTGGACGCCATCGACGGGCTGATCTGGGACTGCCCGTCGGCTACCGCACGAATCGCCGTGGCGACCTCGTCGGTGGAGATCTCCTTGAGGAGGTAGCCGGTGGCACCGGCCTTGATGGCCTCGTAGAGGTCGGCCTCCTCGTCGCTTATCGTCAGCATGATGATCTTGGTGCTCGGCGCCACGTCCTTGATCGCGGTGCAGGCCTCGATCCCGCTGCGGCGCGGCATCCGAACGTCCATCAGGATGATGTCGGGCAGCAGGTCGGCCGCCTTGAGGACCGCCTCGGCGCCGTCACCGGCCTCGCCGACCACGGTGATGTCCGCCTCCTCGGCCAGCACGATCTCCAGGCCGCGCCGGAAGAGCGCGTGGTCGTCCACCACCAGAACGCGAATCGGCTCCCTGCGGCGGAGGTCGTACTCGGGCTCGTCCCCGGGTCTCGGCCGCACCCCCGCGACCGGCCCTGTAGCGGGCCCCAGCCCGAAGTGATCCCCCATCCGCTCCTCCCCCGTCGCCGGTCGTCGTCCGCCAATCATTCCACGCCCTGGGCCCCTTACGGTCACCCTCCGGCGCCATTGCCCCGCACGGGGTGACCTTCCCGGCCGGACCGGTCCCGGCGCCGCCCCACCGGCTCTCGGCGCACGCCCCGGGCGCACCGACGAACCGCCGGGAGCCCCGGGTCATCCACCGGGGAGCCTTCGGAACGCTTCCGGACGCACGGCTGACGGGCCGCCGGAGAACGGGCGACCCCGGCGGCACCGGCCGCCGGGGTCGCCCGCACTGCTCGAATCTCCCGTACCGCTCGACTCGTCAGTCGTCGTCGCCGAGGACGCCGATCGCCCCTCCGGCACCGCCGCCCTCGACGGTCGAGCCGTCGGCCTTCAGGTGGATGACGCCGTAGTGGTAACCGTGCCGGCGGTAGACGACGCTCGGCAGGCCGCTGTCCTTCTCCACGAAGAGGTAGAAGTCGTGGCCGACCAGCTCCATCTCGTAGAGCGCCTGGTCGAGCGCCATCGGGGCGGCCGGGTGGGTCTTCTCCCGGACCACCAGCGGGCCTTCGCCCTCCACTTCCAGGGAACCCATCATGGTCTTGCGGACGGCCCCGTTGGTCTCGCTCACCGCCGGCGGCGTCTCGGGCAGCGCGGCCAGGGCCGCGGTCGCCTCGGCGACGCTGATCGGGGTGCGTCCGTTGCCGCCCTTGTGGACCCGACGCCGGTCCGCGGACTTGCGGAGCTGGGCGTCGAGCTTCGCCGAGGCCAGGTCGAGTGCCGCATAGGGGTCGGCGGCGGCGGCCTCGGCCCGGATCACCGGGCCACGGGTACGGAGGGTGATCTCCACGCGGTCCGACCGGTCGGCCTGCCGCGGGTTGTGTTCCTTGGACACCTCGACATCAAGGCTGATCGCCTTGGCGTCGAACTTCTGGACCTTCTCCAGCTTCTCGGCCACGTGATCCCGAAACCTCTTGGGCAACTCGGTCTTGCGGCCCTTGACGACGATGTCCACGCAGAACTCCGATCCCTCGTTCTGTCGCCGATCCGGGTGCTACCGGATCGGGCTGAGACCCAGCCGGACCAGCCAATCCTCTGCCGGCCCTCCGCCCCGCCGGCAACGGCGGGAACGACTGGCCCTCATCTCACTTCCTCCCCACCAGGGACGCTTGAAACCCCCTGGAGCCTTATCGAACACCTCACACGGGGTTTTCGCCTCCGCAGCGGGGACAGTGGGTATGGCGGGTGTTATGGGCTGGCGGTCAAGCTGCTGCCCCCTGTCTACCCTCCCAGGAGTGAAACACAGGTAAATACCTGGACAACACCCCCCGTACGGCGCATTCTTTGCTCACTCTCCGTGCCTGCCACCGCGAGGAGCACCGTGTCGACCACCCCCACCCCGCCCCTTCACCAGGCCGTCCGCGGGTCGTTCGCCCACGCACTCGGCGGGCTGCTGGACGTCCTGCTCCCTGCCCGCTGCGCGGGCTGCGACGCCGTCCGGGGGCACCTCTGCCCGGGCTGCCGGCACGTGCTGGCCACGGCCCGCCCCGGGCCCGCCACGGCCCTTCCCCGTGTGCACGCCGCCGCGCCGTACGCCGACCCGGTCCGCGGGCTGCTGCTCGCCCACAAGGAACGCGGTGCGCTCCGACTCGCCGGCCCGCTCGGCGACGCCCTCGCCCGGGCGGTGCGCTCCTCGCTCGGCCCGGACGCCGGCCACGCCGCGCTGCTGCTCGTCCCGGTGCCCTCCGCCCGTGCCGCCGTCCGCGCCCGGGGGCACGATCCGACGCTGCGGCTGGCCGGTTCCGCCGCCCGGGCGCTGCGCCGGACGGGCCTGGACGCCCGGGCTGCGCCGCTGCTCCGGCACGCCCGTCCGGTCGCCGACCAGACCGGGCTCTCCGCCGCCGGGCGGCGGCGCAACCTGCACGGCGCGCTCACCGTCCTGCCCGGCGCTCCCCGACGGCTCGCGGGCCGCCTGCCGGTCCTGGTGGACGACCTGGTGACCACCGGTGCCAGCCTCGCCGAAGCGGCCAGGGCCCTGGCCGCCGCGGGCCTGCCACCCGGCGCTGCCGCCACCGTCGCGGCGGCCGTCCCGCGCCGCGCCGGACGCGGCCCGGCCCGGCCCTGACGGCCCCGTCCCCGGCGGCCTCCGTCGGCCCCGGCCCGGCTCAGCCCGACTCGGCCCGGCTCAGCCCGGGTAGATGAAGGAGGCCGCCCGGTAGGGCAGTACCAGCTCACGCCACTGGTTGTTGACCAGCCGGTAGAGCTTGCCGTCCGTCCCCTGCAGGGCCAGCGTCGGCGGCGGCGACTGGTTGCCCCCGCGCGACTCGGACGCCTCCACCGTGGCCATGCCCTCGCCGCCCTGAAGCCGCGCGTCCGCGCTCTGCGACCCGTCGGTGCTGATGTAGTGCAGCTGCTGCAGCCGGTCCTTCTCCTTGCCGAGCACCAGCAGCTGGTCCGCCTCCGCCCAGGAGACCGAGGTGACCTCCGTCAGCACCGGATTGGCCGGCCGCAGACCGGTGATCCGCACGGTCGGGGCCTCCTTGGTCCCGCCGTGGACGACCAGGCCCAGCCAGAGCTTCTGGTCCCTGCCGTCCTTCCCGTCCTTGGGGTCCTTCCCGTCCTTGACCAGCAGGGCGATCCGGACACCGTCCGACGAGACCTTGACGGCCTGCAGGGACCGTCCGCCCAGGTCGTCCACGGCCACCGGGACGACCTGCTTGTCGCGCACCATCAGCACCCGCTGGCCCTGCGGGTCGCGGTCCACCACGAAGAGGTCGCCGCGGCCGTCCCAGGTGGGCGAGGTCAGCCCGTCGTCGGTCCTGGCGCCCGCCCGCGCCGCGGTGGTGAGCACCGCCTGCGGCATCGCCGACGTGGCCTCCGAGAGCGGCACCGTGTAGAGCTGGTGGCCGTCGGCGCTGAGCGCCGCGGCGCGCTCGCCGTCCCGCGCCACCGCGATCGCGCCGAGCGGCCGGCCGCTCGGCTGCGGCTTGCCCAGCGGGCCGTGCACCGGCTCGCTGGCGGTGTCACCGTGCGTCTCGTACAGCACGCCGTCCTCGGCGCGCTGGTAGAACTGCCGGCTCGCCATCGTGCCGGCCAGCGATCCGGGGCCGGTCTCCGGCTCGTCGCCCTTGCTCGCCTGGCAGCCCGGCCCGCCGTGCCGGCCCTTGAGGTCCAGCCGTTCGACCTGCCCCTTGCCCTGGTCGGCGAGGGTGTAGAGGAGCTGGGTAGCCATCCGCCGGCAGGCGGTCGCGGCGCCCAGGTCCACCTCGCCGAGCGTGACGTGCGCGGTGCGGCTCTCGTCGACGGCGACTCCGTCGACGACCGTGCCGGCCGGGAAGGCCGACCGCGAGACCGGCGCGAGCCAGAGCGAGGGCCCCGCGACGACGGCCTTCGCGGCCTCGGTGAGCGGGTCTATTCGGCGCCGCAGGTAGATCGGGTCGGCGATCAGCACGTCCCGGCTGGTCGCCGACGCGGCGGTGGGCGCGGAGGGGTCCGGCGCCGCGTAGAAGAAGCGGTCCACCTGCCGGTAGTTGTTGCGGAAGTTGCTCTCGTTGATGATCACCCCGTCCGGCAGCTGGTCGATCCGCCACTCCCCCGACTTCTCCCGAAGGAAGTTGAAGTCGAACGAGGTCAGGACCGCCACCGGCTCCAGCGAGAACGAGTGCCGGTCGTCGATCTGGGAGACCAGCTGCCCGGAGACCTTGATGGGTTTCTCGGTGTCGGCGTCGGTCACGGTCACGGTGGGGTGGCCCGGATTGGCCGCGAGCACCTTGATGCCGGCCTCCGGCCTCCAGCTCGCACTGGCGGCCGCCGTCAGGTACTGCCGCGCGGTGTCGTAACTGTCGTCGGCGGTCAGCGCGTCCAGGAAGCCGGTCAGCAGCTCCTGCGGCTTGGCGCCCTTGGTGGGCTCCACCGGGAAGACCCTGACCTGGAGGTTCTTGTCCGCCGACCCCTGGGACAGCTCGACCTTGGCGATGCCCCCGGAGTCCGGCATCCCCGCGCAGCCGGCCGCCAGCACGGCGCCGACCACCGCGCCGACCACTGCGGCCAGCCGCGGCTCAGTCCTGCCGCTGGTCCTTCGCACGCTGCGTCCCCTCCGTGTCCGTTCCACCGGTGCCGTCCACCGCGTCCACCCCGTCCGGACCCGCCGTCCGCTGCGCCACCGACGGCCGGCCCGGCGTCGGGTCCACCATGACCTGCGCACCTGTCGCACCGTATCCGGCCCCGACCGGGCGCACGTCCGACGGATCGGCGCGCGGCCCCTCGGGCGCCCGGCGTCCCAGTCCCGGCCCGATGCCGAGCACACCGCCCAGGCCGCTGCCCAGGTTGCCGCCGAAGGCGTTCCCTGAGGTCTCCGGGGTCTCCGGGTCGGCCTGCTCGTCCGTCGCGGTCAGCGCGGTGGCGCCGGCCGGACGGATCGCCCGCCGGTACGGCGTCCCGTAGGTGCCGAGGCCGCGGTTGTTGCGCGAGTCCTCCGGTTCGAGCCGGAACGGAGCCCGGCTGATCTCCCCGCCGCGGGTGCGCGGCAGCGTGAGCCGGAAGTGCGAGCCACCGCCGGGCTCGCCCCAGGCCTGCAGCCAGCCGCCGTGCAGGTGCGCGTCCTCGACGGCGATGGACAGGCCGAGGCCCGTACCGCCGGTGGTCCGCACCCGGGAGGGATCGGCCCGCCAGAAGCGGTGGAACACCCGGGACGCCTCGCCGGGCTTGAGCCCGATGCCGTAGTCGCGGACGCCGACGGCGACCGCGCCGTCCTGCGAGCCCAGCCGGACCACGACGTCCCGGCCCTCGCCGTGCTCCAGCGCGTTGACCACCAGGTTGCGCAGGATGCGCTCGATCCGGCGGGAGTCGACCTCGGCCAGCACCGGCTCGCCGTCGCCGCGGATCACCACGGCGCTGCCCTTGGCCTGCGCCAGCGGGTCGGCGGCCTCGACCACCCGGCCGACGATCTCGCGCAGGTCGACCGGCTCGGCGTCCAGGACGGCGGCGCCGGCGTCGAAGCGGCTGATCTCCAGCAGGTCGGCGAGCAGGGATTCGAAGCGGTCCAGCTGGCCCTGGAGCAGCTCGGCCGACCGGGCCGCCATCGGGTCCAGGTCCTCACGGCTGTCGTAGATCAGGTCGGCGGCCATCCGGACGGTGGTCAACGGGGTGCGCAGCTCGTGCGAGACGTCCGACACGAAGCGCCGCTGCACCCGGGAGAGCTCCTCCAGCTGGCGGATCTGCGCCTGCAGGGCGTTGGCCATCCGGTTGAAGGACTCGCCGAGCCGGGCGATGTCGTCCGTCCCGGTGACCTTCATCCGCTCTTCCAGGTGTCCGGCGGCCAGCCGCTCGGAGATCCCGGCGGCCATCCGGACCGGTGTGACCACCTGGCGCACCACCAGCCAGGCGATGCCGCCCATCATGATCACCACGAAGATGCCGGCGGTCGCCAGGGTGCCGGTGACCAGCCCGAGGGTCTTGGTCTCCTGGCCGAAGGAGAAGACGTAGTAGAGCTGGTAGCTCTTGTCGCTGGGACCGACGAACTGCATGCCGAAGACCAGCCCGGGTTCGGTCCGGTTGTGGCTCTCGGCGGAGCGGTGGATCACGGTCGGCTGGCTGAAGCTCTGGCCCGCCTCCTGCCCCACCTTGGCCCGCAGGCTCTCCGGGATGCTGCTGGGCAGGATGTCCCCCGAGTAGCGCGGGCCCAGCCCGGTCTTGTCCGGTGCGATCGTCTGGGTGGTCCCCGGCAGCATCGCGATCACGGTGTAGACGCTCTGCCCGCTGGCGGCCAGGTCACCGACCTGCTTGAGCAGCCAGGTGCCTATCTCCTCCGTGCTCGGGTCGGTCGTCGCGCCGACCTTCAGCCGCAGGTCCTTCGCCTCGTCGATCTTCTTGAGCTCGCTCTGGAAGCCGGAGAGCGCCTGGTCCCGGGCCGAGGCCCGCTTGGTGTCCAGCAGTCCGGTGCGGACCTGGGCCACCACCACGACGCCCAGCACCAGCACCACCACGACCGACAGCAGCAGGGTCGCCGCCACCACCCGCAGCTGGATCGAACGCCGGTACAGCGCCGCCACCCGGTGCACGGGCCGGCGCAGCTGACGGGTGAGCAGCGCGATCAGGGCCGCCGGAGCACGCCGCCTGCGGCTGCGCACGGTCGAGCTCAGCACGTCCCCGCGCACGGCGTCGGCCCCGCCGGTCGCGGAACCCGACGGGGTCTCGTCAGCCTGGTACATCACGTCAGCTGGGCCCGGCCTTGTAGCCGACGCCACGGACGGTCACCACGATCTCGGGGCGCTCGGGGTCCTTCTCGATCTTGGACCGCAGGCGCTGGACGTGGACGTTCACCAGCCGGGTGTCCGCCGCGTGCCGGTAGCCCCAGACCTGCTCCAGCAGCACCTCCCGGGTGAACACCTGCCACGGCTTGCGGGCCAGCGCGACCAGCAGGTCGAACTCCAGCGGGGTCAGCGGGATGCCCCGCCCGTCCCGCTTCACGGAGTGGCCGGCCACGTCGATCACCAGATCGCCGATGGTCAGCTGCTCCGGGGTCGGATCCTCGGCACGGCGCAGCCGGGCACGGACCCGGGCCACCAGCTCCTTGGGCTTGAACGGCTTGGTGACGTAGTCGTCGGCGCCCGATTCCAGGCCCACCACGACGTCCACCGTGTCGGTCTTGGCGGTCAGCATGACGATCGGAATACCCGACTCGGCCCGGATCTGCCGGCAGACGTCAATGCCGTCCCGACCCGGAAGCATCAGGTCGAGGAGGACCAGGTCGGGCTTGGTCTCCCTGAACGCTGCCAGCGCCCTGTCCCCATCTGCGACGAAAAACGGCTCAAAACCCTCACCCCGCAGCACGATGCCGAGCATCTCGGCCAGTGCGGAGTCGTCATCAACGACGAGGACGCGTCCCTTCATGCGTCCATCTTCTCATTACCGGATTGTGACCTGCCGCACAGCAGTCCCTTTGCTCCAGAACGGCCAACTGGCGACCAGGCGAATTCAGGCCATACCGGGCGAAAGGTCTGCACCCCTCCACCCCCACGGTCCCGGGGAGAGCCCACGAACCGTCCGCAGCCGTGCCGTTGCCGTTCAGCAACCGGATCCCCCTGGGGGACGTACGGCCACCATGACACGATGGGCGCTGCGCCCGCGTGAAGATCCACCCGGTGCCGCGAACCCTGACGCCCTCCGAGGAGCAGTGATGACCGACACTCCGGGCTGGGCCTCGCCCGGCTCGCCCGAGCCGCCCCGCGACGGCACCCGGCCCACGGCCGACGTGCCCTCCGTGCCCGGCCAGTCGGCACCGCCCTACGACGCGCCGCCCGCCTGGGGCACCGCCCCCGGAGCCCCGCAGCCCCCGTACGGCGGGCAGCCGGTCGGGTACGGGCAGCCCGGCCCGTACGGCGGAGGTCCCGGCGGCCCGTACGGCTGGGGCGTCCCGCAGAGCCCCAAGCCCGGCATCATCCCGCTCCGCCCGCTGGGCCTCGGCGAGATCCTCGACGGCGCCGTCTCGACCGTCCGCAAGCACTGGCGCACCACCCTCGGCCTCTCGCTCGGCGTGGCGGTCGTCCAGCAGGGCGCCACGCTCGGCGCGCAGCTCGCCATCAAGGGCGACACCGGCGAGTTCACCCCGGTGATCACCACCCTGGCCAGCATGCCGGTCACGCTGCTGCTCGGCGTCGTGGCCGCGGCCCTGCTCACCATGGTCGTCAGCCGCGCCATCCTCGGACAGTCCGTGACCGTCCGGGACGCCTGGCGCGACGCCCGGCCGCGACTGCTCCAGCTCACCGGCCTCACCCTGCTCACCGGCCTGGTCGGCGTCGGGGTCATGCTGCTCGGGTTCACCCCGCTGATCGGCTACCTGCTGGCCGGCGCGGACGAACCGGCGATCGTGATCCCGCTCGTCGTCGTCGGCCTGCTCAGTATCCCGGTCGCGTTCTGGCTCTGGATCCAGCTCAGTCTGGCCGCCCCCGCCCTGATGCTGGAGAAGCAGGGCGTGTTCACCGCCCTCTCCCGCTCCCGCCGCCTGGTCCGCGGCTCCTGGTGGCGGATCTGCGGCATCAACGTGCTCAGCCAGATCATCGCGGCCTTCGTCGCGGGCGTGATCAGCACCCCGTTCATGATCGCCGGCCTGGTCCTCGGCTTCGACGACATCGCCCGCCAGGCCGACGCCGGGGACTCCGGCGCCCTGCCCACCGCGATGCTGGTCACCATGGCGATCGGCGGCGTCATCTCCGCCACCATCACGCTCCCGTTCACCGCCACCATCGGCGTGCTCCTCTACGTCGACCAGCGGATCCGTCGCGAGGCCCTGGACATCGAGCTCGCCCGCGCCGCCGGCCTGCCCGAGTACGGCGGCACCGGCTGGGGCGGACAGGCCGGCCCGAACCCCGCCGCGAGGCTCTGAGCCCGATGCCGCACTGGGGGGAGAGGGTCCTGGCCGCGGGTGGCGCCCCGGTCACGACCCCGCGCGACGCCGCCCGCGACGCCGCACGCGACGAACTGCTCAAGGCCGACTACCACCGGCACGACCCGAGCCTCCAGGAACGGGTCATCGGCTGGATCATGGACCGGATCGACGAAGCCCTCGGAGCCATCGCCGGCGACGGCACCACCGGCACCACCGGCCTGATCCTCTTCACGGTGATCGCCGTCCTGATCGCCGCCGCCCTCTGGTGGCGCCTCGGCGCCCCCCGGCGGGCCGTCCGGACCACCCTCGGCGTCTTCGGCGCCGTCGGTCCCCGCACCGCGGCCCAGCACCGGGCCGACGCCGAGCGTCATGCCGCCGCCGGCCAGTGGACCGAGGCCGTCCGCGAACAGATGCGCGCCCTGGTCCGCGGCCTGGAGGAGCGCACCCTGCTCGACACCCGCCCCGGCCGCACCGCGGACGAGGCCGCCGCCGAGGCCGGACGCACCCTGCCCGAGCACGCCGCGGCACTCACCGCGGCCGCCCGCACCTTCGACGACATCGCCTACGGCGACCGCACCGCCGACCAGGCCGCCTACCAGCTGCTGCGCGACCTCGACCGGACCCTGGAGCGCGCCCGCCCGGTCCTCGCCCCGGCCGCCGGAGGACCCGCATGACCAGCGCCACCCCCGCCGCGCCGACGCCCGTACCCGCCCCGTCCTCCGAGCCGGGGCCCGCCACCGCCCTCGCCGCCACCAGCCTCGCCCCCACGGGCCACGGCCTCTGGCGGCGCGGCCGGTGGTACCTGCTCACCGCCGCACTCCTGCTGCTCTCGGCCGTCGTCCTGGCCGCCCTCAACCAGGACCGCAGCTACCCGCCGCTCGACCCGCGCTCCTACGAGCCCGCCGGCGGGCACGCCGTGGTCGCCCTCCTCCAGCGCGAGGGACTCAAGGTCGACCTCACCGCCGACCCCACCGTCCCCGCCGCCGACGCGGGCACCCTCGTCCTGCCCGAGCCCGACCTGCTCGGCCCCGAGCAGTTGCGCGCCGTCGCCACCGCCGGACACGCCCGGCTGATCCTGATCTCCCCCGGCCCCGCCGCGCTCAGCGCACTCGTCCCCGGCGTCCGCACCTCCGACGAGAACGGCGGCGTCCCCTACGCCTCCGTCCGCAGCACCGCCGCCGAGTGCTCGCTCCCCGAGGCCGTCCGGGCGGGGACCGCGCACCTCGGCGGCCTGCTCTACACCGCCGGCAGCCGCGGCGAGGGCTGCTACGAGCGCGGTCACGGCTACCCGCTGGTCGCCGTCCCCACCGGCCGGAACTCCGACGTCGTCGTCCTCGGCAGCGGCGACTTCCTCACCAACGAGCTGCTCACGAAGGACGGCAACGCCGCCCTCGGCGTCGGCCTCCTGGGAACCGAGCCGCACCTCACCTGGCACCTGCCCGACTACACCGCCCCGGTCGCCGAGGGCGGCGGGCTGAAGACCTTCGACGACTACATCCCCGAGGGCTGGCGCTGGGCCGGCTACCAACTCGCCGTCGCCGTCCTGCTCGCCGCCCTCTGGCGGGCCCGCCGGCTCGGCCCGGTGGTCAGCGAGAACCTGCCCGTCGTGGTCCGCGCCGCCGAGACCACCGAAGGCCGTGCCCGCCTCTACCGCCGCGCCAAGGCCCGTGGCCGCGCCGCCGACGCCCTGCGCCGCGCCGCCGCCCACCGCCTCGCCCCGGCCCTGGGCGTCCCGCCCGTCGCCGGCGCACCCGACCCCACCGCTCTCAGCGCGGCCGTCGCCGACCGCCTCCCCGAGCGGCCCGCCGGGGACGTACGGGCCCTCCTGTACGGCCCGCCCCCGACCGACGACGCCGCGCTGCTGCGGCTCGCCGACGACCTCGACGCCCTCGAAAGGCAGGTACGGAAGCCGTGACCGAACAGGCCACCGCCCAGCTCCGCATCACCCCCGGCCCGGCTCCCGCCACCCCCGGCCCCTCGCACGACCCCCGGGTCAGCGACCCGCGCGAGGCGCTGACCGCCCTGCGCGCCGAGATCGCCAAGGCCGTGGTCGGCCAGGACGCCGCCGTCACCGGCCTGGTCGTCGCCCTGCTCTGCGGCGGCCACGTGCTGCTCGAAGGCGTCCCCGGCGTGGCGAAGACCCTGCTGGTCCGCACCCTCTCCACCGCGCTCAGCCTGGAGACCAAGCGCATCCAGTTCACGCCCGACCTGATGCCCGGCGACGTCACAGGCTCCCTGATCTACGACGCCCGGACCTCCGAGTTCTCCTTCCAGGCCGGCCCGGTCTTCACCAACCTGCTGCTCGCCGACGAGATCAACCGCACCCCGCCGAAGACCCAGGCGGCCCTGCTGGAGGCCATGGAGGAGCACCAGGTCACCGTCGACGGCGAGCCGCGAGCCCTGCCCGTCCCGTTCCTGGTCGCCGCCACCCAGAACCCGGTCGAGTACGAGGGCACCTACCCGCTGCCCGAGGCCCAGCTCGACCGCTTCCTGCTCAAGCTGGTCCTGCCGCTGCCCGACCGGGACCAGGAGTTCCAGGTGCTCGCCCGGCACGCCTCCGGCTTCGACCCGCGCGACCTCGGCGCCGCCGGTGTCCGCCCGGTCGCCGGCCCCGGGCACATCGCCGCCGCCCGCGAGCAGATCGCCGCGCTGACCGTCGCACCCGAGATCCTCGCCTACATCGTCGACCTGTGCCGGGCGACCCGGCAGTCGCCGTCACTCTCCATCGGCGTCTCCCCCCGCGGTGCCACCGCCCTGCTCGGCGCCTCCCGCGCCTGGGCCTGGCTCGCCGGACGCGACTACGTCACCCCCGACGACGTCAAGGCCCTCGCGCTGCCCACCCTGCGCCACCGCGTCGCCCTGCGGGCGGAGGCCGAGATGGAGGGCGTCACCGCCGACTCCGTCATCCAGGCGGTCCTGGCCCAGACCCCGGCCCCCCGCTGACCCTCGGCACCCCGCCGACCGCCTCGCTCCCGGCCCCGACGAAGGAACGCACCGCATGGCCCTCACCGGGCGAACCGCCCTGCTCGCCGCGCTCGGCGCCCTCGTCACGGGCCTGCTGCTGCCCTCCTGGGCCGGGATCGGCGCCGTCACCGGAACGGTCCTCCTCGCCGTCGTCGTCGACCTGGTGCTCGCCGCCCCCGTCCGCAGCCTGCGGATCACCCGGGGCGGCGCCACCACCGTCCGGCTCGGTGAACCCGCCACCGTCGAACTGACCGTCACCAACCCGTCCGGCCGCCCCCTGCGCGCCAGGATCCGCGACGCCTGGGCCCCGTCCGCCTGGCGCCCGGGCACCGAGATCGCCGCCTCCCGGCACACCCTGCGGGTCCCGGGCCGCGAACGGCGCCGGGTCACCACCGTCCTCACTCCGACCCGGCGCGGTGACTACCACGCCCACAAGGTGACGGTCCGCTCCCTCGGCCCGCTCGGTCTGGCCGGCCGTCAGGGATCGCACCTCGTCCCCTGGACGGTCCGCGCCCTCCCCCCGTTCGCCAGCCGCAAGCACCTGCCCTCCCGGCTCGCCCGGCTGCGCGAACTCGACGGCCGCACCTCCCTCCTGACCCGTGGCCAGGGAACCGAGTTCGACTCGCTGCGCGAGTACCTGCCCGGCGACGACATCCGCTCCATCGACTGGCGCGCCAGCGCGCGCCGCCAGACCGTCGCCGTCCGCACCTGGCGCCCCGAGCGCGACCGACACATCCTGATCGTCCTCGACACCGGCCGCACCTCCGCCGGCCGGGTCGGCGACGCCCCGCGCCTGGACGCCTCCCTCGACGCCGCGCTCCTGCTCACCGCACTGGCCACCAAGGCCGGCGACCGGGTCGACCTGCTCGCCCACGACCTCCGCAAGCGGGCCTCGGTGGCGGGCCGGTCCCCCAACGAGATCCTCACGGCCTTCACCGGCGCGATGGCCGTCCTGGAGCCCGCCCTCTACGAGACCGACATGCGTTCGCTGGTCGCCACCTCCCTGAAGATGGCGCCGCACCGCTCGCTGATCGTCCTCCTCACCGGCCTCGACGCGGCTCCCGTGGAGGACGGCCTCCTCCCCCTCCTCCCACTGCTCACCAAGCGCCACGAGGTCGTGCTCGCCTCCGTCGCCGACCCGCACCTCGACGAGCTCGCCGCCGGCCGCGGCACCGTCGAGGCCGTCTACGGCGCCGCCGCCGCCGAGCAGACCCGCGCCGACCGCCGTCTCACCGCCGACCGCCTCACCCGCGCCGGCGTCACGGTGCTCGACGCCGCACCCGCCTCCGTCGCCCCCGCGCTCGCGGACACCTACCTCGCCCTCAAGGCCGCCGGCCGCCTCTGAGCGGCCCTTCCATTCAGGCCGGAAACCCGAGTCAGGCCGGAAACCCGAGATGCCCCGCTACCGGTGCCGGTAGCGGGGCATTCTCCTGCCGTGGACGCTCTGTCTTGCGTCCCGTCCGTGTCAGCCGTATCGCCTGCGCACTCCCAGCAGCTTCCGCCACAAGGGCCCGTCAGGACCTCGCCCGGGACACCGCCGGCTATAACGTCGGAAAGCCCGGCCGGAACACGGTGTCCCCGCCCCCAGATCCCCACCGGGCCCCGGGGATGCCTCTCCGACACCCGTCCGCGACCGCCGGAGGCACTGCTGCCGGCACTGATGCTCAAGCGGAAGGCAATCCACGGACAAGCCGGGGAGTCGACCGTCCACCGAATTCCCCGGAAACGCAAAGAACCCCCGTCCGTATCCCGGACGGGGGTTCTTCACAATGATTGTTCGGCGGCGTCCTACTCTCCCACAGGGTCCCCCCTGCAGTACCATCGGCGCTGTGAGGCTTAGCTTCCGGGTTCGG
>NZ_JAQYWW010001133.1:0-28949 GCF_036322525.1 Streptomyces sp. BE20 | reverse complement strand
GAGCAGGGCGACCTTGGCGTCCTTGGCGGCCTGGACGACCTGGGGTCCGACGGCGGGGTCGGGGACGACGATGACGACGCCGTTGGTCTTCTGTGCGATCGCGGCCTGGACCTCGCTGATCGTCTTGTTGGCGTCGTTGCCCAGGTTCACGACCTTCAGGTCCACACCGAGTTCGGCGGCCTTGGCCTTGGCCCCGGCGGCCTCGCCGACGAAGTACTCCTGGTCGCCCTGCTTCTGCAGGTAGGTGATCGAGATCTTCCCGTCGACCTTGGCGACCTCGCCGCTGCCGGACGCGGCCTCCTGACCGGTCGAACACGCGGTGGTCAGACCGAGAGCGAGCAGCAGACCCGCCGCGGCGACGGTACGGCTGGTGGAACGGAACATGGGGAGCTCCTTCGGAACCGCACGCGCCGATGGAAGCGGAACGGGTGCGGTGGTGCGCAGGTAGGTGGGGGCCCAAGGCGGCGGACCGCGATGTGAAGAACCCTTGACTGGTTCGGTTCGACTCGCTCCGGGTAGAGGGTGAATCAAACGTAATAAACCAGAAACGAACAGGTTCAAACGCGGTGGAGATATGACACCTCTGTTTCGGAATCCACGTCAAGGGCGTTTCGGCGTCGAGACCACCTTGTGACGTGCGGCGCGTCGCTCGCGTGGAAGCCCCCGCCAGGCCCCTCCACCGCCGGTCGGGCCCGGGCGGTGTGCGGGTGCGGGAAGCGGTGCCGGATGCGTAACGGTTCGATAAACCCGCGGGACGGCTGTGGGTCGTACCCCTCGTACCCAAGCGACCTGCACGCGGACCGGCGCGTGCCGGCGAGTGTCCGGCCCGGAGCCTGAGGAGAACAGTGAGAGAGCCCGCATCGTCCTGGAGCGCCTTCGTGCCCCGCGGCGAACAGCCCCGGCGAGGCGGCTCGGCGGCCGCCGCCCGAACGGAGGACGAGCAGGCGGGCCCGGGTCGGCCCGGGCCCCGGGCGGAGGACCGGGAACCGACGATCGTGGTCCACCGCGCACCCGCGACCGCCCGTGCCGCACAGCTGCCCCCGCCGGATGCCGACGACGCTGCGGAGCGGCGCGGGCGGTCCCGTCGGGGGCTGTGGTGGACGGTGGCGGTCTCCGCCACGGCCCTGGTCGGCGGCACCGCCGCCGCCGTTCAGTACGAGGGCCCGGAGGGCGAGAGCCTCCGTCCGGAGGTCACCTTCTCGGTGGGCGCGTCGGCCGGGCCGGCCTCGTCGACGACCGGGGCCCCCACCGGTGCTGCCGTTCGCCCCGCCGGCGCCCTCCCGTCCGTGGCGCCGTCGACGTCGAAGGGCGGGCGCGCCGCCATGCCGGCGACCGGCCCCGACACGGCGAAGCCGAGCTCCGCCCGGCCGTCTCCGTCGGTCTCCGGTTCGTCCGCCGTCGGCGTGAGCGGGCCGCCGGCGACGGAGCGCGCCGTGCCCGGGGACTCCGCGTCGCGCAGGGCGTCCGAGCGTGCCGAGGCGGCCGGGCCGTCGCCGGCCCCGAGCATCGGCGAGACGAGGCGGCCGTCCCCCGAGCCGCCCGCCGGCCGACCGGGCGATGCCGCGTCGGATAGCCCGACCGGACCTCCTGCGGAGTCCGGGCCGTCGCCGACCCCGAGCGCCGCCGAGACGGGCAGGCCCACCTCGGCGGCCCCGAGCACCGGCGAGACGGGAAGGCCCACCTCGCCCGCGGCCGACGGCCCGGGCGGCTGACATCGCTGCCGAAGAGTGCCGCTGCCGCCTTCGCCGCGGTCCCGCCGCGGCTCCGGGGCCGGCACGGCCGAGCGCCGGGCAGTGTCCGGCCGACACTCCCCGGCGCTCGGCCGACGGGTCAGCGCAGGAGGGACCGGCGCGTCGGGACGACCCGGGTGACCACGGACTTCTCAAGGAAGAGCAGGTCGGCCACGGCCGGACCGAGCTCGTCGGTCCAGCGGTCGCTCTCGTAGACGGCGGCGTACGCCTCGGCGCGCTGTTCCTCGTCCTCGAACCGCCGGATCCAGACGTAGCCGTCCGGATCCTCCTCGTCGGTGAAGGACGCGGTGATCACCATGCCCTTCGAGCTCTGGAAGGGGATGACGGTCTGCTCCATGAACCGGAGCCATTCGTCCCGGCGGCCGGGCTTGGTCACGTAGTGGCGGATCTCGTAGAACACGGCAGGCCTACCTCGCGTGGGTATCGGAGTGTGGTGAAGGAGTGTGGTGTGCAGGCAGGGCCGGCTCAGGAGGTGAGGTCGAGGACGAGCTTTCCGCGTGTGCGACCGGTCTCCCCGCGGGCATGCGCCTTCGCGGCGTCCTCCAGGGTGAAGACCTCCTCGACCTCGACCGCGATCGCCCCGGCGTCGATGAGCTGCGCGAGCAGGGCCAGGGCCGCGCCGTCCGGCTCGACCAGGAAGGCGCTGACCCGCCTGCCGAGGGCCGCGGCGGCGTCCTGCAGTCCGGCGGAGACTCCGGAGGGGACGGCGATGAGCAGGCCGCCGGGGCGCAGCACCTCCAGGGAGCGGGTGCTGGTGCGGTCGTGGTCGTCGCCGATCAGGTCGAGGACCACGTCCATGTCGCTGACCGCGTCCTCGAACCGGACGGAGGTGTAGTCGACGAGCCGGTCCGCCCCGAGCCCGGTGAGCCAGTCGTGCCGGCCGCTGCTGGCGGTGCCGGTCACGTGGGCGCCGAGGTGCCTGGCGATCTGGACGGCGAAGTGTCCGACCCCGCCGGCGGCGGCGTGGACCAGTACGTGCTGGCCGGACCGGAGCCCCGCGGTGTCGACCAGGGCCTGCCAGGCCGTGAGGGCGGCCAGCGGGACGGCGGCGGCCCGGACGTGGTCGAGGCTCTCGGGCTTGCGGGCGAACTGGCGCGCCGGTGCCGTGACGAACTCGGCGTAGCCGCCGGCGGCCCGCGGGAACCACGGCATCCCGTAGACCTCGTCGCCGGGCTTGAGGGTGCTCACCCCGAAGCCGACCTCCTCGACCACGCCGGAGACGTCCCAGCCGAGGACGAACGGGGGCTCGCCCAGCACGCCGGCCATCCCCCCGCCGGAGCGGGTCTTCCAGTCCACCGGGTTGATCCCGGCGGCGTGCACCCGGACGAGGACCTCCGTCGGCAGGGGGGTGGGCCGAGGGACCTGCTCGACCTTCAGGACCTCCGGGCCGCCGAAGCGGTCCAGGAGCACTGCGCGCATCGTGTTCACAGACATGGTGGACTCCCGGGTCAGACGTGGGCGGGAGGCTTCCGACGGCCTCGTTGCTATGTTCTCGACGGTATCCCTGGGCATATAGTTACCCGCAAGGTCTACTACTTCCTTTTGGGAAGTTGCCGGGTGAGGAGTGGTACGGATGATCGAGTGCGCGACGGGTCAGCACGACCAGCATGACGTCTACGCGGCCCAGTGTCCCTGCCGGGCCATGCTCGACCTCCTGGCCAACAAGTGGTCCGCCCTGGCCATCGGTGCGCTGGAGGACGGGCCCCAGCGCTTCGGCGAACTCCAGCGGCGCCTGCAGGGCGTCAGCCCCAAGGTGCTCACCCAGACCCTGCGCCGCCTGGAGGACGCAGCCCTGCTGACCCGCACCGTCTACCCGGCGGTACCCCTCCACGTGGAGTACGCCCTCACGGAGCTGGGTCACAGCGCGGCCGTGCCGCTCGGCCTCCTCCGGACGTGGGTCGAGGAGAGGATCGACGGCGCCGGCACCGGCCTGCGGGTGCCGGTGTAGCCGCGTCCGTAACGAATTCGCATACCCGCGGGATCGACAGGTCTGCCCCACCTCCTTAACCGGCAGGCACCGAGACGGTGCCGGAACTCCTCCTCGCCGGAAGGTGACCACGTGTCCACCCCCCGCAGTCTGATCCTCGCGGGTGCCACCGCACTCGTCCTGTCGACCGTCCCGGTCGGTGTGGCAGGCGCCGCCACCGGTGCCGCGTCGGCCGGCCCGTCGGCCCCGGCCCCGCACCTCGACGTCCCGTTGCAGCGGGGTCTGGAGCCGTCGGTGACGGGGGTCCCCCGGGAGTTCGAGGTGGGCGGGGCGCCCAGGGAGTTCCGATACACCGTCACCAACCCGACGGCCCACGACTTCGTGGCCTTCGCCCTGCTGAAGTTCAAGAACCAGGCAGGTGACCTCCGGGCGGCGGACCTCAAGGTCGAGTACCGGCTGCCGGGAGGCACCGACTGGCTCCCCGGCTCGCTCGCCCCGGGTGGTGAGGGAACCGACGGGAGCGTCCTGGTGGTGCTCGGGGGCAAGAAGGGCGACGGCGTCTCGGACGACGCGCTCCTGGCGGTGCGGAAGGGGCGGACCCTCGTCCTGAACGTGCGCACCTCGTTCCCGGCCGGGGCGCCGACCGGCAAGGCCGGCGTCGCGCCGGTGACCTTCGCCGCGCGGCTCGACGACCGGACCGGGCTGCCCGTGGACGAGGGCAGCTTCGGTTGCGCGTGCGCGGTGGGCTGTGCCGGTTTCAGGATCAAGGAGCCGGCCCCTGTTGTCCCGGCCCCCGCCGCGACCCCGACCCGCACCGCTTCGCCGACGCCCGTGGCCACCCCGACCCGCACGGCTTCTCCGACGCCCGTGCCCACCCCGGCACGTACCGCTTCGCCGACGCCCACGGCTTCGCCGACGCCCACGGCCGCTCCGACGCCGACCCCGACCCCGCCCCCGGCGGTCACCCCGACGCCCACGGCCACACCGACGGTGGCGCCGACTCCGACCCCGACGCCCACGGCTTCGCCGACACCCACGGCCATTCCGACGGCGGCGCCGACCCCGACGCCCACGCCGACGCCCACGGCCACACCGACCCCGGTGGCGACCGCCACGCCCGTCGCGGCTCCCACCCCCACACCCGCCGTCACCCCCACGCCCGCCGTCACGCCGACACAGACCACCACGCCCACCGCGACCCCCACGCGCTCGGCCACCCCGACGCGTGCCGCTGCGCCGGCACCCACCAGCGCGGCACCTTCGGTCGTCGGCAACCGCCCCACGGCGTCGGCGGTGCCGTCGACCGCGGCCACCACCGAGGACGACGGGCCGGTGCCCCTGTCCTTTCCGATGGACATCCCGACCAGCGCGCCACTGAAGATCGAGCCGGTGGCGGTCGCCAAGGCGACCAGTACGGCCGACGCCCTGGAGCGGAGCCTGGCCCGGACCGGCGGCGGTGACCACGAGGCGGTGATCGCCGGAGCCGGTGTCGCCCTGCTGAGCGCCGGGACCGGCGCTCTCGTCCTTCTGCGGCGCCGCAGGGCGGCGCGGCACGGGTGACGTGCGCGGCGGGGGGCGGGCCCTGAGCGGGGCCCGCCCCCCGCCTTCCCCCGTGTGGCCTCGGCCCGGCACGGGGAAGGCGGCAACCGTGAAGTCCCGCAGGGGGGTGGCCATTCGGCCGATGACCCGCGCGGACGCAGCCGGCGTCGGACCAGGTGGAGGGCGCGCGCGGAGCTGGCCGGGCCCGGGTGGGGCCGCTCACCGGCGGATTCGCAGGGCACGGTCTGCCCGTCAGATGGCCGGAATCCGTTGATGAATGACACGTGAACACTCATGAACGAACGCAACGTCACACCGGGTCGCTAGTCTTCGAACGTCACGCGGCGACTCGTGTCGACGGGACATTCGTGTCGGCGTGTGGCGAATCCCGGTGAGGAGACATGCCTCCGTCTGCATGTCATGAACATGGCATTGCTGTGCGGCGCGGTCCTTCCGCACCACGCACATCGCACCACGCACACCGCCCAGAGCCGCAGCGGCCCGTCCCGGCGTTCCCGACGCCGACGGTCGGACCGGCCGCACGCCCGCGCCACACCCGGTGGCGCAGGTCCAGCAACCGGCCGTATCCACGGCCGGCAGGCCAAGGAGTGCCCGTGTCCCGTCATGCTTCCATGAGCAGCCTCGCCTCACTCGCCGTCATCACCGCGCTGCTGGTGACGGGCGCCCCGCTGAGCGGTGCGCAAGCGGTACCCGCCGTGCCGACGGCGCCCGCCTCCCGGGCGGCGGCGCTGGCCGCCGCGGATCGGCAGAGCACCGACCTCGCCAGGAGCCTCGGGCTCTCGGGCCAGGAGAAGCTGGTCGCCAAGGACGCGGTCCGTGACGCGGACGGCACCCGGCACCTGCGGTACGAACGGACCTACGCCGGACTCCCCGTCCTGGGCGGAGACCTGGTGGTGCACCAGGGCGCCGACGGCGCGGTGAGGGGTGTCGACCGGGCCTCCGCCGCCGCGCTGACCGGTCTCGCCACCGCACCGGCCGTCGACGCCCCGACGGCGCAGGCGGCCGCACTCGGCACCGAGGCGGGAGCCTCGGTCGGCCGTGCGCCCCGACTGGTGGTCTGGGCGGTGGACGACTCGCCCCGCCTGGCCTGGGAGACCGTCATCGCCTCCGTCGACCCGGAAGGGACTCCCAGCAAGCTGCGGGTGGTCACCGACGCGGCCACGGGCGCGGTGATCCAGACCTACGAGGGCGTCCAGACCGGCAGCGGACACGGTGTCCACGTCGGCGAGGTCCCGATCGGCACCACTCCGACGGACTCGGGGTACGAACTCAGGGACGGCACCCGCGGCGGCGCCTACACCACGGACATGGGAAACGGCAGGTCCGGCAACGGGACGGTGTTCCAGCGGTCCACCGATTCCTGGGGTGACGGCCTGCCGGCCAACCGCGAGTCGGCGGCGGTCGACGCCCACTTCGGTGTCGGGGCCACCTGGGACTACCTGAAGGAGAACTTCGGCCGCGAGGGCATCCGGGGAGACGGCGTCGGAGCCTTCAGCCGCGTGCACTACGGCAGCGGCTACGTCAACGCGTTCTGGGACGACGACTGCTTCTGCATGACGTTCGGTGACGGTGATGCCGACACCCATCCGCTGACCAGCGTCGACGTCGCCGGCCACGAGATGGTCCACGGCGTCACCAGCGCCACGGCCGGCCTCGTCTACTCCGGGGAGTCCGGCGGACTGAACGAGGCCACGAGCGACATCTTCGGATCCATGGTGGAGTTCCACGCCGCCCTTCCGGCCGACACCCCGGACTACCTCATCGGGGAGAAGGCCGACCTGTTCGGCGACGGCACCCCCCTGCGGTACATGGACAAGCCCTCCAAGGACGCGAAGTCCGCCGACTACTGGTACCGCGGCATCCGCGGTCTGGACGTCCACTACTCGTCCGGCGTCGCCAACCACTTCTTCTACCTCCTCTCCGAGGGCAGCGGCGCGAAGGTGGTCAACGGCGTCGAGTACGACTCGCCGACCCGGGGCGGCAGCACCGTGACCGGCATCGGCCGGGACAGGGCGGCGGCCGTCTGGTACCGCGCACTGACCGTCTACATGACCTCCACCACCGACTACGCCGGAGCCCGGACCGCCACCCTGCGCGCGGCCGAGGACCTGTACGGCGCGGGCAGCGACGAGCACCGCGGCGTGGCGGACGCCTGGGCCGCCGTCAACGTCGGAGTGGCCTTCCCGTCCGCGCCGGCGGTCACCCACCCGGGCGACCAGGTCACCGGGCTCGGGGCGACGGTCGACCTCCTGATCCCGACCGTCGGCGGCGCCGGTGCGCCGACCTACACGGCGGTCGGCCTGCCGGAAGGGCTCTCGATCGACACCGCCACCGGCAGGGTCACCGGCACGCCCACCGCGGCCGGGTCCGGGCCGGTGACCGTCACCGCCACCTTCGCCTCGGGGCCGGCCGGCACCACCGAGTTCACCTGGGCCGTCACCGACGGCACCGGTCCGTGCCCCTCGGCCCAGCTGCTCGCGAACGCGGGCTTCGAGAGCGGTGAGGCGGCGCCGTGGTCGGCCGGCAACGGCCTGGTCGACGGCAGCCCGGAACAGGCCGCGCACGGCGGCGCCTGGAAGGCTTGGCTGAACGGCTACGGCTCCTCCCGCCGGGACACTCTCTCCCAGACCGTCACCATCCCGGCGGGTTGCCGGGCGACTCTCGGGTACTGGCTGCACATCGACTCGGCCGAGACCACCGGCTCCGTCCCGTACGACCGGCTCACCGTCACGGTCGACGGCACCGAGCTGGTCATGTACTCGAACCTCGACCGGGCCGCCGGCTACACCCGGCGGACCCTCGACCTCTCCTCCTACGCCGGGCAGAGCGTCACCGTCAGGTTCAACGGCAGCGAGGACGGCATCTACCAGACCAGCTTCGTCCTCGACGACCTCTCCGTCGAGATCGGCGGCTGACCGGACGGGGCCCGGGCCGAACCCCGGGCCCCGGGCCGGCGGACGCCGGGAAGGGGAAGGATTCTCGGCCCGGGTACCTGCCGGGCCGAGAATCCGGCGGTGTCGGCCTCCTCGCCCCGCCGTCGTCCGGTTCCTCCCACCGCCGCGGGACGGCGCCGTGGTCCGGGCGGCGGCGAACCGGACCGGGCCCGGCGGTCAGGGCGTCCGCCCGTGGTGGCTCATGGAGCGTCGGAGGAGAGCCCCGAAGCCGAGGGCGTCGCGGAGTGACTCGGCGAGGGGGAAGGCCGGACGATGACGGGGGGTTCGGTCGAGGTGCCGGGTGCGGGGACGCTCGGCCGGACGATCACCGGGGGTTCGGTCGAGGTGCCGGGTGCGGGGACGCTCGGCCGGACGATCACCGGGGGTTCGGTCGAGGTGCCGGGCCCGGGGACGCTCGGCCGGACGGTCTGCGGATCCGCGGACGGCCTGCGCGTCCCGGTGGGGTTCGGCGCCGGGGAGGTTCGCACCGCTGCCGGGGCTTCGGCCGACCCCTTCGGAGCCGGCCCGGCGGAGCCGGTCCCGGGCGGCTGCGTCCCGGCGGCGGGCGTGCCGGAGACCGTCGGGGACTGCGCGCCGGAGGAAGGACGCAGGGTGGTGGGACCCGGCGGGCGGGACGCGGACGGTGACCCGCTCGCGGACGGCGACCCGGACGGGGTGGCGGCCTGGCTCTCGCCCGCTCCCTCGTCGCGGCCCACCTCGGGCCGGGGCGACTGCGTCGAGTCGTCGGGCGGGACATCTGCGGCGGTCGCCCCCGGCCGGGGCGCACTGCCTGCCGGGTTCTCGTGCAGCAGGGCCGCCGCGTTGCCCCCGACGAGAGCGCTCGCCGAGAGCGCCAGCGTCCACCACACGGCGCCGCGCGCACGGCGCCGCGGGCCGGTGAGGCTGACGGTCCCGCCCGCCGGAGACAGGTGACGCACGGCGAGCGGAGCCGCGGGCCCGCGGTGGATCACGACGGCGGTCTCCTGCTCCGGCCGGACGACCGGGATCTCCATCGTCGGGGCTTCGGAGGAACAGGAGCCGCAGAACGGGGCGAGCTGCTCGACCGAGGGCACCCGGCCGTCCGGCCACGCATCGGGGGAGGCCTGGAGAGCGGCGACGTAGCGGCACGTCAGACCGGCGATCAGGGCGGCTCGGGTACGCCAGACGTGGTCGGGGCCGACCTGATCGGTGGCGGCCTCGGTGGCGGCCGTGTCCGCGGCGGGGATCTCCCGTCGCCCGGCGGCCTGGACCATGGCCCGCAGGATCTCCCGCCGGCACGTCTCGGGCACGGAACTGAGCGCCGGGCCGGCCGGTTCCTGCGAGGGGTCGTGCGCTGCCTCCGGGTGGACGACGCCCTCCAGCGGACCGGCCGTTCGTGCGACGTCGGTGAAGGGGGTGCGGCCGTCCTCACCGGGACGGGAACCGGTAGCCGGCTCGCCCGGTGGCGGCACGTCGCCGCGGCGCCTGAAGGAGCTCCAGGACGTTGACGGCTCTCTCATCGTTCTCCCTTGTGTGGGCTCGGTGGGCAGCGGTCCGTGGGCGCAGGTCGCCCGTGGGGGAGGGCCGCGATCCGGTGTGCTCCCGCGGCGTCGCCGAAGCACGAGGGCGGCCTCCGGAACGCGGACGCCCACGGGAACGGGACGGCGGCGCGGGGTATTCGCCGCAGGTCAGGGCCGGCGACAGCCTTCGGGGTCGGGCTCCGGGGCCGGGGTGCCCGTCCTGGGCAGGCAGATGAAGCGGGAGTCGCCGGCGTCCTGGCTGAGGTAGCGGCCGATGCACCGGGCGCGGCCGTGCCGTGCGCAGAACGCGAGGGCGGCGTCGCCGTCCTGGAACGTTCCGGTGGCGTAGATCACCCAGTACCCGGGCTGGAGCGATCTCCAGTCGTCGCTGTTGAGGAGCTTGGCACCGGGGATGTCCCGTTGGAGGGCGAGCAGTTCCCGTGAGCGACTCTCCGGTGTGCTGGCGTGGGGGATCGCCGCGAGCTGGGCGATCCACAGGCCGGTCGCCGAGGGCGTGGCGGAGACGGAGACGAGGGGGGTGGTGGACGGGCCGGCGGTGCCGGAGGCGGGGGCGGACGGGCCCTGTCGGGCCGCGTACAGGGCGACGGCGACGGCGACGGCGGCGGCCAGGACGAGGGCGCCCAGCACGCCCGGCACCCGGAGGTGCGCGATGCCGGACGTTCGGCTCCGGCGCGCCGTCGGCCCGGTGGTACGGGACTCGGCGGCTGCGTCTCGGCCGTCGGCGGTGGCGGTGGACGGAGGGGGCGTGCGAACGGTGCTCGCGGCAGGGCGACGACCGGAGCCTTCCTCGGGGTCGCTGCCGTCGGGGTCGGGCCGGTACGGCCGCCCGTCGCCGACCGCCGAGAGTGTCCGGGCGGCCTCCTCGGCGGTCGGTCGTGCCTCGGGTTCCTTGCTGAGCAGGGCGCCGACGAGCGGAGCGAGGGGGCCCGCCCGGCGCATGGGCGGCGGCGGATCCTCCCGGATGGCGACCAGGGTCTCCCAGAGCGAATCGCGCCGCATCGGGTTCGTTCCCTCGACGCACATGTACAGCAGGACACCGAGCGACCACAGGTCACTGGCCGGTCCGACGGTGGCCGCTTCGGGACGGATCCGTTCCGGGGCGAGGTAGTCGGGTGATCCGATGAGGTCGCCGGTGGCGGTGAGGTCGAGGGCGTCACGCAGGTCGGCTATGCCGAAGTCGGTGAGGACGGCCCTGCCGTCGGGGCGGATCAGGACGTTGGCGGGCTTCACGTCGCGGTGCAGGACTCCGGCGGCGTGCGCGGCACGCAGGGCGGCCAGGACGTCGAGACCGGTACAGGCGGCCTGGGCAGGCGTCAGCGTACGCTCGTGCAGCAGGTCGCTGAGCGGGACGCCGGCGACGAACTCCATGACGAGCCACGGGTACGGGTGGCCGTCCACGAGCTCGTGGATCGTGACCGCATGGGGATGGTTGAGCCTGGCGAGGGCCTTGGCCTCGCGAATCGCCCGTTCGCGCATGTGGGCGACGCGCCCCCGGTCCTCGTGGCGGCCGGGCCGCATCTCCTTGACCGCGACGTCGCGGTCCAGCACCGGGTCGTGAGCCCGCCATACGGTCCCCATCGATCCGGACCCGAGGCGCTGCCTCAACTCGAAACGGCCGGCCACGACGTCGCCGACCGCCCCGGGTTCCCTCGTCATGCGGCTTCCTCGTGGGTCATGGGGTGGGCGGCTTCCGGGACGGACCGCCGGTGGTGGGCTGCGGCGGAGCGGCGAGGCCACCGGTGGCCTCGCCGAACCCCGGGGTTCGAGAGCTCCCGCCGCCGATCAGGCTCATCCGGCGGCGGACCGCGCGTACGAGGGGGTTGGACTCCGGCTCCGGGACGACGGTCAGCAGCATCGCCAGGAGGGCGGCCCCGGAGGCGGCCGCCTCGGCGTCGGGGACCTCCCGCCAGGACGCCGCCGCCTGACGCGCACCGAAGCGGGCCGGCCGGCTCGCCGGACCTTCGCGCTGCGCCCATCCGTCTGCGATCAGCGTCCAGAGCCCTGCCGCGCACCGGGCGTCTCCCGACAACCAGGCCAGGTCGGCGCGGACCTGGGCCACGGTGAGGGTGACGTGGTGGCGCGGGCCGAACGACGCGGCCACGGTGACGAGCAGGCTGTCCACCCGCTGGACGGCCAGGGCGAGGTCGTGGTTCCGCGCCGCGCTGAAGACCTGTGTCAGGGCATGGCGGTGCTCGGCGGGCAGGCGGTCGTCCGCATCTGCTCGCGCGGTGCTCTCGTCGGTGGTGCTCGGGAGCGGGGGTGCCGCGCGGGGGAAGCGCAGGCCGCACCGCCCGCCGGGGCCGATGTGCAGCCGAAGCCGCTGCTCGTCCTGGGCGTCCCGCTCCTCCCGCTCCTCCCGGTCCTCCCGGGCGGCGGCGGACCGGTCGGTGACGACGAGCCTGAGCCCGGGTGCCACCGGGCCCGGCCTGAAGGGACGCCCGCCCGTCTGACCACCCGGGGCCACGCATCGGCCGAGGACGGCGGAGCCCGGCTCGCCCGGCGTCCTGCGGATGGTCACGACGCCCCTCTTCGGCCGGCCGGGACGAGGACGACCGCTCCGGCGCGCGGAGCGAGGACTCGGCGCCCGGCCGGCGTCGGGGCGGCGTGGGCGCCGGCGCCGTAGGCCGGCCGGTGCGAGTGGCGGAAGGGCGACATGCGGGTGGCTCTCCTTCGGTGCGCGGCCGCTCCGGTCTCGGGCCGTCGGACGGCGGCCTGCCGGTACGGCGGGATCATGAGGGAGGAGTGCCGACCTGCACGGGAAACCCGCGCCGTTATCGAACAGTTGTGATCGATCGTCACGCGGGAGGGCGCAGCGGCCTGCGGGGCCCGCCCGACCGTGTGGTCCTGATTGCAGTTCGGTCGCAATGATGCGACGAGATGACCAGCATGTTGCGATTGTGTTGACACCTGCCTGCGGGGGAGTCAGGCTACCCCCCAATATGTTGATTCCCGTGTAACGGTGTCGCTTGCTGTTCGGTTCGGATTGAGGTCACTCCGGCTGGACCTGGGCGCGGGACCGCGCGGATGGCATCAAGGAACCCTGCATGAAAAGAGTGGGATCCGTTTGCGCGGGCCTTCTTGGCCTGCTTCTGTCGGTCGTGGTCTGGGCGCCGGCCGTACAGGCCGCGCCCGTCAGCACCTCGCCCGGGACCCAGTTCCCGGACACCGGAGGAGAGGGGGTGCAGGCACACGGTGGCGGCGTGATCAAGGTGGGTGAGTACTACTACTGGTTCGGCGAGGACCGCGGCGAGGACAACAAGTTCCGCTACGTGTCGGCCTACCGTTCCAAGGACCTGAAGGCGTGGGAGCCCCGGGGGCACGTGCTCACCCAGGAATCCTCCCCGGAGCTGGCCACGGCGCTGATCGAGCGGCCGAAGGTCCTCTACAACGACAAGACCGGCCAGTTCGTGATGTGGATGCACAAGGAGAACGACGACTCCTACGCCGAGGCCCGGGCCGCGGTGGCCGTCTCGTCCACGGTGGACGGCCAGTACGAGTGGAAGGGCTCGTTCCGTCCGAAGGACGCGTCGGGCGCCGAGCACATGTCGCGTGACATCACGGTGTTCGAGGACCGGGCCGCGGGCAAGGCCTACATGATCTCCTCCGCGAACAACAACGCCGACCTGCACATCTACGAGCTCACCGACGACTACACCCAGGTGAAGGACCTGGTGGCGAACCCCTGGCCGGGGGCCCACCGGGAGTCCCCCGCCCTGTTCAAGCGCGGGGACGTGTACTTCATGCTCACGTCCGGGACCAGCTACTGGGACCCCAACCAGCAGAAGTACGCCACCGCTCCGAGCCCCACCGGGCCGTGGACGCCGATGAGGGACGTCGGCAACAGCAACGGCCACCAGTCGCAGACCACGTTCGTGCTGCCCGTGGAGGGCAGTGAGACCACCTCCTACCTCTACATGGGCGACCGGTGGGCGGGTGTGTGGTCGGACCCGAAGCGGGTCAACGACTCCACCTACGTCTGGCTTCCGCTGGAGTTCCCGGACGCCACGACGATGATCCTCCCGTGGTACACCGACGTCTCGATCGACACGGCGACGGGCCGGATCCGCGGCGTGGGCGGGGACCCGCTCAACACCATGGCCGCCAAGAGCAGCGGCCAGTGTGCGACCGTTCCGGGCAGTGTCTCCGACAACGGCGTGGTGGTGGTCCAGGGTGCCTGCGACAGCGGACTGAACAGCCAGTGGCGGTTCACCGACAACAGCAACGGCTACGTCCGCGTGCTCGCCCAGCACAGCGGCAAGTGCCTCGACGTCTCGGACAACTCGGGCGCGAACGGGGCCGAGGTCAAGCAGTACGACTGCGGCTCCGGGGACAACCAGCGCTGGCGCTTCGAGAGCCTCGGCGACGGCAACGTCCGCATCGTCGCCAAGCACAGCAACAAGTGCCTCGACGTCAAGGACGGGTCCACCCAGGCCGGCGCCCACCTGGTCCAGTCGGACTGCGGCACCGGTGCCGGCCAGTCCTGGAAGGTCGCCAAGGTCGGCGCGCCGACCGACCCGACGAACCCGACCGACCCGACCGACCCGACGAACCCGCCCGGCGGCGGCACCCCCGGAAAGGTGGACCAGCGGATCAGCACCTCGGTCAGCGCCGGCGTGCTCACCATGACGGCCGCGACCGACGCCGTCCGGCTCCCCCCGGTCGCCTTCGGAGCGGGCGGCGCGTCGACCGGCACCCTGAACCCGGCGACCGTCAAGGACTTCCGCGGCGGGGCGGCGGGTTGGTCGCTCACCGGCAAGGTCACCGACTTCACCGGCCCGCGCGGCCGGATCGAGGCCGCGCGGCTGAGCTGGACCCCGACCTGTGCGACCAAGGCCGAGAGCCCGAGCACCTGCCAGGCCGGCAGCCCCGGGGTCATCGGCACCGACGGGGCGACGCTGGCGTCCGCCCCCGACGGCGCCCTGACCGGTGGAGAGTTCACCGCCGGTGCCTCCGTGTCCCTGGACGTTCCGAAGTTCACCCCCGTCGGTGACTACGCCGGAACGCTGACCCTCACCCTCCTCTGATCGCGCCCCGCGTGCCGGACGCCCCGGCGTCCGGCACGCGGTGCTCACGAAAGCTGACGAGCCATGCGCAGAGCACCCGTCGTCACCCTCCTCCTCGTCGTCCTGACGGCGCTGTCCCCCCTCCAGGCCCGGGCCGCGGACAACGGCGAATGGTCGGTCAAGCCGGCCGACTCCGAGATCACACCGCGCACGGCCTTCCAGCTCTCGGCGCGTCCCGGTACGACGTTCGCCGATCGCGCCGTCGTCACCAACACCACGGACGGCCCGCTGACCCTGCGCCTCCACGTCGCCGACGCCTACAACACGCCGCGCGACGGCGGGCTGGCGGTGCGCGGACGCGAGGAGACCCAGCGCGACGTCGGCACCTGGGGAAAGCCCGAGAAGGACGTCGTGACGGTCCCGGCCCACGCCGCGGTGACGGTCGGCTTCACCCTGACGGTCCCCGGTGACGCCTCGCCCGGTGACCACGTCGGTGCCCTCGTGGCCGTCGACGACCGGGTGCAACCGGGTGCCGGCTCCTACATCGGTGTCCAGCGCGGCGTCGGAGCCCGGATCTACCTGCGCGTCGAAGGACCGCAGATGCCGGCCCTGGCGGTCGAGGACCTGCACGTCACCGCGGACAACCCGCGCATCCCGTGGACCGGCGACAGCAGCACGACCGTGTCCTACACCCTGCACAACACCGGGAACGTGAAGCTCGACCCCCGGGCCTCCCTCCACGTCGGGGGAGTGTTCGCCGGAGGGCCCACGACGAGGCAGCTGACGAACGTCCCGGCCGAACTGTTCCCCGGCGAGAAGGTGCAGGTGACGGAGTCCTGGCCGGGGGCGCCCACGGGCTGGGGCGACGTCACGGTCACGGCGACCGCGAACGGGGTCGGGGCCAGCGGATCCGACGACTTCCTCGAAGTGCCGTGGATCCTCGCCGGACTCCTGGCCCTTCTCAGCGCAGGGTTCACCGTCCTGCTGGTCAGGCGCCGCAGGCGCGCGGCGGCCCGTGGGCAGGCGTCCGGCGCACCCGCATCCGCGTGAGCCCCTCGCCGGCCCGCCCGGCGCCGGTACCGGGCCGCCGACGGCGGAGCCGGGGCGGCGAGCCGCAGCGATTCGTCACGGAGGGTTGCGGAGGCGAAGGACAGTGCGACCGTCTGGCCCGTTCCGGGGCTCCCGCGCGGTCACTCCTTGCCAGCACCGTGACAAAGCAGGATAAATAGGGACTATGAACCCTCGTGTGGGCGGTAGCCACGGGAGCCGTCCGGCCGGCGTCCGTACCGGCGGCGGTGCCGGTGTGCCCGGGACCGCCGCCGATCACGGGCGGCCCGCGGAGGACGGCGGCGAGGCGCGGGGCGACCCCGCGCCGGAGTCTCCGCTGCCGGGCAGGGCGGCCGACCACAGCTTCGCCCGGGAGGTCTTCCTCCTCCAGCTCGTGATGGTGGTGCTCCTGGTCGCCGCCGCCGTGGCGGCCCTCGTGGTCCAGTCACAGCGCGCCACCCTGACCGACGCCCGGCACCGCACCCTCGCCGCCGCCCAGTCCTTCGCCCATGCGCCGGGGCTCCTGGAAGCCCTGGAGGGCGACACCCCCACCGCGACCCTCCAGCCGCTGGCCGAGGAGGCCCGGACGGCCGCCGGCATCGACGCGCTCATCGTGTACCGGCTCGACGGAACCACCCTCACGCACAGCGACACCTCGCAGCTGGGCAAGCACGTCATCGGCCCGTACGCGGAGGCCGCCGAGGGCAGGGCCTTCACCAGCACCTTCGACGGTGCGCTGGGCCGCTCGGTGGTGTCGGCCGTCCCCGTCAAGGACGCCGCCGGCAACGTGGTGGCCATCGTCTCCGCCCCGGTCACGGTCGAGTCCGTACAGAACTCGGTGGACCGGCAGCTGCCCGTCCTCCTGATCGGCGCGGGGGTCGCCGCCGCTCTCGCGGCCGGCTGCGCGGCCCTGGTGAGCCGTCGGCTGCGACGCCAGACGCGGGGGCTGGGCCCGGCCGCGATGACCCGGATGTACGAGCACCACGACGCCGTCCTGCACGCGGTGCGGGAGGGCGTCCTGATCACCGACGACAGCGGCCGCCTGCTCCTGGCCAACGACGAGGCCCGCCGGCTCCTCGACCTCCCCGCGGACGCGGAAGGCCGCCGGATCGACGCCATCGGGCTCGACGCCGACACCGCCGAGCTCCTGGCCTCGGACCGGATCGCCGACGACGAGGTCCACCTGGCGGCGGACCGCCTGCTGTCCCTCAACAAGCGGCCCACCACGCCCACCGGGGTACACGGCACCAGCGTGGTCACCCTGCGTGACACCACGGAGCTGCGCGTGCTGGCGGGCAGGGCGGAGCTGGCCAGGGAGCGGCTGAGACTGCTCTACGACGCCGGGATGCGGATCGGTTCGACGCTCGACGTGGTGCGGACCGCGGAGGAGCTGGCGGAGGCCGCCGTCCCGGGCTTCGCCGACATCGCCACCGTGGAGCTGCAGGACCCGGTGCTGCACGGCGACGCCCCGGACGGGGCCACCACCGAGCTGCGCCGCAGCGCCGTCGCCGGACTCGCGGAGGACCACCCGCTCTACCCCGTCGGGCGGCTGATCGACTTCGCGCCGGGCACACCCATGGCGGCGAGCGTGCGTGACGGCCGGGCCGTCATCGAGCCCGACCTGGTGGCCACCACGGGCTGGCGGACCCAGGACCTCGAACGCGCCCGGCAGATCCTCGACTACGGGATCCACTCGCTGATGGTGGTCCCGCTCCAGGCCCGCGGCGTGACGCTGGGGCTGGTGAACTTCTGGCGCACGCAGAACTCCCCGCCGTTCGACGACGAGGACCTCGCCTTCGCCCGGGAGGTCGGCGGCCGGGCCGCGGTCTGCATCGACAACGCCCGCCGCTACAGCCGCGAGCACACGATGGCGGCGACCCTCCAGCGCAGCCTGATGCCCCGGGAGCTGCCGGATCAGGAGGCCCTGGACGTGGCCCACCGGTACCTGCCCGCGCAGGCGGGCGTGGGGGGCGACTGGTTCGACGTGATCCCCCTGCCGGGCGCCCGGGTCGCCCTGGTGGTCGGCGACGTGGTCGGCCACGGGCTGCACGCCGCCGTCACCATGGGCCGGCTCCGCATCGCCGTCCACAACTTCTCGGCCCTGGACCTCCCGCCGGACGAACTGCTCGGCCACCTGGACGACTTGGTGGCCCGCATCGACGGCGAGGAGGGCGACGGCCCGGACAGCTCCCAGGTGATGACGGGAGCCACCTGCTTCTACGCCGTCTACGACGCGGTCGGCGGACGGGTCAGCGCCGCCACCGCCGGCCACCTCCCGATGGCGGTGGCCCACCCCGACGGCACCGTCGAGTTCGTGCGCCCGCCCGTCTCCCCTCCGCTGGGCCTCGGGGCCGGCATGCCCGTCGAGGCCGTCGAACTGGCCGTGCCCGAGGGCTCCCGACTGGTCCTCTACACCGACGGCCTGCTCGCGGCCCGGGACCGCGACGTGGACGCCGCCATGAGCGCGCTGGACGACGTGCTCGGCGGGCCGGTCCGCCCTCCGGAGGAGACCTGCGACAGCGTGATCGAGTCGATGCTGCTCGCACGGCCCGTCGACGACGTCGCCCTCGTGGTGGCGCGGACCCGGCTCCTGGCGCGGGACCGCGTCGCCGAATGGGACGTACCGAGCGACCCCGAGGCCGTGGGCCCGGTGCGCAGAGCCTGTGCCCGCCGGCTGGCCGACTGGGGCCTGGAGCACATCGGCTTCGGCACCGAGCTCATCCTCAGCGAACTGATCACCAACGCCGTGCGGTACGGCGCGGAGCCCATCCACGTCCGGCTGCTCCTCACCCAGACCCTGGTCTGCGAGGTCTCCGACGGGAGCAGCACCGCCCCGCACATCCGCCGGGCGGCGGACACCGACGAGGGCGGACGCGGCCTGTTCCTCGTCGCCCGCTACGCCGAGCGCTGGGGGACCCGCTACTCGCCGAGGGGCAAGACCATCTGGACCTCCCAGTCGCTCACCGGCGGTGCGCCGGCCGAGGAGCTCTCGGAGGACGCCCTGCTCGGCCAGTGGGACGATCTGGAGATCTGACCGTTACGGAGTGCGACGGTCCTCGGCGCCTCGGCCCGTGCGGGAGCGGGCGGAGAAGCGCGGGGCGGCCGAGTAGGCTCGAAGGCGCGCACATCGCGTCACCGCTGAACCCCTCAGGAGGCGTCGTGGCCCGCGTACCCCGCCGCGTTCACGTGCTCGCCGTCTGCGGCTGCCTGGCAGCGCTGGGCCTCGCCGGCTGCGGCGGGGACGGCGACCGGGCACCGGTGGAGCCGGGCCTGTCCGTCTCGGCCCGGGACGCGGGCGGGATGGACGCACTGGTCGCGGCGGCCCGGGCGGAGGGCAGGCTCAACGCCACCACGCTGCTGCGGCACTGGGCGAACTACGGCGGTCTGATCGACGGCTTCACCGCGAAGTACGGGATCGAGGTCGTCGTCGACAACCCGTTCGGCTCCAGCCAGGAGGAGATCGAGGACATCAAGCGCTACCGGGGCCAGGACCGTGCACCCGACGTGCTCGACCTCGGCGACACCTTCGCCCAGTCCGCGGCGAGGGAAGGTCTGCTGGCCACGTACAAGCCCGAGGCGTTCGGCCGGATCCCGGCCCCGCAGAAGGACGCCGCCGGCCGCTGGTACAACAGCTACGGCGGCTACGTGGCGATCGGTTGCGACGCGAACCGGGTCCGGACCTGCCCGGTGTCGTTCGCCGACCTGCTCAAGCCCGAGTACAAGGGCATGGTCGCGCTGAACGGCAACCCCACCACCGCGGGGTCGGCCTTCGCCGGGGTGTTCGCGGCGGCCCTCGCGAACGGGGGCTCGTTCGACGACGTCGCGCCGGGTGTCGACTTCTTCGCCCGACTCGATGCCGTCGGCAACTACAACCGGGCCAACCCCAACCCGGCCGCGATCGCCCGCGGCGAGACGCCCATCAGCATCGAGTGGGACTTCCTCAACCTCTCGCACACCCGGGAGCTCGCCGGAACCGGCGTCGACTGGCAGGTCTCCATCCCGTTCGACGGCAGCTTCTCGCAGTACTACGCCCAGGCCATCAACAAGGATGCCCCGCATCCGGCCGCCGCCCGCCTCTGGGCGGAGTACCTGGCGAGCCCGGAGGGCCAGAACCTGAGGCTCGTCGACTTCGCGCGTCCCGTCCTGATGGAGAGCATGGCGAAGAACGGCACCCTCGACAAGTCCCTCGCCTCGAAGCTGCCGACGGTCGAGGGCACGCCCGCCTTCCCCTCGGAGGCCCAGCTGAACACGGCACTGCAGTACGTCCGGCAGAACTGGGCCAAGGACGTTCCCGTCCGGTGACGCCGGTCCGGCCGGGACTCCGTGGTGCCGGGCGGTCGTGCCCCCACCTCACCGACCGGTGCCTTCGGCCGAACGTCCCGCAACGGCCCCGGAACGGTCGTCGACGGGATCGCGCCCACGCCGGGGCGGCCGACCGACCTCGTCGACGGCGGCCGACCCGCCGGCCGGGCCGGAACGCGCGGCTGCGCCGGCCGCGACCGGCGCAGCCGCGTCTACCGCTGCGTCAACCGTCCTGCGGTGCTTGCCCGGCCCGGCACCGCGGCCCTGCCGCCGACTGTTCGAGGGCCGCTCTCGTCCGGGCGCCGTACATCGCGTGGGCGCGTTCGTCACCGCGGATGCCGGCGGCCTGCTGGAAACCGATGAGGATTCGCTCGGTGGCGGCGTCGAAGCGGCCGCGTTCGAACGCCGAATCGGCGGGTGCGCATCCGACCTTCACCAGCAGCTTCTGCAGTCGCACCACCTCGGGTCCGCTGTCGCCCAGCCGGAGCGCACGTGCCGGCGAGGACTCCGTCGCCGAGGGCGAGGGGGACGGCTGCGCGGTGGGCCTGGCGGTGGGCGGGGCGGAGGGCGTCGTCGAGGGCGGGGCGGACGGCGCGGTGGTGGAGGGCCGGGCGGACGGCGTGCTCGGCGGACCGGGTATGTCGAGTCCGCTCGGTAAGACCGGGGCGGCGGTCGCGGACGGCGACGGACCGGCGGACGGGCCGGTGTTCGCGGTGGGCGACGCGGACGCGGTCCTGGACCTGCGCGGGCTCGGCGTCCGTTGGGCCGGTGGCGATTCGGGCGCGGGTGGAAGCGGTTCGACGCTCGCCTCCGTCGGCCCCGGTTCGACGTCGTCCGCAGCAACCGGAGTCCGGTCGGCCGTCGGCGGCTCGGTGACGTGACCCGCCCGCGTGTTGTCGGCCATCGCCAGCCCGAGGGCCAGCGCGACCGTTCCCACACCGGCGGCGCCGACGGCGATTCGGCGGCGGAGGGCCGTGTGCCGGGCCGGCCTGGAGGCATGGCGGTGGGCGGGGCCGATGTCGATCTCGTCCGACGACTCCGGAGAAGGCGTCGGCTCCGAGAGGTCCGGTGAGAGGTCGGGCGCGAGGGCGGGTGAGGAGGCGGGCGCGGTGGCGGTCACGGGCTCCGGCCGTGCGTCGGCGGCGGGCCCGAAGCGCGCCAGCAGGCCGTTTCGCAGGTGGTCGCCCTCCCAACGGTGGATCGCCCGAAGATCGCCCAGTGCCCCGCGGCAGCGGCCGCACTGGGCCAGGTGGGCAGCAGTTCCCATCGAGGGAGCCGTGTCGGTGTCGGCCGCTTCCGCGATCAGGGCGGCCAGATGGCGGCACCGGCGCTCGGGCGCGCCGACGGCGTGGATGCGGATGTACGCGTCGGCGAGGATCCTGCGGGCCCGCTCGGAGGGGCCCGGTGATGCCGCCGGTGTCCGGTCGGGTCCGGTGACCGGGGCGAGCGCCTGCCACAGCTCCGCGGCCGGGAGGTCCGTGAGCTGTGCCAGCGCGGCCTGCAGCGGACTCTCCTCCTCGGCGGCGACGGCGTCGCGGTGGCTCCGGTGTGGTGTGCTGCGGGCGGACAGCCACGCCCGGAAGTCCGGTGACAGGTCGTCACCCCGCCCGGTGTCGGCCCAGTCGGCCGCGAGCCGCCTCGTCTCGCCGAGCAGGAGGCAGATCCAGGACGAACTCCGGGCCTGCTCGCGGGGCGCGCTGTCGACCGCCCCGTCGAGGACGTCGGTCGCCAGGGTGTGCGCGGCCCGCGGGGTCGCGCACAGCTCTCCGGCGTAGGCCAGCACCACGTCGCCGTACCTGAGCGTCCGTTCCCTGGCCACGGCCCGCCGGGCGGACGAGGAGGGCGGCATCCCGCCGGGTTCCGTGTCGTTGAGCGGCCTGAGTGGAGATGACATGAGGGTCCTTGGTGACAGCGGCCTCGCGTCGGCGTTCACAGCCGGAAGGCGGTGCTCGGCCGGCACACCGGATCCGTGTCGCAGTCGGCGGATCGCAGCCGCAGGGTCTCGTCCACCTTCCCGGTGCCCTGCGAGGCGAGGAGCAGCCCGGAGGCACGATGGCGAAGAGCGCTCTCCCCGCCCGTGAGGTCGACGACCTGCCACGACTGGCGGGCGTTCTCGCCGCACGTCTGCTGCGAGACGACGGCGCCGACGGTCCCGGCCGATTCCAGGCAGGCGCCGTTCACGGCGCTGATGAGCCGGGTGCCGCCGGACCGGTCGGCGCGCACGATCCACAACTGGTAGTCCGACGCCTCGCACGGCATCAGGTACGGAAGTCCGGCCGTCGATTCGGAGTCCTCGACCTCGCCGCAGTTCCCCGTCGCGGCGAGGCGCAGCCGGACCCGACGGTCCCCGGGAAGTGTGGCGGGTGGCGTGGAGGCCGAGTACACACTGGCCGACAGCCCTCCGCCCCGCCCGGTCGCGGCCACGCTTCCCGGCGGCTTGGTCGTCGCGGACGGGGATCCGGTCCGGGTGGTGGGGCTCGGCGGCGCCGCCGTGGCGGGGGACGCCGGAGCGTCCGGTGCGCGCGTCGCCCGGTCGTGGGCCGGCGGGGAGGTCGGCGACGAGGCGACCGGGAGGACCGGGACGGTCGCGGGGGTCGGGTCCGCGGGGACGGCCGGGCGGCTCGCGGCACCGTCCGCCGGAGTGGAGGACAGGACCGGAGGCCGCGCACCTGCGGGCTGTTCCGGCTGCGGCGATGCGAGGTACGGCGTCAGCGCGATCGCCGCGACGACGGTGGCGCCGGCCGTCAGGGCGCCCGCTACCGCCTTGCCGGTGCTGGTGCCCGTGCCCGTGCGCGGGGTGGAGGGTGGCGCGTGCTGTGGCTGCGGGGCGGGCGGGTGGCCGGACCCGGTGTGTGGCGCGAGCGTGGGCACGGACGCCTCGCCGCCGGACCACGGTCCGATGAAGGCCACCGCGGCGAGGCGCAATCTCCGGTTGACGTCCTGCAGTTCCTCGTCGCAGCGCCGACAGGCCGGGCACTCGTCGAGGTGCCGCGTCAGGGCCTTGGGCCGCCGTTGCGAGGTTCCGCGGACCCGTGCGGTGAGCTGGCTCGCGTAGACCTGGCACTCCGCCGACTGCGCCGTGGACAGGTGCGCCGACAGGTAGGCGGTGCGCAGGCCCTCCCGGGCGCGTGCGGCGAGCGAGGAGAGTCCGCTTGCCGAGAGACCGAGCAGGGATGCCACTTCCTCCGTCGGGCGCCGCTCGACCACCGAGTGCCACAGCACCGATCGCCACCGCTCCGGGAGGGAGCGGTACGCCGTGACGATCAGCTCGTGCTCGGTGGACGCGGCGACGATCTGGTCGGGGGAGGGGGCGTGATCGGCCTCGTCCGCCCAGTCCTGGACGTCGTCGGTGGGGAAGGAGCGCCGGTCGCTCGTCGCCCACGCCGCCGCGGTGTTGCGGACGACGGTGAGCAGGTAGGGGCGCCAGTTGTCCGTCGGCCCGCTGCCCGCCCGCACGGCGGCCAGAGTTCGGACGAAGGCCTCGCTAGCCAGGTCCTCGGAGCGGTGGTCCATGCCGCCCAGCGAGCGCGCGTAGCCGAGCGCGGCACGGTGGTGGCGCTCGAAGAGAGTCCCCACGACGCTGTCGTCCCCGGCCCGCAGTCGGGCGATCAGGCCGGCGTCGGAATCGGTGTCGGAACCGGACGGGGACGGGGACGGGCCGGGCTCGACGGCCGTCCCGCGGCGGGGGGTGGGCTCGGGAGCGTCGTCGGCCGGGTGCGGCGGCTGGGGCATGGTGGTCCTTGAGGAGGGTGCGGGCGTTCGGCGGATCGTGGGGCGGACGGATCAGGGCCCGCCCTGATGGTCGGAGCGCCGATGAGCTGCGGAGGGACCGGAGCCCTCTGGACGCGCGGCCGCCCGGCGACCGTCCGCACCGTGTCGAGCGCTGTGCCGCAGTGCGTCACGCTGCCTCTGACATCGACGACACGGTCGGACGGCACAGCACACTCCTCGGAACCAGGGGACTCGAACAGGTGGAGTCGGGACCGCCGCCGGCGTCCCGCTGCGTTGCGCGATCGTTACCCGGCGGGCGGGGCGGGGTACCGGGGCCTGTCGCGGCGACGGCGGCTGAGTGGGCAAATCGAACGCGAAGCATCAGAAAAGAACAGGTTCGGACGGTCGGGGGGCTATAACATCGTCGGCTCGGTGTCGTCGTCAAGTCCGGCAGCCGGGAGTCGACTGCCGGACAGGCGGGCGATGCCGTGCGGAGGCCGGGGCCGCGAAGCCGACGCGAGGAGTCCGGCAGGGTGTTCACGATCCGTCGGAACCAGGCATCGCGATTCGGCCCCGTCGCTCGGGCAGGCGCTGGCAGCAGGCGTCGACGGCAGGCGTTGGCGGGGGCCGCAGGCGGCGGGCCGTGGCGACCGACGAGCCGATTTCCGCCCGATTCGGCAGGCGATCGGTTGGGGAAGTGCCCGGCGCGCCCGGAATTCGTCGACCCCGGTTCTCGGGCAACCCGCCCGGTGCGCGGGATTCGACGAGGATGCCGGTGTGTGGTGAATTCCAGGCGGGAATACCGAGGCGGGAGCGAGGGGCCGGATTCGCCCCCCCGGGTGAATCGGCGGGCATGGGCGGCCGGGTCCGCCCTTGCCCGCGACGAGCTGCACGTCGTCCGGGGCGGTCGGCCACGGCGCGGCATGACGGTCGGTAGTCGGGCCCTCGTGCGGAGTGAACGACACGGCCCCGGCAGGGGACGGCCGCGGCGACACGCCGCCCCGGCGGCCCGGACTACCCACGACTACGGAGGGGGGTACCTACGGTTCGGCGAACCAGGGTGAACTTGGGTGGCCGTGGTGCTGGACCGGCTCGCCCCTGCGGGCTTTGCTGGAAGTAGAGATTTCGCCCGCGATGACCGGGCGCCGCCCGAGGGAGAAAGTCATGGCCACGAGAATTCGGCCCGTTGTGAGCCGGCCCACCGCCATCTATCTTCGGTGCTACCCGTGCGACGCGGTGCTGATGCTCGACTACTGGCAGCTCCTCGAACGCTATTCCGTCGATTCCGGGCTGGGCGAGGCGACGCTGTTCATGGACAACGGCCGACGGTCGACCGAGCCCCTGGCGGCGCTGGCCGCACTGACCCGCGCCGTCGAGGCGGGTGTCTGCGACACCGTGCTCATCCCCGGTCCCTTCGTGTTCTCCCTGGACGACGCGGTGGCCGCGGCGACCATCCGGAGGCTGGAGGAGGCGGGAGGGCGGGTCGTGGAGATGGCGCGGTCCTCGCACTCCCACGGAGCGCCGGTCAGGGACGTGGTCACGGTTCGCTGACGGTACGCCCGCCGCCGGCCGCGAGATCCGATCGCGGCCGGCTTCGCGCGCGTCCGGGGTCTTGATCCGGCCTTCCCTTTGCGTGCGGCCCGCGCGGCCCCGTCGCGGATGCCCGGACCGCGCCCGTGTGCGGGTCATGTCCGAACGCGAAGGAACAGGATTCACCATGCGTCAGGGGTAGTGCTCACCGCCGTCCTCACCGCGACCCCGGACGTTCCCCTGCGAAGCCGTCACCGAGGCTCCCCCCGGGTCCGGCGGCCGGAGCGGCCGGGGCGCCCCGGCCTCCCGTGGACGCCGCGGCGCCGAACTCTCCCCGCGCGAACGCCGGGTGGCCGGACCTGCTCGTCCCGTGCCCCCTGGCCTGCCCCGTCGGGCGGTCGCGGCAGGGGCGGCGAGCCGCCCCGGGAGGGCTGCCGGCGGGGCGCGCCGCCCGCCGACGCTCGCCCTTCAGTCGGTCCGCATGGCCATGGTGACAATGTTCGCGCAAACATGTCATGCTTCCTCCAACCTGCCGCACCCATCAATGCCCTTCTGTCAAAGGGCACTTGCGTGCGTGCCGTCGTTTCGGCCGCCGACCCGGACGCCCTCCGTCCGGCTCGTCCGGTCCCGCTTCGGTCGAGTCCGCTGTCGGCCGGCCCCACGAGGAGTTCCGTTGACACGTTCCCCCCACAAACCGTCCGGCGTGAGTGCGCTGCTGCTCGGCGCCGCCATGATCGCCGTCGTCCTGCCCGGCGGCGCCGCCGGCGCCGCCACGGCCGGATCGGGCGCCACCACCGTGACCGCCGTCCAGCGGGAAGGCGCCGGTCAGGGCGCTTCCGGAGGCCCCGCCGCCCGGGCGGGCGCCCTGCCCGCAGCGCTGAACCCGGACGAGCAGGCCTCGATGGTGGCCGACGCCCTGGCGCGCCGCTCCGCCACCGCCGAAGCCCTGGGCCTCGGCGCGGAAGAGGAGTTACTGCCGAAGTCCGTCAGCAAGGACGCGGACGGCACGCTGCACACCCGGTACGACCGCGCCTTCGCCGGACTCCCCGTGCTCGGCGGCGACCTGGTCGTCCACACGGCGGCCGACGGCACCGTCAAGGGCGTCGACAAGGCGACGAGCGCGCCCATCGCGGTCACCGCCGCCCTCGCGACCGTCACCGCGGAGACCGCCAACGCCCGCGCGCTGGAGCGCGCCGAGGCCGAGGGCGGGACGAACGCGAAGGTCGAGTCCGTCCGCAAGGTCGTGTGGGCCGCGTCGGGCAGGCCGGTGCCGGCCTGGGAGAGCGTCGTCGGCGGCATGCAGCACGACGGCACCCCGGCGGAGCTGCACGTCATCACCGACGCCGCCACCGGCGCCCACCTGTTCGACTACCAGAACGTCAGGAACGGTACCGGCAACAGCCAGTACTCCGGCCAGGTCGCCATCGGCACCAAGGAGGCCGGCGGTGCCCACACGATGACCGACGACACCCGTGGCGGGCACCGGACGTACGACCTGGAGCACAGCGAGGACGACCGGGCCACGGGCACCCTCTTCACCGACCCCGACGACGTGTGGGGCAACGGCCGGCCCGACCAGGCGCAGACCGCCGGCGTCGACGCGGCCTACGGCGCGCAACTGACCTGGGACTACTACAAGAACGTCCAGGGCCGCAACGGCGTCAGGAACGACGGAGTCGCCGCCACCAGCCACGTCCACTACGGCAACGGCTACGTCAACGCCTACTGGTGGGACGTCTGCTTCTGCATGACGTACGGCGACGGCGACTACAACGCCAACCCGCTCACCTCGGTCGACGTCGCCGCCCACGAGATGACGCACGGCGTCACCTCCCACACGGCCGGCCTGATCTACAGCGGCGAGTCCGGCGGCCTCAACGAGGCCACCTCCGACATCATGGCCACCGCAGTGGAGTTCTGGGCCAAGAACCCCGCCGACCCGGGTGACTACCTGATCGGCGAGAAGATCAACATCGACGGTGACGGCAAGCCGCTGCGCTACATGGACAAGCCCTCCAAGGACGGCGCCTCCAAGGACTACTGGTACTCCGGCATCGGCTCCACCGACGTCCACTGGTCCTCCGGCCCGGCCAACCACTGGTTCTACCTGGCCTCCGAGGGCAGCGGCACCAAGATCGTCGACGGCGTCACCTACGACTCCCCGACCGCCGACGGCCGACCGGTGAACCCGATCGGACGCGACGTCGCCGCGACCATCTGGTACCGGGCGCTGAGCACCTACATGACCTCCTCCACCGACTACGCGGGTGCTCGCACCGCCACCCTCCGGGCCGCCGCCGACCTGTACGGCGCCGACAGCCCCACCTACCGCAACGCCGCCAACGCCTGGGCCGCCGTCAACGTCGGACCCCGCATCACCACCGGCGTCACCCTGGTCAATCCCGGCAACCAGGTCACCCGGACCGGCACCGAGGTGAACCTTCGGACCGAGGCCACCAGCAGCAACCCCGGCGCGCTCACCTACACCGCCACCGGTCTGCCCGCCGGTCTGACGATCGACTCCGCCAGCGGTCTGATCTCCGGCACCCCCACCACCCAGGCCACGAGCACCGTCACGCTCACGGCCGCGGACTCCACCGGAGCCCACGACGTCCTGTCGTTCTCCTGGATCACCTACACCGTCGGCCAGTGCGCCACGGCCCAGCTGTTCGCCAACCCCGGCTTCGAGGACGGCCCCGTCGCGTGGACGGCCTCGAACCGCAGGACCATCGACTCCACCAACCCCTACACCCCGCCGCGCAGCGGCTCGTGGAAGGCGTGGCTGAACGGCTACGGCGGCACCAGCACCGACACGCTGTCCCAGACCGTCCACATCCCCTACGGCTGCCGGGCCACGCTGTCCTTCTGGGTGGACATCAGCACCAGCGAGGAAACCACGACGGTTCCCTACGACAAGCTGACCGTCCAGGTCGGCGACACCGTGCTCGCCACCTGGTCCAACCTGGACGCGACCACCGGGTACGTCGAGAAGAGCGTCGACCTGTCCTCGTACGCGGGTCAGTACGTCGACGTGCGGTTCGTGGGCCGGGAGGACCTCGCCGCCCGAACCACGTTCCTGATCGACGACGCCGCGGTCACCCTCGGCAACTGACCGACCCGCCGGGCCGGTGGGAGCGCCGGTCCCCGGACCCACGTCAGGTCCGCGCACGAGCGGAGGACCGCGGGAAACCGCGGCTTCCCCCGGGTGTCCGCCGCCCACCGGGCGGCGGACACCCGGGGGCGTATCGGGGGAGTACCGGGTTCGCCCGGGGCCGATCCGCGGGAGGGACCGACCGGCGCCGGCACATCGCCACCCGGACACGGTCCCTCCTCGCGCCGGTCAGATGTCGGGGCCTTCCAGCATTTCGGTGACGAGGGCCGCGATCGGTGAGCGTTCGGAGCGGGTGAGGGTGATGTGGGCGAAGAGCGGGTGGCCCTTGAGCTTCTCGACGACGGCGACGACGCCGTCGTGGCGGCCGACCCGGAGGTTGTCGCGCTGGGCGACGTCGTGGGTGAGGACCACCCGTGAGCCCTGGCCGATCCGGGAGAGGACGGTGAGCAGGACGTTGCGTTCCAGCGACTGCGCCTCGTCCACGATCACGAAGGCGTCGTGCAGGGAACGCCCGCGGATGTGGGTGAGCGGCAGGACCTCCAGCATCCCCCGG
>NZ_JAQYWW010001132.1:0-405 GCF_036322525.1 Streptomyces sp. BE20 | reverse complement strand
CGCCCACGCCCCCGGCGCGGTCCGCGGGGCCCGGCGCAGGGGGCTCGGTGGGGCGCCGGCGCCCCCCCGCGCCCCGGGCTTCGGGGTGTTGGGTGGTGCCCCGGGCGGGGCCCGCCCACCCGGCCGCCCGCCCGCCCCCCCCCCCCCCCCCGGCCCCCCCCCCCCCCCACCCCCCCCCCAGTTAAATGGCGTAGGCCCTCACCGCGCCGTCACCCTTGTGCCGGCCGTGCGCAGTGTGCACCTGCGGACTTCCGGGTCCTCCCCGCGCCCGCGGGGGTCAGCCGTGAGAGCTGGCCTGCACACTGCGGGGCGACGGTCACATACAGACGCCGCGGGGGGCCTGCGGTGCTTGATCACCGGCGGGGGGGGGGGGGGGGGGGCCGGGGGGGGGGGGGGGGGGGCGGG
>NZ_JAQYWW010001131.1:0-239 GCF_036322525.1 Streptomyces sp. BE20 | reverse complement strand
GGCGGCCTGGACGAAGCCGCGCTCGCTGAGCGAGAGCACGACGGCGCGCACCACGCGGGTGAAGTGCGGCACGGAGAACAGGCCGATCAGGGTGCCGATCACGGCGAGGCCGGGGCCGCGCTGTCGTGGGTGATCAGGAGGGTGGCGAGGCCGCGGTCCTCGCGGTGCCGGTCGAGCAGGTCGAGGACGGTGCGCTGGACGGTCACGTCGAGTGCGGTGGTGGGTTCGTCGGCGAGCAG
>NZ_JAQYWW010001130.1:0-8943 GCF_036322525.1 Streptomyces sp. BE20 | reverse complement strand
CACGGTCGACACGGCGTGCTCGTCCTCGTTGGTCGCTCTGCACCTGGCGGTGCAGGCGCTGCGCAGCGGGGAGTGTGACGCGGCGCTGGCGGGTGGTGTCACCGTGATGGCGACGCCGAACACCTTTGTCGGGTTCTCGCGGCAGCGGGGTCTGGCGGCCGACGGCCGGTGCAAGTCCTTCGCCGAGGGCGCGGACGGCACCGGGTGGAGCGAGGGTGTCGGCATGCTGCTCGTGGAGCGGCTCGCGGACGCCGAGCGTCTGGGTCACCCGGTCCTGGCGGTGGTGCGGGGCAGTGCGGTGAACCAGGACGGCGCGTCCAACGGTCTGACCGCCCCGAACGGCCCCTCGCAGCAGCGGGTGATCCGCCAGGCGCTGGAGTCGGCGGGTCTGACGGCGCGGGACGTGGACGCAGTTGAGGCGCACGGGACGGGTACCTCGCTCGGTGATCCGATCGAGGCCCAGGCGCTCCTCGCCACCTACGGCCAGGACCGTGCGGAGAACGAGCCGCTGTGGCTGGGTTCGGTGAAGTCGAACCTCGGGCACACGCAGGCGGCGGCAGGTGTCGCGGGCATCATCAAGATGGTGCAGTCGATGCGCCACGGGATCCTCCCGGGCACGCTGCACGTCGACGCGCCGTCCTCCCAGGTCGACTGGTCCGCCGGTGCGGTCGAGCTGCTGACCGAGGCCCGCGACTGGCCGGCCACCGACCGGCCGCGCCGGGCTGCGGTGTCCTCGTTCGGCATCAGCGGCACCAACGCCCACGTCATCCTCGAAGCCGTGGCTCCGAGTTCCCCGGCCGCCGCGTCGGGTCGGAGCCTTCCGGTGACACCGATCGTGCTCAGCGCGGCGGACCCGGACGCGCTGCACGCCTACGCCGCCCGCCTGCGCACCGCCGACACGGCAGACCTGTCGCTGGACCGGGTGGGCCGGGCCCTCGCCGGTCGAGCGGCCCTGAGGCACCGTGCCCTGCTCCTCGCCACCGACCACCCCGCGCTCGACCGCGCGTTGGCCGGCGTCGGTTCGGGCGACGAACCCGGGGCCGGGACGCGGTTCGGGGAGGCGCACCGCGCCGCTCTGGCCGTGGTGTTCACCGGTCAGGGGTCCCAGCGGGCCGGTATGGGCCGGGAGTTGTACGAGGCGTTCCCGGTGTTCGCCGCGTCCTTCGACGAGGTGTGCGCCGTGCTCGGCCTCCCGCTGCGGGAGGTCCTGGAGGACCGGGAGCGGCTGGACCTGACCGGCTGGGCGCAGCCGGCGATCTTCGCGGTCGAGGTGGCGCTGCTCGCCCTCGTCCGCTCGTGGGGCGTGGAGCCGGACGTCGTGGCCGGTCACTCGGTCGGTGAGATCGCTGCCGCCCACGCCGCCGGGGTCCTGACCCTGGCCGACGCGGCGAAGCTCGTCGCCGCCCGGGGCCGGCTGATGCAGGCCCTCCCGGCGGGCGGGGCGATGCTGGCCGTCGGGGCCTCGGAGGCCGAGGTACGCCAGGCGTTCCCCGACATCGACGTCGCCGTGGTGAACGGACCGGACGCCGTGGTCGTGTCCGGCGCGGAGGGCGACATCGCGCGGATCGCCGAACTGGCCTCGGACCGGGACTGGAAGACGTCCCGGCTGCGGACCAGCCACGCGTTCCACTCCCGCCTGATGGAGCCGATGCTCGACGAGTTCCGCACGATCGTCGGGACGCTCGGCTTCGCCGACCCGGTGACCCCCGCCGTCTCCACGGTGACCGGTGCCCCGGTGGCACCCGGCCAGTGGTCGGACCCGGAGTACTGGGTCCGGCAGGTCCGCGAGCCGGTCCGCTTCGCCGACGCCGTCACCGCTCTCGACGCCGGCCGTGTGCTCGAACTGGGCCCTGACGGCGTCCTCACCGCACTGATCGGCGAACTGCGTCCGGAGCTGACCTCCGTCGCCGCGCTACGCCGTGACCGGGACGAGGTCATGGCGCTGCTCACGGCAGTCGGGGCGCTGTTCGTGGAGGGCCAGGACGTCGACTGGGGCTCGGTGCTCGGCACCGGCCCGCGCGCCGACCTGCCCACCTACGCCTTCCGGCACCGCCGGTACTGGCCGCGGCCCCGGACCGGTTCCACCGGTGACGCCGTCGGCCTCGGCCTCGTCGGCACCGGGCACCAGCTGGTCGGCGCCGCGGTCGAACTTCCCTCCGGTGACAGTGTCTTCACCGGAAGGCTCTCGACCCGTACGCACCCGTGGCTGGCCGACCACGCGGTCTCCGGCCGTACGGTCGTCCCGGGCACGGCACTGGTGGAGATGGCGCTCGCCGCCGGGGAGCAGGCCGGGCTTCCGGTGCTGGACGAACTGCTGCTCCAGGCCCCGCTGACCTTCGGGGACCAGGACGGGGCCCAGGTCCGGGTCACCCTGGCCGCGCCCGAGGACGGCCGCAGCGCGGTGACGATCCACTCCCGGCACGAGGACGACGCCGCGTGGGTGCTCAACGCCGAGGGCGTGCTGAGCGACGCCGCCGAGCCGTTCCCGGACACCGCCGCCGCGGCGGCGGTCTGGCCGCCGGCGGGCGCGGACGAGATCGACGTCGCCGGCTTCTACCCGGCGGCGGCAGCCGCCGGGCTGGAGTACGGGCCGGCGTTCCAGGGTCTGAAGGGCGTCTGGAAGCGCGGCGAGGAGGTGTTCGCCGAGGTCGAGCTCGATCACGCGACCGCCGGGTACGCGCTGCACCCGGCGCTGTTCGACGCGGCGTTGCACGCGATCGGCGCGGGTGGCGCGCTCCCGGTCGACGGCGGTGTCCGGTTGCCGTTCGGCTTCTCCGGGGTCCGGGTCGCGGGCCCGGCCGGGACGAGCCTCCGGGTCGAGATCGCTCCCGCGCCCGGTACCGACACGGTCCGGCTCACGTTCACCGACTCGTCGGGTGGTCCGGTCGCGGCCGTGGAGAGCCTCGCACTGCGGCCGGTCGCGGCCGGTCAGTTCGGCGGCCTCGCCGACCGACTGCTGTTCGGTGTGGAGTGGGCCGCGCAGGAGGTGGCGGCCGAGGTGCCGGGTGCGGTGATGCGTCTCGGTGACGCGCTGCCGGTGCCGGTGCCGGTGCTGTTGGTGGATGCGACGGGGGCGGGTGCGGCCCGGGACCGGGCGGCCGCGCTGTTGGTGCTGCTTCAGGCGTGGCTGGCGGATGCGGCGTGGTCGGATTCGCGCCTGGTGGTGCGGACGTTCGGTGCGGAAGGCGCGGAGATCGCCGATGCGGACGGTGCCGCGTTGTGGGGTCTGGTGCGGTCGGCGCAGGCCGAGCACCCGGACCGGCTCCACTTGGTGGACGCGGCCGAGGACGTGTTCTATCCGCTGCCGCAGGCCGTCGTTCGCGAGGGCGTGGTGTCCGCGCCGCGTCTGGTGCGGGTGACGGGTTCCGTGTCCGCTCCGGTGGAGTTCGGTGACGGCACGGTGGTGGTGACGGGTGCGACCGGCACCCTGGGTCGGCTGGTGGCCCGGCATCTGGTCGAGACGCACGGTGTTCGTGATCTGCTGTTGCTGTCCCGTTCCGGTGGGGATGCCGGGCTGGTCGAGGAGCTCGCTTCGGCGAAGGTGCGGGCGGTGGCCTGTGACGTGGCGGACGCGGAAGCGGTCGCCGCAGCGCTGCGGGGCGAGCCGGTGACCGCGGTGATCCACGCCGCCGGTGTGCTGGACGACGCCCTCCTCGCCGATCTGACGCCCGAGCGCCTCGACACGGTGTTCCGGGTCAAGGTCGACACCGCGCGCAACCTCGCCGCCGCGACGGAGGGCAGGACGCTCAGCGCCTTCGTCCTCTACTCCTCGGCGGCCGGTCTGTTCGGCAACGCCGGTCAGGGTAACTACGCCGCGGCCAACGCCTTCCTGGACGCCTACGCGACCCAGCTGCGCGCGCGGGGAGTCCCCGCGACCTCCCTCGCCTGGGGCCTGTGGGACGCGGGGATGGGCGAGTCCCTCACCGACGCCGACCGGGAGCGGATGCGGCGCGGCGGTGTCCTGCCGCTCACGGCGGAACAGGGCCTCGCCGCGCTCGACGCCGCGCTCGGCACCGGCGAGCCGCTGGTCGCCCCGCTCGCCCTCGACCCGGCCGCGCTCGGCCAGGCGGCCGAGGTCGGCCTGCTGCCCCCGCTGCTGGCCGGGTTGGTCCGCGCACCGCGTAGCCGCCGGGACGTGTCGGCGGGGCCGGCACTGGGCCGGCGCCTGGAGGGCCTGCCCGCCGAGGACCAGGACCGGATCGTGCTCGAAGCCGTCCAGGGTCAGGTTGCGGCCGTGCTGGGGTACGACTCCGGCGCCGCCGTCCCGGTCGCGCGGCCGTTCAGCGAGCTGGGCTTCGACTCGCTCATCGCGGTCGACCTGCGCAACCGCCTGATGGCCGTGACGGGCCTGCGACTGCCGTCCACGCTGGTCTTCGACTACCCGAACACCGCCGCTCTCGCCGCTCACCTCGCCGAGCGGCTCAGGCCCGCCACGGTCTCCTCGGTGGCGGCCCTCCTGGCCGAACTCGACCGGCTCGAAAAGGGGTTGCAGGCGGCGTCGGCCGGTGACGACGAGCGGTCGCGGGTGACCGCCAGGCTGCACGGCCTGCTCGCCGCCTGGCAGGGCGCGGACACGGTGCCGACCGGCGGCACCGGCGGCGCCGTCCTCGTCGACGAGTTGGAAGCCGCCACCGACGACGAGATGTTCGACCTGATCGGCAAGGAATTCGGAATCTCCTGACCCGCCGCAGCAACGAGAGGCAACAGCACATGAGCGAGCCAGGCCGGGTCCCCGAGGATCGGCTGCGTTACTTCCTCAAACGAGTCACCGCCGAGCTCCACGACACCCGGGAGCAGCTCCGCGGGGCCGAGCAGGCCGCGTCCGAGCCGATCGCGATCGTCGGGACGGCCTGCCGGTTCCCCGGCGGGATCGGTTCGCCCGAGGACCTGTGGGAGCTGGTGGCTGCGGGCCGGGACGCGATCGGGACGTTCCCGACCGATCGTGGCTGGGACGTGGAGAACCTCTACCACCCCGACCCCGACCACCCGGGTACGTCGTACTCCCGGGACGGCGGATTCCTGTCCGGGGCCGCCGACTTCGACCCGACGGTGTTCGGGATCTCGCCGCGTGAGGCGCTGGCGATGGACCCGCAGCACCGGCTGCTGCTGGAGACGTCGTGGGAGGCGTTCGAGCGGGCGGGGATCGACCCGCTGGGGCTGCGTGGCTCGCGGACCGGTGTGTTCGCGGGCGTCATGTACAACGACTACGCGCTGGTGATGGGCAACTCGGCGGAGGCGGCCGAGGGATTCCTGGGCACCGGCGGGAGCATCGCGTCCGGCCGGGTCGCCTACACCTTCGGTCTGGAGGGGCCGACACTCACCGTCGACACCGCGTGTTCCTCCTCCCTGGTCGCCCTGCACCTGGCGGTGCAGGCGCTGCGGAACCGGGAGTGCGAGCTGGCGCTCGCCGGGGGCGTCACCGTGATGGCGACCCCGAACACGTTCATCGGGTTCTCGCGCCAGCGCGGCCTGGCGCCCGACGGCCGGTGCAAGTCGTTCGCCGAGGGCGCGGACGGTACCGGGTGGGGCGAGGGTGTCGGCATGCTGCTCGTGGAGCGGCTCTCGGACGCGCAGCGCCTGGGCCACCCGGTCCTCGCGGTCGTCCGGGGGAGTGCCGTGAACTCCGACGGCGCGTCGAACGGCCTGACCGCCCCGAACGGCCCCTCGCAGCAGCGGGTGATCCGCCAGGCGCTGGCCAACGCACGGCTCGGCACCGGCGACGTGGACGTGGTGGAGGCCCACGGCACGGGCACGCCGCTGGGCGACCCGATCGAGGCCCAGGCTCTCCTGGCGACCTACGGCCAGGACCGTGCGGAGAACGAGCCGTTGTGGCTGGGGTCGGTGAAGTCGAACCTCGGTCACACGCAGGCGGCGGCGGGTGTGGCCGGGATCATCAAGATGGTGGAGTCGATGCGGCACGGCGTGCTGCCCGGCACCCTGCACGTGGATGAGCCGTCGTCGCACGTGGACTGGTCGGCGGGCTCGGTGGAGCTGCTGACCGAGGCGCGTGACTGGCCCGCGACCGGTCGGCCGCGCCGGGCGGCGGTGTCCTCGTTCGGGATCAGCGGCACCAACGCCCACGTCATCCTCGAAGCCGCACCGGCCACCGAGCCGGCCGCCGCCCCGACCGAGACGCCTCTGCCGGCCACCCCCGCGGCCCCCGTCGTCCCCGTCGTCCTCGCGGCGGCCGACGAGACCGCGCTGGACGCCCAGGCCCGCCGACTGGCCGCGTTCCTCACCGATCGTCCGGACGTGCAGCCGGGCGCGGTCGCCCGTACGCTCGCCGACCGGTCCCGGTTGCCGCACCGGGCCGTCGCCCTCGGCCCGGACCGGCCCGCACTGGCCGCCGCGCTGTCCGAGGGCGGCACCGTCCGGGGCACCGCACGCCCCGGCCGGCTCGCCCTCGTCTTCACCGGCCAGGGCGCCCAGCGGGTCGGCATGGGCCGCGAGCTCCACACGGCGTTCCCGGTGTACGCGGCCGCGTTCGACGCCGTGTGCGCCGCGCTCGGCCTGCCCGCCCACGACCTGCTCGACGACGAGGAGGGGATCCACCGGACCGGGACGGCGCAGCCCGCCCTCTTCGCCGTCGAGGTCGCGCTGTCGGCCCTGCTGGAGCACTGGGGCGTCAGGCCGGACGTGGTCGCCGGACACTCGGTCGGCGAGATCACCGCCGCCCACGTGGCCGGGGTCCTCACCCTGGCCGACGCGGCCCGGCTGGTCACCGCACGCGGTCGGCTGATGCAGGCCCTGCCGGCCGGGGGCGGGATGCTCACGGTGCGCGCCGCCGAGGCCGACGTCCGGGCGGCGTGCGGGGACATCGACGTGGCGGCCGTCAACGGGCCCCGCGCGGTCGTGCTCTCCGGATCGGACGCCGCGATCGAGCGGGCCGCGACGGCCGCCGCCGAGCGCGGCTGGAAGACCGGCCGCCTGCGGACCAGCCACGCCTTCCACTCCCGGCTCATGGAGCCGGTGCTCGCCGACTTCGCGAAGGAGGCCGCCGGGCTGACGTTCGCCGAGCCGAGGGTGGCCGCGGTCTCCACCGTCACCGGTGCGGCGGTCGCCGGGGGCGAATGGACCGACCCCGACTACTGGGTCGACCAGGTCCGCCGCCCGGTCCGTTTCGCCGACGCCGTCCACACACTCGCCGCCCAGGGGGTCACCCGGGTCCTGGAGGTGGGGCCCGACGCGGTGCTCACCACCCTGGTCCAGGAGGCGGACGCCGGGCTGCTGGCCGTGCCGGCGCTGCGCCGCGGGCACACCGAGCCGCTGACCCTCCTGACCTCGGTCGCCACGCTGTTCGTCGACGGCGCCGACGTCGACTGGCGGTCGGTCGTCGGCGGGGCGGGCCGGGCGGACCTGCCGACCTACCCGTTCACCCACCGCCGGCTCTGGCCCCGCCCGCGCCCCGGTGGCGGCGACGCCCACGGCCTCGGCCTGGACCCGACCGGTCATCCGCTGCTCGGTGCCGCGGTCGACCTCCCGGACACCGCCACGGTGGTCCTCACCGGAACGCTCACCGCGGCCACCCAGCCCTGGCTGGCCGAGCACACCGTGCTGGGCCGCGCCATGCTGCCGGGAACCGCGCTGGTCGAGCTGGCGCTCGCCGCCGGCGAACGCGCCGGCGCGCCGGCGCTGGACGAACTCCTGCTCCAGGCGCCACTGACCCTGTCCGAGCGCGGCACGGTGACCCTCCGGCTCACCGTGACCGAGGAGGACGGCCGACGCCCGGTCACGATCCACTCCCGCGCCGACGACGGCGAGCCGTGGGTCCTGCACGCCACCGGTGTCCTCTCCGCCGCCGAAGCCGCCGACGTCGACGCCGACCTGGTCGACTGGCCGCCGGCCGGCGCCGAGGAGCTGCCGTTGGCCGGGCTGTACGAGGCGTTCGCGGACGCCGGCCTCGACTACGGGCCGGCCTTCCGGGGCCTGCGCCGGCTGTGGCGGCGCGGCGAGGAGGTGTTCGCCGAGGTGCGGACCGACGCGCCGGACGACGGATTCGGGCTGCACCCGGCGCTGTTCGACGCGGTCCTGCACACGATCGGCCCGGCGGCGCTGCTGTCCGGTGACGGGCTGCTGCTGCCGTTCGCGTTCTCCGGGGTCCACCGGTTCGCCCCGGCCGCCGGTACCTCGCTGCGGGTGCGGCTGACGGCCCGGAGCGGCACCGACACGGTGGGACTCGATCTGGCGGACCCGACCGGCCTGCCGGTCGCCCGGGTCGACCGGCTCACCCTGCGGCCGGTCGCGGCCGGCCAGTTGGGCGGCGGAGCGGCCGAGCGTCTGCTCTACGCCGTGGACTGGGCCCCGCAGGAGGTGTCGGGTGAGGTGCCGGGTGCGGTGATGCGTCTCGGTGACGCGCTGCCGGTGCCGGTGCCGGTGCTGTTGGTGGATGCGACGGCGGCGGGTGCGGCCCGGGAGCGGGCTGCCGCTTTGCTGGTGCTGCTTCAGGCGTGGCTGGCGGATGCGGCGTGGTCGGATTCGCGCCTGGTGGTGCGGACGTTCGGTGCGGAAGGTGCGGAGATCGCCGATGCGGACGGTGCCGTGTTGTGGGGTCTGGTGCGGTCGGCGCAGGCCGAGTACCCGGACCGGCTCCACTTGGTGGACGCGTCCGAGGACGTGTTCTATCCGCTGCCGCAGGCGCTGGTGCGCGAGGGCGTGGTCACTGTGCCGCGTCTGGTGCGCCTGTCGGGTTCCGCGTCCGCTCCGGTGGAGTTCGGTGACGGCACGGTGGTGGTGACGGGCGCGACCGGCACGCTCGGTGGCCTGGTCGCCCGGCATCTGGTCGAGACGCACGGTGTCCGTGACCTGCTGTTGCTGTCCCGTTCCGGTGGGGATGCCGGGCTGGTCGAGGAGCTCGCTTCGGCGAAGGTGCGGGCGGTGGCCTGTGACGTGGCGGACGCGGAAGCGGTCGCCGCAGCGCTGCGGGACGAGCCGGTGACGGCGGTG
>NZ_JAQYWW010001129.1:0-375 GCF_036322525.1 Streptomyces sp. BE20 | reverse complement strand
GGCCTCGCCGGGGTCGCGGTCGCCCTGGACGAGGTTGAGGACGCCGGCGGGCAGCCCGGCGTCGACGAACGCCTGCACCAGCAGCGCCGAGGTCCAGGGGGTCAGCGGCGAGGGCTTCAGGACGGCCGTGCAACCGGCGATCAGGGCGGGCGCCACCTTCCACATCGGGATGGCGACCGGGAAGTTCCACGGGGTGATGAGTCCGACCACGCCGAGCGGGCGCCGGAACGTCATGGCGAGGGTGCGCGGCTCCTCGGCCGGGGTGGTGACGCCGTTGATGCGGCGGGCCTCGCCGATGGTGAAGTCCAGGATGGTCAGCGAGCGCGCCACCTCGCCCCGGCCCTCGGACAGGCGCTTGCCCTGCTCCCTGGTGAT
>NZ_JAQYWW010001128.1:0-337 GCF_036322525.1 Streptomyces sp. BE20 | reverse complement strand
CTTGCGGCTGCCAGGGCGAGCTGAGGTTGGACGATGGCGCGCTGCAGGACGGCACTTCTCGGTGGTGGCGGCCGACGCCGGAGAGCGTCTTGACCAGGGAGCGCGCACGGGAGGAGGCCAGTTCGTCCGCGAGAACTAGTGGCTGTTTCGTTCTCACGCTAGACAAACGATGGAGTAGGATCTGATGTTACGCGTTTTCCCGTTCCCCTGTTATTCCAAGGAAACTCTCAGGTATGTGCGAGGCCGCGCGATATGCGGGTTGCGGATCTGACGCTCGACGAACGCCCTGCAGGTTTGGTGCCGCCGAGGTCGGCGAGCCTCGTCAATTCCGTCCGGG
>NZ_JAQYWW010001127.1:0-309 GCF_036322525.1 Streptomyces sp. BE20 | reverse complement strand
CGATGGTGAGGTCGATGCCGTGCAGGACGTGCAGGGCCCGGCCGTCGGGGGTGTGCAGTGTGGTGTCGAGCGAGCTGACCTCCAGGACCTGGGCGGTCATGAGCGGCTTCCCGTCGAACGGAGCGGCGCGCCGAGGTAGTAGATGGCGAGGACGGTCAGGCTGAGCTCCGCCGCGGTGGCGAGCGAGTTCCACGGTGCGCTGACGTGGTTGGTACTGACCTCGGCGATTATTCCGCCCCTGGTGGTGTCCGGCGTGCGGTGTCCTATGCCTATGATGCTGAGCTAGGCCTCGGCGAGTTTGGCGACGGT
>NZ_JAQYWW010001126.1:0-438 GCF_036322525.1 Streptomyces sp. BE20 | reverse complement strand
GTTGCGGGCGAGCTGTTCGAAGATGGGCGCCCAGTTGGGGTCGGCCTTGACCTTGCCGTCCACGGTGGCCTTCACGGCCGGGTCCACCTTGCCGAGGTCGTACGGGAAGATCGCGTGGAAGTCCATGTACTGGGCGCTGCGTTCGGGGGAGGCGAGCCAGCGCATGAAGGTGCCGGCGCCCTTCAGGTTCTTGCTCGCGGAGCCTGCGACCAGGCTGTGGCCGCCGACCATGGAGCAGCCGCTCTTGGGGCCGGTGGGCATCGGGGCGACGGCCCACTTGCCCTCGGTCTTCGCGCCGCCGGTCTGGACGTTGGCGATGACCGACTGGAAGAACGGGAACATCGCGACGTCGCCGCTGATGAAGCCGTTGAGGGCGCTGGTGCCGACCGGGGAGATCTTCTCGGTGTAGAAGGACTTCATGTACTCCATCGCGGTGCG
>NZ_JAQYWW010001125.1:0-395 GCF_036322525.1 Streptomyces sp. BE20 | reverse complement strand
GTCGGAGAAGCGGTAGAAGGGTACAGCCCCGCAGGCGCGGGGAGCAGCCATCCAGCAGGAGAACACCGTGCCCGACTTGGGGAACAGCCCCGCAGGCGCGGGGAGCAGTGGGAACACCTCCAGGACCCCGGCGAGGATCCGGGAACAGCACCGGAGGCGCGGGGAGCAGGCGTGGGCCAACTCCCCGGGGCTGTGGTGGCTGGGTACAGCCCCGCAGGCGCGGGGAGCAGGGAGGCCAAGACCGCGGAGGAGAAGGCGCCACTGGGAACAGCCCCGCAGGCGCGGGGAGCAGGCGCCGTCCGACGAGGTGGTGGAGGAGGAGCTGGGAACAGCCCCGCAGGCGCGGGGAGCTCGCAAGAGAACACGTCGGAGCTCCAGACACATAGTGAACTGCC
>NZ_JAQYWW010001124.1:0-367 GCF_036322525.1 Streptomyces sp. BE20 | reverse complement strand
TTTGCTATTGTGCTGGTTTATCCTCCCAATCCAGGGGGGGTGGGGGGGTTTTAATTTGTGGGGGGGGGCGGTGTACGTGGGTTCCCTGGGGGCATAAAGTTACGACTTTTTGTGGTGGGGTTTTTGTGGGGGTGTTGGTGGGGTGGGGGGGGTTGTGTGTTGGTGGGGGGGGGGGGGGGGTGTGTGGGTGTGTGGGGTGGGCTTGGGGTTTGCTTGTTTTATGATTTTTTTTGGACTTCGCGCAGGCGGGTGGTGGGTTTGTTGTTTGTTTTTTTGTTGGGTTGTGTCATATTATTTTTTTTGTTTTGTTTGGGTGTTTTTTTTTGTTTTTTTTTTTTTTTGTTTTGGGGTTTGTTTGGGCCCCCCC
>NZ_JAQYWW010001123.1:0-49852 GCF_036322525.1 Streptomyces sp. BE20 | reverse complement strand
GGGACAGGGCTGCGCGGACTGCGCGAGCGCCTCGCCGCCCACGACGGCGAGCTGACCGTCCCGGACACCGGGACGGGCCGGTTCCGAATGCTCGCCAGCGTCCCGCTCTGACCCCCGCCGGCCCGCCGGGCCCGGGGCCGCTGCCCGTTCATCTCGCCGGTCACTCAAGAAGACCTACGAGAAACTCCCCGAACCCGACCTCGAACCGGGTCCACGGGTCGGCTCCATACCCTGGCTGCCGCTTGAAGACAACGATCTCCCAAGTCTCGGGGTCGACTGACTCGCATATCCAGAACGCCACATCCCCATTGACGGTGGTTGCGAAGGGAAGCAGCCTTGCCTCCGAGAGGCTCGGCGAAGGACCTCCGCCCCCAGACAGTGGCTCGTCCCGCGGTTCGAACCCCAATTCGTCGCCAGTGCGCCGGACCGGATCAACTGACCCGCCCCGGGGACAGGATCCACCCTCGACCCTCTACCAGTCACACCCGGGGGACTCCCGCCCGGTAGGGGCGGGTCAGTCGACGTCGATCGGCGCGGCGAAGATCCCGCGGGGCCGAAGTCGGTGTACGCCGCGGTGCTGACGGACGAGGCGCCGTCAACGGGACCTTCAGGGTCTGCTTCGCGACCAGGACGGCAGGTCGGCCAGCGTCACCGCGTGCAACGCCGCCCCGACGTCCTCCTCAGCCCGCTACGGCAGCGCGGGTCGGCAGCAAGCGCCGGTGCGGTGCCGGCGGAGTGCCGCGGCCAGCACCTCGGGATCGATCGCGGGTGTGCGCCCGAAGTCCGGGTCGTGGCTGGTGGGCAGGGCCGCGAGGGCCTGGCGGACGTCGGCGCACAGGCCGTGGCCGGGCCGGAACCCGGCGAAGGCGGCCAGGACCGCCGAACGCACGTCCCGCACCCCCGCCAGCCGGCGGGCCTGGTCCTGCCAGTGCCGCGCCTCGCGCTGGTCCCCCCTTCCGGCACACAGACAGGCGAGGGCGTAGGCGGCCTGGAAGCATCCTGCCCCGGCCCCGAGCTGCCACCACGTCCGCGGCCCGTCCGCCAGCGCCCGGCGCATGACCGCGCCGTCCTCGTCCTCCCCCTCGTGGACAGCCAGGTGGCACAGCGCTCCGAGAACGAGCGCCCCGTACGGCTCGATCGCCGACGCGTCCGTCAGCGCCGCGATCCACCCCGGCGACCGGGCGTCCTCCAGCACCAGGTGACACAGCGCCAGCAGCTCGAACCCGGCCCGGTCCAGACGGACCGCGACCGACGGTGAAGGCCGCTGCGAGGCCCACGTCCGCGCCGCCAGGCGCGCCGCGACCCTGGCCGGCGCGCCGTCGAGACAGGCGGAGGCCCGACCCCTGGCCTCGGACTGCGGCAGACGCACTGACGCGAGCGGCGACCAGGCCGGGCCCGGGTCCGAGGCCCCGCGGACGGCGCCGGACTGCGCGTCGACGGCGCCGTGGATGTCGATCACTGCTCTTCCGCCGTCTCGGCGCTCTGTTCGTCCAGACCCAGCGCCGAGGCGAGCCGGCGGCGGGCGTCGCGGCGCAGGCTGTACACCCCGCTCTTGGTGATACCCATGATCCGTGCGGCGGTGACGACCGGATAGCCGAGCACGTAGGTCAGCACGACCACGTCGTGCTGCCTGTCCGGCAGGTCGCCGATCGCCGCGAACAGGCCGATCCCGCTCTCCAGCGCCCGGAACGCCTCCCGGGCGTCGGCCATGGCGAACGCGAACGCGGCGGAGGTGAAGGCCGACGGCCGGACGACACGCTCCGGCGTGTCGTCGACCGTCGCCCGCAGCACACCCCAGCAGAACTGCCCCGCGTTCTCCTGGCGCAGCACCAGGTTCCAGTTGGCGGCGAGGTCCGCGAAGACGTCGTCGACCAGCGCGTCGGCGGCGTCGGGATCGCCGAGGTGCAGGCGCGCGTACTCCCAGTACGCCTCGCCGTGCATCACCATCAGGGCGACCAGGTCGTTGGGCAGGGAGGTCTCCGGTACGAGGTCCCCGCCCTCGGGTACCTGCTCGGGAGGGTCCTGGTGATCCTGAGGGATCGGGGCGTCATCGTGCGCATCAGCGCGACCGCCGCCGTCGATGCCGACCATGTGGCGTCCGTCCTCCCGCCCCGGAAGCCTGGGCCGACGGTCGGTCCCGGCCTCGTGGCCTGTTCGGGACCAGGAAACCGGCTGGGCACCGTGGATCTGCAGGCCGGGCAGAAGTTGACCGGATCTGCCGCAAGAGCACGCACCTTGACCGGCTGCCTGGTATTAAGCCCGATCATTCGGTCACCAAGCGTCCTGCCCTGCCTCCGGGAGCGTGCCCGGCGACGCCCCGCGTCCGGGGCCGCATCCCACGCCTCCGCCTCCCGACCCGGGCGTCCGGAGCCGAGGGGATGCCGCGCCCGATGGTGGACTTGCTCCTGCCCCTGGGGCAGGGGGCACAGTGATCCGCGTGCAGGAACAGACGATCACCATCGGGGAACTCGCCGCCGCGACCCGGCTCAGCCCCAAGGCGCTGCGGCTCTACGACGCACGGGGGCTGCTGCCGCCCGCCCACGTCGACCCGCGCACCGGGCTTCGCCGCTACGGCCCCACCCAGGTGGAACGCGCCCGCCACATCGCGCTGCTGCGCGCCTTGGGAATGCCACTGGCCCGGATCGCCGCAGTACTCGACGCGGACGCAGCGGATCGCGTCCCCCTGCTCGACGCGTACTGGCACGAACAAGCGCGCACACACGCAGCCCGCCGCGCCACGGTGACCTACACCCGGGCGGTCCTGGCAGGAAGGCCGCAGACCATGTACGAGATCGCCGAACGGGACGTCCCCGAGCAGAAGGTGCTCAGCATCCAACGCCACGTGAGCGCCGCGCACCTGCCGGCCTTCCTCGCCGAAGCGGCCGAACTGCTCCTCACCCACCTGCGGCATGCCAACGCCTGCCTGTCCGGACCGCTCTTCGCCGTCTACCACGGACTGGTGGACGACGACTCCGAAGGCCCGGTCGAAGTCTGCGCCCCCACCGACAGTCCGGTCGAACCGGCAGGGCACATCGGGGTTCGCATCGAGGCCGCGCACCGCGAGGCGTACACCGCCCTGACGAAGCGCGACGACGCTCCCGCGTCGGGCGCCGCCGTCCACGACGCCGTCGGTGCCTGGCTCGCCAGCCACAGGCACACCCGCAGCGCCTCCAACCGGGAGGTCTACTACCCGAACTGGGCAACCGCCGAGCCGGGCGAGCACGTCATGGACGTCGCCGTACCCTTCCACCCGGGCTCCGCCACGTAGAAGCCCGGGCGACCTCCGGGCCCGTGGACGGCCCGGCCATGGCCGCCCCGGACCTGGTCCGGGGCGAGCCGCCGGAGGCGGCCCCGGCCGACCGGGGCCGGGGCCTGGGCCTGGGCATGGGCCGCTACGGGCCGACCTACTTGAACGTGTCCAGCGCGGTGTCGGTGTTGTCGAGAGCGGTTACCAGTAGCTCTCGGCCCGCCCTCAGCATCCCGCCCTGGTTGATGATGTTGACGAAGTCGACGGCCGGGTCCGCCTCCTCAAGTGTGCCGATCACGCCCAGCATGATGTGCAGCGCCTCGGCAGCCTTCGCGGCCGCGTCCACGATGGCCCCGGTGTCCGGATCGTTGGCGAGGAGGAAAAGCGGGATACCCACCCGCCGGACCTGCCAGCCCAGGAACGATATCTGCCTGACCGGGTCGTCCCCGGCTCCAGCCCCGTTCAGCTGCTCCAACCATGCGGTGAAGAGGTCCTCGCCGTCCTCCTCCGCCTCGTCGGCGAGCTTCGCCTGTCCCTGCACCGCGCCCAGCAGGGTGTTGAGCAGACGCAGCCGGTAGACGTCGGGGCTGGCGAACTGCGCGGCCCTTTCGACGTGCTCGACCGGCGTGTTGTTGCCCTCGTAGACGCCCAACGCGGCCAGCGCAGCGCCGATCTGTTCCACCGTCACAGGAATGTCATCACTCGTCATACCGGCAAGCTACCCGCCCGGCCCGGACGCGGGGGCCGAAGTAAGGACAATCAGTGCCTGGCAGCGAACTCGTCACGAGTCCCGACGGCTGATCAGGAGCCCTTCCGGGCTCTGTGGGGCCGGCAGAAGCGCAGGCAGAGCGGGTCCTGGCCGCGGGTGGTGCAGATCCGCGCGAATCCCCGGCTCAGCCCGACTCTGCCGTCGCGGCCAGATAGAGCTCCTCGGGATCGACGGCCTCCGTCGGCGGGTCGAGGATCACGTCCGTCAGCACCGCGGTCTCGGGGAAGGGTACCGGGCGAAGAGGTCCTCGAAGGGGGTCTTCGTGCCGGCGGAGTGGAGCTCGATGTGGACAGGACGGCGGGTCCACTACCGCCCGAGTTCTCACGGCGTGCCACCGGCGGACCACTCGTCGATGATCTACCAGGCAAGATCGAAGGCGTGCTGGATTCCATGGTCGCGACGACGGGCGAGCCGGTCGAGGTGGCGCCGGGCTCGGAGGACCTCGGGCAGGTGAGCTCGTCCGTGCACGCGTGCGGCGCCGGGCCGTTGAGAGGTCTCACTCGCGATGCCGCGCGGGCCTCGTCCCCCGAAGGGGTCGAGGCCGTTGAGGGCGACTTCGCCGAGCCTGCTTCGCTCAAGCGCGCGCTGGAGGGGGTGCGCTCGCTGTTCCTCGTGTCGCGCATGGGCCCAGATGCCGACATCCTCGACGCCGCCCGGCAGGCAGGTGTGGAGCACGTGGTGCTCGTGTCGTCCATTACCGTCCAGACCCATCCGCACCTGGGCCCCGCCGACGAGAACCTGGCTGTCGAGCGACTACTCAAGGACAGCGGCATGGCCTGGACGATTCTGCGGCCGACGCAGTTCGTCTCGAACGCCCTGTGGTGGGCGGCGTCCATCCGCGAGCACCAACCGGTCAGGGTGCCGTATGCGGACATCGGGCTCCCCACGATCCACCCTGCGGACATCGCGTCGGTGGCGCGGGTGGCGCTGATCGAGTCCGGTCACCGGAGCCGGACGTACGCCCTGACCGGTCCGGAGCGGGTGACCGCCCGGCAGCAGGTGGCGGCCATCGCGGCAGTACTGGAGCGGGAGGTGCCGTTCGTTGAGATCAACAGGGAGGAGGCCCACCGTCACATGGCCGCGTTCCTGGGAGACGAGGCCGCGGATGCGGTGCTCGATGTGACGGGCGGGGACATCGACGACGAGCTGCTGAAGGTGCGCGACACGGTCTCGCGGGTGACCGGCTCCCCGGCCAGGCCATTCCGTCAGTGGGTTTCGGAGAATGCCTCCGCCTTCCGTTGAGCCCCGGTGCCGGCCTCGTTCATCTGTACTCAGCTGGGGCTACGACCTCGGCGCGAGCCTTGAGGGCGTCCTCGGCGTTCGGTGCGCGTTCGGTGCACGTTCGAGCCAGGTCGCCTCGGGCTCGCCGTAAAGGAAGGTGCGCCACCTCGCCGCCCTCATTACTCCCTCGCCACCAACATGAGCTGCGCGTCATCAAGAGGCGGCCCCGGAAGAAGCACCCCTTGGCAGGAATTGGCCCACTAAACTCACCGCACGTCCTCTGGTCAGACAAAGTCTCGGGATCCTTCGGAGTGCTAGCCACGCTCTCCAACGCTCCTCTCCCACTCCGAAAAGTCATTGGCACAAGTCCGCCTGTCAATCCAGTCACCCTCGGGCAAGGAGACCGTCAAAGACAGCAGACGCCCGGACCGGTTCAGCGCGAGGACGACTTCACAGCTTGCAAGCAGATCCAGAAACTCCAGAACCCTATGGACAGGCACGGCATCGAACAGGTAGTCCTCGAAGAGGATCCGGGCCTCACCCCTGTCCTCTCGCACCATCACAATGAACTCGTGTCCGGCAGAGTGCTCCAGATGAATATCAACCACCCGAGGATTCGCGACAGCCTCGGCCGTATCAATCTCCAAGAATTTTCCGGAACGAGCGGCCGCAGCGATGAAATCCTCTACCGAACGCATAGAAAAACCCTCTGGCCGAATTAGTCACACTACCTCCATTGACCACTGCAGAGATCGATCTTACGCCCACCGCACCCAGGGACGATCTGCTCTTCCTCACCGGCAGCCCCGGCCGGCCCGGCGGCCCGGCGATCAAGCGGACGGCAACCAGGCTGGAGGCCGTTCTCAAGGACTACCGCCTGGTGATGTTCGACCAGCGCGGCACCGCGGGGACGAACAACCGCGGCCGGTGCGCCGGGCGCGCTTTCGGTGGCGGGCGTGCGTGCCCGGTGGTGGACTGGAGGACGGACGAAGCGGGCGGGCGCGCGTCGCCGGGAAGCACCTGCTGGAAGGAGCGCTCCGGTGGAGCCATTGATCGCGCTGGTCGTCGGGTTCACCGCGGCCCGACTGGCCGGTCTACTGGGAGCGGACGCGCTCGCCGGCTGGCAGCCTGCCCTGCGGGCCGGGCTGGTGGCCATGTTCCTGCTCACCTCGATCGCGCACTTCGCCCCTGCCCTGCGGCCCGATCTCGTCGACATGGTCCCGCCGTGGATGCCCCGCGCCGGCCTGCTCGTGACGATCACCGGCCTGCTCGAAGCCGCCGGAGCGATCGGCCTGATCATCCCCGCCACCGCGCGATGGGCAGCCGGCGGACTCATCGCCCTCATGATCGCCGTGTTCCCCGCCAACGTCTCCGCCGCCCGCAGGAACACCGCCCAGGGAGACCGCCTCGGCCCGCGCACCCTCCTCCAGATCCTCTACATCGCCGCAGCCGCCGCTATCCTCGTCCGCACGCCACGACACCCCGCGGCCGCCATCCGCACCGCATGACAGCTGATCGACGACCGCCGACCGCCGATCGCCGGAACGGATCACAGAACGGCGACACGAGGAGATCAGCATGGGCACCTGGGGCATCGGCCCTTTCGAGGACGACACGGCGGCGGATTTCGCCGACACCCTCGACGAGACGTCCCTGGACGAACGCGAGAACCTCATCCGCAGCACGCTGAAGCGCGCCGTCGAGGCCCAGGACTATCTCGACGCTTCCGAGGCCGTGGAGGCTGTCGCTGCCGCTGCCCTCATCGCAGCGCAATGCCCGGACGGCGAGCCGGTCACAAGCAGCTTCGGCCCCGACGAGGCCCTGCCGCTCCTCGCCACCGACCTCCGGACACTTGCCGCCGAGGCACTCGACCGAGTCCTCGCCGAGGAGTCCGAGCTCGCCGAACTCTGGGACGACACCGATGACGGCCCACGATGGCGCCAGAGCATCAGTCACCTCCGGGGAATCCTTGATCCACCGACCAAGCCTCAAGAAGACTCGCTGTTCGAAATCTGATCTGCTGACTCAGCGTCACCCATCACGAGAGATATGAGAAGCCGTCGTCGTACCGATCTTGGTGAGTACGGGCTCGGATGCGGCGGCTCAGTCGGGTGACCTTGGGGCGTGCCGTGCGCGGACGGTTCGAGTGATCGTTTCGAGCCGACGGGTTCACCAATGTCTCGTCATCATTACGCAGCGTAACCAAGCGGGAGCATGCCAGAGGTCAGACGTACCGGACACGGCAAAGGAGTGGCGACGTGGCGGAAGGTCAGCAGAGGTTGGAGACCAAGCAGATCAGCGGGCAGGTCATCACGCACGCCATCGTCAAGCCGACCGACGACTACGCCCTCTCCGAGAAGGAGTGAGGAGAAGCGTGCTGCTGCGCTGGACGAGGCGGACACCACCTCGGAGTGACGGTGGGTGATGTCCGACGCCGCACGGCCGCCCGCTTCGTCGGTCAGATGCCGAAGCGGCGCTTGCGCAACTCCTCGGCCGGGCCCTGGTACGGGTCGGGCCCGGCGTGCGGGGTCATCCCGCCGACACCCGGCAGGGGCTCCGGCGCGGCGACGACGGCCAGGACCTCCGCGTACTTGCGCCCAGCTGCTTTCGTCACAGCCCTGGATTAGGGCGGTCCGACCTGGGGGCCGTCCACCGCTGCACCCCGAACAGCAGAAGTACCCGGCACGACGAGCCGGCCGGGGTGCGACCCTCCCCCGTCTGTGAGCAGGTCGGGACGAAGGAGAATGGACGAAGGAGAATGTCAGCGTCCGCGCCGGGGGTGGGGTGTGCCGGTCCGGTCAGGACGGCGTGCCGCGACGATGGACCGGCGGGCAGCAGGGGTCGCGGCTGCGGAGTGGGAACGGCGCGCGCCGGCCGTTCCGCGCATGCCCCATTGGTATAGACATATCCGCTCCGCCGCTCCATGATGGAAGGCACTTCCCGAGGTCGCACACACCCCGTCGCCATCCTCACCCGAAGCCACCGTGTGACACCTGGCCGTAGCCGATCCCACCCCGGACGAATGCGCGGCCATCGCGCACCGAGCCGTCCAGGGCACCGCCCGGCGGCGTGCGCCACACGCCTGCCGTACCGGCGAGGAGCGACGATGACCATCATCCACGAGCAGCCCACCCTGATCGGGAGCAGCGCGGTCTACCTGCGCTGCTACCCCTACGACCACTGGGACATGGCCGCTCACCGGTGGGCGCTGGAGGACCACGCCCGGCAGCTCGGCCTCGGCACCCCCAGGCTCTACCTGGACAACGGCACCTCGTCCTCCGCACTGCGCCCCCAGCTGCGCATCCTGCTCGCCCGGGCCTCCAAGGGTCTCGTCGACACCGTGCTGGTGCCCGGCCTCTGGGTCTTCTCCCTGGAGGGTGCCACCGCGGACTCCGTCGCACAGTTCCTCCGTGCGGCCGGCACCCAGGTCGTGGAACTCCCCCGGCGCCGGACCCGCGCCGAAGCCCGCGCCTGACCGCACCGCCCGGAGGAGACTTCGGGGGCGCCCTGGGGCCCCCTCTGGACACGTCCCGAACCCTTTCGGTGATCCGGGCGCGCGACCCGCACGCTGGCGACTGCGACCGACCGGACCCTGATCGTCTCCGCCCGCGCCGAGCCGTTCGGAGCGTCCTCGGCCGCGGGCGGTCAGTCGCCGGGGTGGGCCATGGCGTCGATGGCGATGGCGGCTGCCAGAACGGTGGCGTGATCGGTGTCGGGACCGATGCCGAGACCGTAGGTGTCGCGCAGCCGGAACCACTTCTTGGAGACCTCGGCGACCTTGTAGCCGTCCCGTTCGATCGTGTACTCGTGGTCGACGATGTTGCCGTTGACGGTCAGGTCGCCGCCCTCCTCCTGCTTGATCCGCCAGTGGTCCCGCACCGGCCCCACCAGGCCCTTCTTGACCAGCGCGATCCGGTGGCCGTCGGCGTCCTCGATCTCCATCGAGTCCTTGATCCGCATCGGCCGGCTCTGCACGGCGGCGACCCGGTGGCCCTCGCGGTCCTCGATGGCCCACGTCCGGCGCAGGCGCAGTGCCTTGCCGTTGACCTTGTAGACGTGGTCACCGGCCTCGTCGTCGATCCAGTAGTCGTCCCCGATGGAGAAGACCTTCTGCTGCATGCGGTAGCGGGTGACGCCCTCGCCGTCGTCGAAGGCGTTGTTGGCCCGGTGGCGGGCCCGTCGTTCGCCGAACATCCTCGGCTCCCTTCCCCGGTGGGCGGGCGGTTCACCCCGCCTCGGCGCCGGTCGTGATCAACGGCCGCTCGCCCCCGCCGGCCGGCAGGTCCTTCCGGTACTGCCATCGCACCCCGCCGGGACCGGCCGGGCCACCGACGGCCGGGCGCGCTGCGCCGTACAGGTGAACGGCGTGCGCATGGGACCGGGGCTGCCCGGCCCGCAGCCGGGCGGCGGGGGCCGGGCCGGTCCCGGCGGGGCGGCGCCCGGCCTCCGGGGCGCGAGGCGGACGGGGCGCGAGGCGGACGGGGCGGGCGCCAGGAGAAGGGGGCCGAGCCGACGCGGGCCCGCGCCTGGTTAGGCCGCCGGTGGGAGCTCCGGCGGCCGAACGGGTTCGGGACGCCGAGCCTGTCCGGCGGTTCGCCGCGGGGCTGTTACTGCTGCCGCATGGACGATTTCGTACGCAGGGCGGCGTTCCCCGTCGCCGGGGCGGTCACGGCCGCCGGCCTCGCCAGCGTGGTGCTCCTCGGACAGGGCCAGACCCCCGCAGCGGCAGCGCTCCCACCGGGCGCGCTCGCCGGCGCGAAGCTGGTGCAGCTGACCACCCCCTCGGTGCCGCCCCTGGGCTTCACCCCGTACAGCGGGACCTACGGCACGGCGCTCAGCACGTTCGTCGGCGACACCGACGACGGGGACTTCAGCGACCCGGACGGCATGCTCAGCCGCATCACCATCAGCACCATGACGACCCGGACCGCCGCCGACGCCGCGAAGTACTACGCCCAGGCCCAGCTCACCGACCTCGTCGTCCGGCTCGGCAGCAAGGACCTGATCCGCATCGCGCCCAGCGGCACGGTCGCCTCCATGGACTCCTACGCCGAGTGCGTGCCGCCGCCCGTCGGGCCCTACGCCCTGGCCTACAACCGGACGGACGCCGGCCGGATCACCGTCCTCGGGCAGCTCGTCCCCATCGGCACCTCCACCCTCGCCGTCACCGGCGCCGACCTCGACAGGCCCGAGATCGGACCCAGCACCCTCACCGTGACCGTCGCCCCCCATCAGGACCCGGCCGCACAGAACCGGCAGGACACCGCGGAGGCCTGGCTCGACATCGACGTCCGGGGCACGCTCAACGACACCGGCGGCAACCAGCTCTACCAGGGCGAGGTGACGAATCTGCGCCTGGGCGCGGTCGAGGTCAGCTGCCGGGTGGGCACTCCCTCACCCACCCCGACACCGTCGCCGAGCCCGTCCCCCACACCCTCACCCTCACCCACCCCGACGCCGTCGCCGAGCCCGTCCCCCACACCCGCACCGTCTCCGTCTCCGTCACCGTCCCCCTCGCCCTCCGGGTCGCCCACTCCCCGTCCGACGCCGACACCGGCCCCCACCCCGACCCCGACCCGGGTCCCGCATCCGTCTCCGAGCGGGGAACTACCGGAGACCGGAGCCGGGCCCGGTCTCCCCCGGGTCGCAGGCGCCTCGGCGTTCCTGCTGGTGGTCGGCGGTGCCGCGGTCCTGGCGTCCCGGCGCCGTCCACGCCACTGAGCCGAGCGGCCGCGCGCCGGGGTCCGCCCGGCGCGCGGTCGTCCGGTCGCTGACGACACCGGGGGCGTCGTCCCGGGGCGAGAGGGGAGCGCCGGGCACCGGGCGGCCTGCTCGGCGAGGGGCAGCACGCCCGGGCGGTCGCGTAGGCTCGCCCGGGTGCCGCCCGGGGCGGGGATGGCCGGGGGAACGGGGGTGGGCTGGGTGTTGTCGGATCGTACGCGGGCCGAGTCGCTGCTGCGGGGCGCGGCGGCCACCTGCGAACCGCAGTTGCGGCACTGGGTCGGGCAGTTGGGCGGTGCGCTCGGGGAGGTGGCGGCGTACCACTTCGGATGGTCCGGCGGATTCCCGGCTACAGGGCGCGGCGGCAAGAACGTCCGGGCGGCCCTGACGCTGAGCTGCGCCCGGGCTGTGGGAGGGGAGCCGGACCTCGCGGCACCCGCCGCCGTGGCGGTGGAGATGGTGCACAACCTGTCGCTGCTGTACGACGACGTCCTGGACGGCGATGCGGTCCGTCGTCACCGCGCCTCCGCCTGGGAGGTGTTCGGGCCTGCCGCCGCGACCAGGTCGGCCGACGCGCTGCTGATGGTGGCGTTCGAGGTGCTCGCGGGCCCCGGCGGCGAAGCGGTCTCAGGCGGGGCGGTCTCGGGCGGGGCGGTCTCGGGCGGGGCGGTCTCGGGCGAGGCCACGGCAGCCCTGCTGGACACGCTCGTCCAACTCGCGGTGGGTGAGGGCCTGGACGTGCTGTTCGAGGGTGAGCCGCGCATCGGGCTGCCCGAGTGCCTGGAGATGGTGTCGGGCAAGACGGCGTCCCTGATCTCCTGTGCCTGCCGGCTGGGCGCCCTCTACGGCGGCGGCGGACCGGCGCAGGTCGAGGCCCTGGCCGCGTTCGGTCACGACCTGGGCATGGCATTCCAGCTGGTGGACGACGTGCTCGGGATCTGGGGCGACGGTGCGGTCACCGGAAAGCCGGTCTTCGCGGACCTGCGGGCGCGCAAGCTCTCGGTACCGGTGGTCGCCGCGATGGCCTCGGGCACCGCGGCGGGCAACGAACTGGCCCGCCGCTACTCCCTGCCGGCCTCCCCGGACCGCGCCGAGGAGGCGGCGCTGGCTCTGCTGGTGGAAGAAGCCGGCGGCCGGCGCTGGACGGTGGAGCGCGCCGCCGGGCACGCGGAGGAGGCCCGGCTCCGGCTGCGGCAGCTCGCCGACGAACCGGGCACGGTACCCGGAGCCGTCGACGACCTCGACGCGCTCTGCGAACTGATCGTCACCCGGTCGTACTGAAGCGGTCCTCCCCCGCGCGGGAGGACCACGGCGGCGGGGTGTCGAGGATGTGCGCCCGGCCCTGCCGGTAGAGCGCGGCGTCCACCTCCTTCAGCCGGCGGAGCTCCTCCGCCTCGTACAGGGCGTGGACGACGGCCGGCTCACCGCCGTGACCAGCGGCCCGCAGCAGCGCGTTCGTCGCCGCCCGGCCGCTCTGGTTCGCGCCCTCCATCGTGGCCAGGTTGACCGGGCAGCGGACGAAGTCGCCGGCCATGAACAGGTTCACCGCGGCCGTCTCCGCCGTCGGGCGCAGCTCCCAGGAGCCGGTGGTGTTGATCAGCAGGGCCTCGTCGTTGGTGGCGGGCCCGGGGCCGTCGAGGTTCCTGACGGCCGGGTCCAGGTGCCAGGAGTGGAGCAGGCCCCCGTGGAGGGTCCGCCGACGCCCGTCGTCGAGGGCGTCGGTGAGCTGGGCCCAGACCTCGGCGACGACCTCGGCCCGGGTGCACTCGCGGGCCGGCTTGCCGTAGAGGATGCCGGGGGTGTCCCAGGAGGAGATGTCGACCGACAGGCAGTCGGCGACCGTCCCGTCACCGTAGGTGGCGCGGAAGTCGGTGTCCCAGAACTGGGCCTGGCTGATGGAGGTCAGCGCCCACGGGGAGTCCTGGTAGATGACGTGGCCGCGGGTGATCGGGGTGGGTTCGGTGAGGTAGAACTGCAGGCCGACCATCCAGTCGGTACGCAGGCCCGCCGTCTTCTTGAGCTCGGGGTCGGCCTCGGCCAGGCCGCGTTCCAGCAGCGCCCCGATCCGGTCGACGGGGAGCGCGCACACGTACCAGTCGGCGTCCACCTCCCGCCGCCGCGTGCCCGGGCCGCGCAGCACCGCGCCGACTACGGCGCGCCCCCGCACCCTCAGGCGCTCCACCCGCCAGCCGAGTTCGAGCCGCACCCCCAGCCGCTCCAGGTGCCGCACCCAGGGGTCGATCCAGGCGGTGCTGGTCGGCGCGTTCAGGACCCGGTCGGCGGCCTGTGCCTCACCCCGGCCCAGAAACCCGTAACCGAAGGCCTCCAGGAACCCCCCGACGGTGTGCGCGCTGCACACCTCCGCCCTGGCCGCCACCACCGTGCGGGTCGCCCCGACGACGCACACCTTCCGGTACTCCTCGGAGGCGCCGTCCGCGGCCGTGAAGTCCCACCAGGAGGTCCGTTCCCACTGTCCCAGCCGCCGCTCGGCGCTGCTGGTCATGTAGACCAGCATGCGGTTGGCGAAGTACAGCAGCTCCTCGTTCAGCTCGCCCTCGGCGCCCAGCCTCATGCCCCGGGCGCGGAGGATCTGCAGGGGTGTCCTCGGGCCGGTGGCCATGGACACGTCGGCGACCGTCTCGCCGATCCTCCCCGACCGTGCGGACAGCATCTGCGGCGCTTCCCGCAAGTTTCCCTCCACGCCCGAGGACGAGCCCTCCAGAGGGATCCGCCGCATCGTGTCGGGCAGGCTCCGGTAGAAGCCGGGGAAGAACCGGAACCCGTGCTCGCTGGGCAGGTCGAGCCGCCCGCCGGTCCCCGTCCCGGGGACCGAGGCGCTACGGGCCTTGCCGCCCCACCCGGAGGGTTCCACCACGGTCACCTCGAAGCCGCGCTCCGCCAGCTCCATGGCCGCCGTCAGCCCGGCCACCCCGCCACCCAGCACCACGACCGTCCGCCCCGAACCCCCCGACACCCCGCACCCCTTCCGGCCGGCCACCACTCACCGGCCCCACCCGACCCGTACGGGAACGATAGAGCAGACGGTTCGTCAGCCGTCCGCCCGGCCCGCGACCCGCGGGCGCGCGCGACGGGACGAGTGGACACGGTCGCCGCGTGGGAGTGCGGGCGCCGGGGCAGGCGAGGGCGCCTCTCCCGGCCGTCAGGCCGCCGTCCCTGGCGCTCGGCGGGTGTCAGAGCTGTATGGAAGGCTTCTTCGGACAATTCCGGTTCGTGGGAGAGGCGACGGCTGTGTTGCTGGTGGGCGAGATCTGGCAGCTGCTGAAGAAGGGTGAGGTTGTCGGCGAGATCGTGATCGAGGACGCCGACTTCCCCTGGTTGTCAGGCCGCTTCCTGCCCGCTCCCGGCTTCGCCGCGGTGAAGCCGTTGTTCGATCGCGAGCTCGTGCTGGTCGAGGAGGAGGAGATGGGCGAGTGGGAAGCCGTCACCGATGAGATCCGCCGGACCCTGGAGCTGGCCGCCCCGGCGGGCCCGGTGGCCGAGTTCCTGCTCCATGTCGACGGTGACCGTGCCTGGTTCCGCTGGAGCGATGAGCCGTTCGAGCAGGAAACGTCGTAGTGCGAAGCCGGGCTTCTGTCCTTCCGGAATCCCAAGCCGGCCCACGAGCAATCGGGCGATCATGGGGGGATGACTGAACCGCGCACGGTCCGACCGCCGCTCCAGCCCGATCCGAAGCTCTGTCCCCGTACACGGACCTGGAGATGATCCGCGGACGCCGTGCAGGACCAGGCGGCCCCCGCCCGGTAGCTCCCCACCACTGGTACGTCCGCCAGGACGCCGGCATTCTGCCCGACCAGCAGGCCGCGCGGTGAGCGCGGTGGTCCGGCGCACTGAGGGGCGGTCTTCCTGAAACCGCCCCGCGCGGCGTGCGGCCGGCGAGGGCACGTCGACGGTCACCTCTGTGCGCCCTGGGACTGGCGGTGACTCTGAGTAGTCGCAGCCGGGCTGAAGGAGGAAACGCCGCACCGCCGGGACCTGTGGTTCCCGGTCGCCCCGCTCCGGCGTTTCGGGCGCCGCGCGGCCGGTCTCCGCCGACGGGGGTGGCGAGGCGGTGGAACGCTTACCGGAGGGCGCCCGGCCGGGTTCGGGGCCGGTGGCGCCGTCCGGCACCTCACGGCCCACCGGGGTGTCTCGGGCGGGGCGGTTCCCGCTCCCGGTGCGCGTCGATCGCCCCGTTCCTCGGCCGAACCGTGACGAGAACGATAGCCGGTGGGGCTGGCCCCGGCGGGTCCCCGAGCGGTTTCCTGTCGCCATGACCGATTCCGGGGCACTGTCCCGGATTATCCGGATTCCCGGGGCGTGACACATGAAACCGGTTCGCACCGATACTTCCGCAGCCGTCTACCTGCGCTGCTACCCCTTCGACCCGAGCGGGATGGGAACGCACCTGCACGCACTGCGGCACCTCGCGAACGAGCTCGGGTTCGCGCCTCCGGCCGTGTTTCTCGACAACGGCTGCCGCTCCCGGGGCCCGCTTCCCGCCCTCCAGCGTCTGATCGGGCTGCTGACCGCGGGCGCGTTCCGCGCGGTGCTCGTCCCGGGCCCGTTCGTCTTCTCCCTCTCCGACCTCGAAGCGCGCTCGATCTGGTCCCAACTCACCAGTTCGGGAACCCGTGTGATCGAACTCCCGGCGTCTGCGCTGATCGCCCAATGGGGGTGGGGGCGGTGATCACGAGCTCGGATCCGGCCTGGTCCCGCTGGGTGGGGCGCACGGTCGACCTGCCCGGCGGCGGCCCCGGAATCGTCCGCATGGCCCGGCGCGAGGTCGCCGCGGACGTGCTGTGGGCCGTGGACGCACGCGGGACCGTACACCGGATCACCCGGCACCACACTCCGCCGGGCCCGTGCATCCACGCCGCCCACCCGCCGGCCGCCCGGCCACCCGCGCACGCGCCGCCCGCCGAACCCGGCGTGGAGTGCGCGTGAGGCGCGCGCAGTGTGGGCCGGGGCAGAGGCCGACCCACCATGGGGTGGGTCGGCTCTTCGGTCATGCTGGTGGTGTTGCTGGTACCGGCATTGTTTCCGTCGGTGCTGGTCAGGATCTGGTAGTCGGCCATGGTGCCGTTGGTGCCGCCGTCTTGGCGTGGAAGGTAGTCGAGCCTTCCCACGGTTCGGGACCGGCCCAGGTCGATGTCGATCCAGTGCGGCATGGGGGTGATGCCGGTGCCGTACTGCGTGTGCCGGATGGTGGAGTCGTTTCCGTCGATGGCGTTGGTGGCTTGGCCGTTCTCCCGTACGGTCTCGATGCTGTCGGCGGTGGCCGTCCAGCCGTCGCGCGGGATGGCGGTGTAGGCGGTGGTGCCGGTGATGGGCGCGGCCTCGAACACGGCCACCTCGTGCGGCTGCAGTGTGATGCCGGCCGGTGTGCCGCGTTGAGCGGTGAAGGCGGCGCGCAGGCCGTCCTTCTCGGTGAAGCGGTACGTGCCCTGGGTGCCGCCGGGCAGTTCGAAGATCTGCTGAGGGTCCACCGCGAAGGTCTTCGGTGTGGCTGAGGGATTGCGCAGCATCAACATGCCCTTGGACGTGCCGGCGGTGGACTTCCAGGCGGCGGTGCCGTAGATGTCGCCGGCTGCTGCGTCGCCGCCGATCCAGCGGACGTCGGCGAGCAGGTCCTGGTTGGTGCGGGCCCACTTGGCGTTGGCGGCCAGGGTGTCCCAGAACCAGGGTGCTCCTCGCAGGTTGGGGCGGACCAGTGTGTTGCGGACGTAGAGTTCCTGCAGTCCCATTCCTTGTGCGAAGTAGGAACGGATGTCGTTGGAGACCTCGTTGCGGACCGACTGCTTCGTGAGGTCGTGGTCGGCGCTGAACTGTGGGGCCCGGTCGGAGAAGATGATGCCGTGGTTCATCACAGAGGGGATGGGGAAGAGGGGGTTCTGGTTGGCGATGTTCCGGAATGTCTGGGAGTCGCGGTAGTTGACGTACTTCTCCTGGGGGGAGCCGTCGCCGGTCTGGCCCGCGTCCTCGCCGTCGCGCCAGATGGAGTCCACGTACCAGAGCCAGTAGGGGGATCCCAGGTTCCTACGGTGGCGTTGACCCAGACGTCCTTGTTGCGGCCGCGAAGATCCGTTGGGAGATCCAGCAAGGCTTCGTAGTCGGTGAGGTAGTTGCTGTTGGGGCCGGACTGGTTGAGCCGGCTGAACAGGAGCAAGCCGGCCGCACAACAGTACGAAACCCACAGCAGCGGCAGGTTCAAACTCGGTGACCCCGCCTACGACGACCGCTTCCGTTCAGTGGCCATCGACATGATGGACAACCAGGGCGTCAGGGGCTTCAAGTTCGACGGCATCGGCGGGGGTGTCAAGAGTTGATAAAATCCAAAGCATTACGAGCAACTTCGAGCAATCCACTGCGTGGTCATGCGCATTGTCGAGTTGCACAGTTCACCGGAGCCCGGCGTGGGCGACGCCTCGGTGGTACGGCCCTCCGCGGCGGGCCGTCAGGAGGACGTCGGAAGGCTCCGGCCTCCGGCGCGGACGCGCTGGGCGGAAGCCTTGCCGCAGATCCACGAAGCTCTGCCGCATCATGAACGGGTCACGGAGGGAGATTCATGCCGCAGCCTGGTCCACGGAGCGGCGGATGGCGCCCCTCGGCACCTGCACTCCCCGGGCTCGCCGTGCTCAGGGGCTACCGGCGCGGCTGGCTGCGCGGTGACCTGCTGGCCGGCGGCACCGTCGCGGCGTACCTCGTGCCGCAGGTCATGGCCTACGCGGGCGTCGCGGGTCTGCCACCGGTCGCAGGGCTCTGGGCGATCCTCCCGGCGCTGGCCGTGTACGCCCTCCTCGGATCCTCCCGGCTGTTGTCGGTGGGGCCCGAGTCGACGACCGCACTGATGACCGCCACCGTGGTCGGCCCGCTGGCCGGCGGCGACGCGGACCGCTACGCGGTGCTGGCCGCCACGCTCGCCGTGGTGGTCGGCGTACTGTTCGCGCTGGCGTGGCTGGCGCGGCTGGGATTCGTCGCCGACCTGCTCTCGCGGCCGGTCCTGATCGGCTACCTGGCCGGGGTGGCGCTGATCATGATGGTGGACCAGCTGTCCAAGCTCACCGGCGTCGAGGTGGAGGGCGAGGGGTTCGGTCCGCAGCTGAACTACTTCGTGGGACACCTCTCGCAGGCGGACACCGCCACCATGGTCTTCAGCGCGGCGGCACTGCTCTTCCTCTTCGCCCTCGACCGCTTCGTTCCCCGCTTCCCCGGGCCGCTGCTGGCCGTGGTCGCCGGCACCGCGGTGGTGGCGGTGTTCGGACTGCAGGACCACGGAATCGCCGTGATCGGCGAGATCCCGGCCGGGCTGCCCAGTCCCTCCCTGCCGGACCTGGGCGAGGTGCACCACCTCGTGCTGCCCGCGCTCGGGGTGCTGCTCGTCGGCTACACCGACGTGATCCTCACCGCGCGGGCCTTCGAGTCCCGCGCCGAGGGCGAGCAGCTGGACGCCAACCAGGAGCTGCTCGCCCTCGGCGGGGCCAACCTCGGCGCCGGACTCCTGCACGGCTTCCCGGTGAGCAGCAGTGCCAGCCGCACCGCGCTCGCCCAGTCGGCGGGCGGGCGCACCCAGGCGTACGCACTGGCGGCCGGCGTCGCGGTGCTCGCCGTGCTGCTGTTCCTGAGCCCGCTGCTGAGGTACACGCCGGCGGCCGTGCTGGGCGCGCTGGTCGTCTTCGCCGCGATCCGGATGATCGACGTGGCGGGGCTGCGCCGGCTGAAGGGGTTCCGGCGCCGGGAGTTCCTGCTGGCCGTCGGATGCCTGGTCGGGGTACTCGCGCTCGACATCCTGTACGGGGTGCTGGTGGCCGTGGGGCTTTCGGTGGCGGAGCTGCTGAGCCGGGTGGCCCGCCCGCACGACGCCGTCCAGGGAATGGTGCCCGGTGTTCCCGGGATGCACGACATCGACGACTACCCGCAGGCGCACACGGTCCCGGGTCTGGTCGTCTACCGCTACGACTCGCCGCTGTTCTTCGCCAACGCGGAGGACTTCCGCAGCCGGGCGCTGGCCGCAGTCGCCCAGGAGGCCGGGGCCGTCCGCTGGTTCGTCCTCAACGCGGAGGCCAACGTGGAGGTCGACATCACCGCGCTCGACTCGCTGGAGGCGCTCCGGGCCGAGCTGGCCGGACGCGGCGTCGTCTTCGCCCTCGCCCGGGTCAAGCAGGACCTGCGGGCCGACCTGGACGCGTACGGGCTGACCGACTCCGTCGGCACGGACCGGATCTTCCCCACGCTTCCCACCGCCGTCACCGCCTACCGTGTCTGGGCCTCCGGCGGCGGCCCCGGGCCGCGGACCACCGACCGGCCGTGAGGCGGGCGGCTGCCCGGACGGCGGCGCCCGGTTGGACAGGCCCTCCGGCCCGCCGAAGGGTGACAGGTACCGGTGTCCACCGGACCGGCCGGGTCGCCGTGCCGGCGTCGGCGCACCGGCCAGCACCGGGCCCGGCGCCCGCACCGGACGGACGATCCGAACCCGAACCCGTGACCGTGACCGTGACCTGGAGGAGGCGGTGTCGGCGATGACACACAAGCAGGCCAGGCGGATCGCGAAGTTCATCGAGCCGCTACGCGTGGAACCGGGCTCACGGGTCGACCTCGCCGAGGACTTCGACCCCCGCTACAAGGCCCGGATGAAGAAGCGGGACGGCGTCGAGCTACTCCGGACCGGCGTCGGCCTGCTGGCCGAGTACCAGGCGAAGCTGGCCGCGCAGGACAGCTACGGGGTACTGCTCTGCCTCCAGGCGATCGACGCGGGCGGGAAGGACGGGACGATCCGCCACGTGATGAGCGGGGTCAACCCGCAGGGCGTCCACGTCAGCAGCTTCAAGGTGCCCTCCACCGAGGAGCTCGACCACGACTACCTGTGGCGCTACGCGCGGCGCCTGCCGGCCCGCGGGGACATCGCGATCTTCAACCGGTCGCACTACGAGGAGGTCCTCGTGGTGCGGGTCCATCCCGAGAACCTCGACCGGCAGAGGCTGCCCGGGTCGGCGAAGGGTCCGGACGTCTGGGACCGCCGCTACCGCGAGATCAACGACTGGGAGCGCTACCTCTGCGACAACGGGTTCAGGATCGTGAAGATCTTCCTGAACCTCTCCGAGGAGGAGCAGCGCACACGCTTCCTGAAGCGGATCGACCTGCCGGAGAAGAACTGGAAGTTCTCCGCGGCGGACCTGCGGGAGCGCGAGCGCTGGGACGACTACCAGCACGCCTTCTCCGAGATGCTCTCCGCCACGAGTACTCCGTGGGCGCCGTGGTACGTCGTGCCGGCCGACCGCAAGTGGTTCGCGCGCATCTGCGCCGCCGCGGTCCTCGCGCACACGCTGATGGAGATCGACCCCCGGTACCCGACCGTCGGCAAGAAGGCCCGCAAGGAACTGCGGGCCGCCAAAAGGCTCCTGGAGCAGCAGGCCCCGGAAGGCGCCGAGCGCGACCCGTACGAGGCCGAGCACCGTGACTGAAGGCCGGAGGGGCCTCGCCTCCGCGACGAACGGGATGGTTCGGAGGTACGGACATGGCGCCGCAAGCTGACCGGTCCGACACGGGCCCGGCCATGCGGCCCTGGTACGCGACACCGCCGGACGAGGTGGCGGCACTGCTCGGCGTGGATCCGGAGGCCGGACTGCCCGCGGCCCGGGCGGCGGAACTGCTGGCCGCGGACGGCCCGAACGCGCTGCCGGAGGAGAGTGCGCGGCCGGGCCGGCTGCGATTCCTCGACCAGTACCGCAGCTACATGCAGATCATCCTGGTCGCCTCCGCCGTGGTGGCGCTGGCGATCAAGGAGTGGAGCACCGCGGTCCTACTGATCGTCCTGACGCTGTTCAACGCGGTCGTCGGCCTGAGGCAGGAGGGCAAGGCCGAGAGCGCGATGAACGCGCTGCGGTCGATGATGAAGACCACCGCCCGGGTCCGGCGGGACGGGGCCGAGGCGGAGATCCCCGCCGAACAGCTGGTGGTCGGCGACGTCGTGCTCATCGCCGCCGGCAACACCGTCCCCGCGGACGGGCGGATCGTCCGGGCCAGTTCGCTGCAGATCGACGAGTCTGCGCTGACGGGCGAGAGCGTGCCGGCGGTGAAGGGTGCGGGAACCCTGACGGGCGACCGGCTCGGCCCGGGCGACCAGTCCACCATGGCGTTCATGAACACCCCGGTCACCCACGGCAGCGGTGTGCTGATCATCACCGGCACGGGCGCCGGGACGGAGCTCGGCAAGATCGCCGGGATGCTCTCGGCGACCGAGAAGGAGCAGACGCCGCTCACCCGGGAGCTGAACACCCTGACGCTGTGGATCGCGGCGGCGGCCGGACTGACCATGGTCGTGATGTTCGCCCTCGGCCGCAGCCGCGACCAGGCCTGGGACGCCCTGTTCGTCAGCGCCGTGTCGCTGGCCATCGCCGCCATCCCCGAGGCCCTGCCCACCGTCACCCAGGTGATCCTCTCCGTGGGCAGCCTGAACCTCGCCAAGCGAAACGCCATCGTCAAGGAACTGCCGTCCGTGGAGACCCTGGGCTTCACCTCGGCCATCAACTCCGACAAGTCCGGCACCCTGACGATGAACCAGATGACCGTCGTCGAGGTCCTCACCCCCACCGACCGCTACACGGTCTCGGGCAGCGGCTACGGCCCACCTTCGACAGCAGGCCGATGAACCTGGCGGCCCTGGGCGAATTCGTCCTCGCGGTCCTGGTGACACAGACGGACGCCTTCCGGCGCATCCTCGGCACGACCGAGCTCACCCTCGCCCAGTTCGGCTGGGCGCTGCTCGCCCCCCTCGCCCTGCTGCTCCTGTGGGAGCTGGGCAAGGTCGCGGCCCGGCAGGGCCGGTCCGCACTGTGACACCAGGCCGGGGCCGGCGTTGCCCGCTCTGTCGTCAACGGCAGACATCCCGTCCCCGCCCGGCGAGTACGGCCTCCGCCACGTCGGCCATCGCGCGGGCGTGGCTGTCCTGCTTCGCCCTGTCCGTCGGAAGCAGGTCCATGTTCTCGTACACGAAAGAGCCCGCCACCCGGGTGCGGTCGTCGGAGCAGTACTCGATCGCCGACGACCCACTGGAGCTGACCACCGTACGACCGACCAGGTCCTCCAGGGACAGGTCACCCTCGGGCTGGTCGGGTTCGACTCCGGTCATCTCGAACATCGAGATCGAGAGGGCCTCCTGGCCGTCCACCGTGATCTGGCAGGACCAGCGGATCCGCCCCTCGTCCCCCCGCGGTTCCACCGCCCATTCCCCCAGACCCGGACGACCGGGCGGCAACAGGGTGCTCAGCGGAGTGCCGGCCGCCCGTTCCAACCCACAGATCGACTGCTCGACCACCGACTCGTCCTCACCGAGCACCAACACTGTCGCCACAAGGGCCGCCGACAGCGCGGCGGCGCCGCCGAGCAGCCACCAACGCCCCCAGCGCCTGCCCGCAGGACTCTCGGGCGCCGCGACCGGCCCGGCGGCCTCCGTCGGCCTGACCTCCGCATCCGATCCCGCAGGATCGGACTCGATTGCCTCGTTCATCGGTCATCCCTCACCCCGGGTCGCACCCGAACATCCGTACTGATCATGATTCTGGCAGCGAGAGCGTAGCGTTTCCGAGGGGTGGTCGGTCTCCGGTCAGGGGCCGCCGGACAGGGGTGCCCCCGGCGGTCCGGGACCGCTTTGAGACCGGGAGTCTCCCGGCCGCCTCGCTCAACGGGGACGGGACCTGCTGCGGAACTCCATGTACGACACGTCAGGATCAACGCCTGGAGGGTGGCGGGGGTCGGTGCCGCCGTTGCCGAGGTCGTCGATGACCCAGTCGTACACGGCTGGCGGGGGTCGGCCTGCACTATGTTCCCTATTGAATCTTCGTGTTGCAGCGGTACGTGTTGCGAGCGGAGAGGAACATGTTGAGCAAGACCTGGCAGGTGCATTGGGTAACGAGGGGCCAGTCCGCAATGGTGAGTGATCACCCTGTGTTACGAGGCTGGATCGACCTTGATCAGCGGAAGGAGGCCAGCCGGATCGACCCTGGGACGTCTTCATGACGGACCCGAACTACAGGGTGGACCCACGGCTGACGCACTTCCTGACGCGCTCTTCCTTCGCGCATCTGGCCAAGGAAGCGCGGCGGAACGACGCCGGGGACTGCTGCCTGTTCTTCAACTTCCTTTGGCAGCACGAGAGGAACTGGTACGGGGCCGATTCCGAGGACCTGCTCAACTTCGAGGACTGGCGACGCTGGTCGCCCCGGAACCCGCAGCGGATCGGTGGGGCGAAGTGGAGCCGCGAGCTCGCGGCGCTGACCCGGCTCTACAAGTGAGCCGTGGCCAAGGGGTACATGGCCGTCAACCCAATCGTGGAACACGAGGTGATGGGCCGACGCGGCGACGTGAGGAAGGTGCCGGCGGCCCGGGCGAAAGACGTGCGGTCGAGCAACGTGAAGTGGCTGGCGCCCCGGGCCTACCGGCTCTGGAGGGACGTGGGTCTGCGTGGCTACACCGCAGACGGCCGCCGTGATCCGTCGTGGCTAGGCCGCAACGACGACCGCAACGCGGCCTGCTTCGACCTGCTGTTTTCTTCGGAGATGCGGCGCTCGGAGGGCCGATCGCTGCTGACGATCGAGGTCCCGGTGCTGGAGGAGAGCGTCAAGCGCTATCTCGACGGGCGTCTGGCGAGGGCGACGACGAAGAGCCGGCGCGAGCGGACGTCCTACGTCGCGGTCGAGTGCCTGCGGGCGATCGACGCCTACGTGAGGACGACGCGGCGGGCAGTGGTCGCCGGGCCCAGGCCAAGGGGCGCTACGAGGCGATGGACGGCATACGGGTGGTGGAGAAACGTTCCGGCTGGCGCCCGGTCCGCTCTGACGCAACGTACTTCGTCGCCTTTAATAATGCACACGGAGTACCTCCGTGCAGTCAAAATGTAATGGCGCTCTGCCTGGGTGCACTCGAGTTCTAGCGTTCCACTGGCTGACGGCTGCCGCAAACTGACGGCTGGGGTGCGACAACGGCGCCTGGTGTCGGACCGGCCGCGGAGAAAGAACCGTGTCGCCAACGCCTGCTCCCGGCATCAGGCCAGGTCAGGCAGCGACCCTGAGCTCCTGACGCGTTCGGTGGACGAACTCCCGAACGGCCGTCTCCCGGCGCCAGGGGGCGAGGGCCGCGGTGAACTCGCGGACGTAGTCCAGAGCCCGGGAGGACTGCACGCGGGCAAGGATCTCGACGGCCTGGTTTCCGAGCGCGAGGCCTTGGTCGAGGTTGCGGCCCTGGAGATGGGCGGTCCCCACGATGGCCAGACGCATCCCCACTGAGCGGGTGAACACGCCCGGCTGCATGGCTGCGGCCTGCGCGTTCCAGACGAGAGCCTCCTTCGGCCTCCCCAGGTCGCGGAAGACCTCGGCGGCGTCCGCCGAGAGCCGGGCGTGGTGATAGAAGTCGATCCAAGCCGGTTCGCCAGCGCCGCCGCGGGCCTGGTCGAGAAGCGTCTCGGAGGCGGTCAGAGCGGCGGAAGCCGCCTTGGCGTTGCTGTCCCGGGCATGGGCCCGGGCCTCGATGAGCTTGCTGAAGGCCAGCACCCTGGGGGCGGCCCGGCCCTTGGCACGCTGGAAGGAGCCCTGAGTCATGTCGATAGCCTCGCTGGCGAAACCCCGCAGCAAGGTCTGCATCGCCATGGTCGTCAGCACATAGCAGCCGAGCTCGATGTCACCACCGGCCCGCGCGAGACGGAGGGCCTGGATGAAGTGCCGCTGGGCGGCGTCGTGCTGGCCGACGTCGAAGGCGGTCCAGCCGGCCAGACGGGACAACTCGGCGGTCACCGAGAACAGCTCGCGACCCACCCCGTCGCTGAACGAACCGTTCAACAGCGGCACCGCGCGTTCCTGTAGGCAGGCCGTGACGGAGTTGGCCTTCCAGTTCCCGCCGCCATACTTCGAGTCCCACCGCCGAGCATCATCGGCAGCCTCCCGCAGCTCGGCGAGGTCCGCGGCACCGACCCGGCCACGGCCTCGGTGGGCGGCATCGTCATCGGCGGGCGTGACCAGCCAGCGGGTGACCGGGGTGGTGAACGCGGAGACGGCGAAGCCCGTTCCGGTGAGGAAGTCGCGGCGGTCCACAGTGCTCCAGAACGAAGTGGCGACGCGCACGGCGTCGGCGGGGTCTCGCGGGAAATCCAACCCCACCGCAGAGTCCGGTGTCTCCGCATCCGCCATACCGATCTCCGCCAACTGCACAGGCCGGCCGAGGCGTTCGCTGATGGCCTGGGCCAGGAGCTTGGGCACCGGCCACTCGGGGACCATGCCGCGGCGGCACCAGTTCGCGACCGAGGTATGCGTATACGTCGTGGTCAGCCCGGCTTCGTGGGCGAGCTGGTTCACACGGAGGGCCAGCGACTTGTTGCTGGCGCCCTCGCACTTGTCGATCATCCGGGTCAGAGCGTCGTTCGGCGGCTTGGCCCGGCGCGTGGTCAACGCCACAGCGTCCCCCTCAATCGGTCCCCGACTGGGCACGGGGAGTCGTACTCGACTGGGCACGAGAATTCGTACACCCGGCACCTGACGCCGGATCACCGAGGGTATTGCCTTCGCTGCACGCAGCGAACCGCTTTCGCGAGTTGTGGGCCCCCCTGCGAGCCCTGCCCCGGCCTGACCGGACGCGGTTGTCTGATGCCCCGGGCCTCTGCCGGACCGGACCACAGACCCTCCGGCGGGGGCCTCCACCGATTCACGCTCGGGGGTGACAACCAGATGTGCGGACTCGCAGGACTGGCCGGCGCTGACGCCGTCCGCCACCACACGACCGTCGCCGCGATGGGGCTCGCTCAGCACCACCGCGGCCCCGACGGCACCCGCCACCTCACCTCGGCCGACGGCCGGGCGGTGCTGTCCATGAACACCCTGCTGATCGTCGACACCACCGCCCAGCCCGGCCCCTACCAGGACCCGGCCAGCGGTGTCGTCCTCACCTTCAACGGCGAGATCTACAACTACCTTCAGGCGGCAGCCGGTTGGGGCATCCAGCTGGAGGCGGGCGAGACGGACGCCCACCTGGTCCTGCGGGCCTGGGTCAAGCTCGGCCCCGGCTGCCTGGCCGGCCTGGACGGCATGTTCGCGGTCGCCGCCTACGACCCCCGTGAGGGCCGGCTCTTCCTCGCCCGGGACCGGCTCGGCGAGAAGCCCCTCTACTGGCGCTTGGACGGCGGCCGCCTCGCGTTCGCCTCCGAGGTCACCACCCTGACCGGCTACGGCACCGCACCCCTGGTCGTCCGACCGGAGATACTGTCCATCGAGACGCCGACCGGCGTCGACACCCCGTTCCAAGGTATCCAGCTCCTGCCGCCGGCCGGCCTGCTGGCCTTCGAGATCGCCACCGGATCGCTCGTCCAGCGGACCTGGTGGCAGTTGGAGGGCCTGGAGCCCTGGCAGGGCGACTACCGCACGGCACTCGCCCGGTTCTCGGCCCTGTTGGCCGATAGCCTCCCCCTGCGAGCCCCCGGCTCGGACTTCGCACTCCTGCTCTCGGGCGGGTTGGACTCCTCGGTGCTGGCCTACCTGATGCGGCCGCAGGTCTGCGTCACGGTCCGCTACCAGGGCCAGGACCGGCTGGACGAGTCCGCGACAGCGGCCGTCGTCGCGCGGGACATCGGCGCCGAGCTGGTCGTCATCGAGCCGACCGCCGCCGACTTCGCCCGCTGCCTGCCGGAGATCATGCACGCGCTGGACTACCCGATGGGCAACGCAGCCACCTTCTCCGAGCACATGGCCTACCGGGCGATCGCCGAGCGAGGGCTCCGGGTCGTGGTCGGGGGGCTGGGTCCGGACGAGTTCCTGATGGGCTACGTCCGCCACGCGCTCGTCCTGTTCGGTCCACAGGCGGTGCTGGACGCCGGGCTGGAGACCTACCGGCCGCTGGCCTCCAAGCTCCTGAACGCGGCGGGCGGCCCGCTGGATCCGGCCGAGGCGATCGTGAAGCTGATCCTTCGGGGCTCGGACCCGGACGGGTGCATGCGCGAGGTCGTTGCCGACGCGCTCCGGCGGGCTGGCGGGGACTTGGCGCGCGGGCTGACGCTGGCGGACCTGGCCACCGCCTGGCGCCCGCTGGTGATGACGAGCGACAAGCTGGCGTCGGCGTTCGCGCTGGAGCGGCGCTCGCCCTTCCTGGCCCGGGACCTGGTCGAGTTCTGCTACCGGCTGCCGGTCGAGCACAAGATTGGTGACCCGGCGGCCGGCAAGCGGATCCTGCGGGACGCCGCGAAGGCGCTCGGGCTTCCGCCGGAGGTCTGGGGCAGCCGGGACAAGCTCGGTTTCGCCTCCCCGGTCCCGAGCTGGCTGACCGGCCCACTGGAGCCCTGGGCGACCGCCCAGATCAGTGCCGCCTTGGACCAGGCGCCGCGCTCGCTGCGACCGCTGCTGGCCGGCGGCCTGAGGCCCGGCGGGCGGTTCGACCGCACTCGGATGCAGTCGCTGATGGCGGCCGCCTGGTTCAACGACCAGCCGGTGGAGACAGCGGTATGACGGCCCGTCGGCTCACTACGGTGAGGGGATGGACTCCCAGACTCTCCCCGACGAGCCGTCCGCCGCCGAACCGCGCGGAGCGGTCGCGATCATCACCAACCGGCGCGGCGAACTCCTCCTGCACCTGCGCGACGACATCACCGGCATCGCCTGGCCCGGCCACTGGAGCCTGCTGGGCGGCGGCTGCGACCCCTGCGAGGACCAGGCCACCGCGATCGTCCGCGAACTCGACGAAGAGGCGGGCCTGGCCGTCGACGACCTGGAAGAGCTCTTCGAGACGAAGGACACCGTCGGCTCCGGCCAGATCATCACCTTCTTCGCCGCCTCCTGGGACGGCGACGAACAGGCGCTGCCCCTCGCGGAGGGCGTCAAGCTCCAGTTCTTCGCCCCCGAGCACCTGCCCGTCCTGACCGTCCCGCCGTTCATCCGCCACGGCATCCACCGCTACCTCGCCGCCCGGCCCGCCTGACGCCCCGCCCTCCAGAGGGTCGGGGGCGCCGGCCGGGCGGCCCCACCCCTTCCGGAAGGACACGTTCGTGAAGCTCACCGTCATCGGCTGCGGCTACCTCGGCGCGACCCACGCCGCAGCCATGGCCGAACTCGGCCACCAGGTCCTCGGCATGGACATCGACCCCGACAAGGTCGTCTCCCTCAACGCCGGCCGGGCCCCGTTCTTCGAACGCGACCTGGACGACCTCCTGGCCAAGCACACCGCCACCGGGCAGCTGCGGTTCACCACGTCCTACGCGGAGACCGCCGCCTTCGCCGACTTGCACTTCATCGGCGTCGGCACCCCGCAGAAGCCCGGCGAGATGGCCTACGACCTCAGCCACCTCTTCTCGGCCGTCCGCCAGCTCGCCCCCCGCCTGACCGGCCCCGCCGTGATCGTCGGCAAGTGCACCGTCCCGGTCGGCACCGCCCCCCAGGTGATCGACATCCTGCGCGAGTTCGCCCCGGCCGGTGACCAGGTCGACGTCTGCTGGAACCCCGAGTTCCTGCGCGAGTCCTACGCGGTCGAGGACACCCTCCACCCCGACCGGATCGTCCTCGGCTTCACCGGCCAGGGCACGCGCGCGGAGTCAGTGATCCGCCAGGCCTACGGCAAGATCATCGAGTCCGGAACCCCGGTCATCGTCACCGACCTGGCCACCGCTGAGCTGGTGAAGTCCGCCGCGAACGCCTTCCTCGCCACCAAGATTTCCTTCATCAACGCCATGGCCGAGGTCTGCGAGACCTCCGGCGCCGACGTCCAGCTGCTGGCCGAGGCCCTCGGCCACGATGCCCGGATCGGCCGCCGCGGCATGCGGCCCGGAATCGGGTTCGGCGGCGGCTGCCTGCCCAAGGACATCCGCGGCTTCATGGCCCGCGCCGGCGAACTCGGAGCCGACCAGGCCCTGACCTTCCTGCGCGAGGTCGACGTGATCAACAACCGTCGCCGCGAGCGCATGATCGACCTCGCCCGCGAACAGTGCGGCGGCGTCATCAACGGCAAGAACATCGCCGTCTGGGGCGCCGCCTTCAAGCCCGACACCGACGACATCCGCGACTCCCCGGCCCTCGCCGTCGCGCAGAAACTGCACCAACTCGGCGCGACCGTCACCGTCTTCGACCCCAAGGCTCTGGACAACGCCCGCAAGGCCCACCCACAGCTCGAATTCACCGACCATCCGCTCGGCGCCGTCTGCGACGCCGACCTGCTGCTTCACCTGACCGAGTGGCCCGAGTTCGCACGCCTTGACCCCAAGGCCGTCGCCGCCCGCGTCGCCGTTCCCCGCGTCATCGACGGCCGCAGCACCCTCGACCCCGACCGCTGGCGGGCCGCCGGCTGGACCTACCGCGCCCTCGGTCGCCCCTGACTCCAGGGCCTCAGCGGGCGGTCACGAAGCGTCGGGCCGCCCCTCCTTTGGGAGGGGCGGCCCGACGTAAATCACAGGCCAGTCGAACCGCGCTTGGGAAAAAGCACGGCAGGGACGCCTAGCGCCGCCGAAATGCTGCTGCATCTAGCCGAGTTGACGGGCCCGCCGACAGGACGTGAGGCTAGTAGTCGGCCACGAGGACGGGTGTCCTCACCGCAGTGCGGTCCCAGCCTGAGACCAAATGGCCTCGTTCCGGCCAGCACGTGATCACGAGGCTGACCAGGTGGCTAACCATCGACCCGACGAAGCGATCGAAGGCATTGGATGAGTCCTCAGGAAGTCCCACAGAACCTGCCGGCGCCCGTGGCCTCTCGGGCAGCGGCAGGCCGCGGGGAGCGGAACTGGAGGCCTTCGAAAGCCTCATGTTCACAGTGCTGGACTCCTGGGGTCTGCCGACGGACAGCATCATCGTCAGCGCACGCCAGCGCGAAACCCTGCTCAGGAACACGCCCGACGTCATTCTCGAAGAGATGAGCGATGAAGCGAGGTCGAAGGCCCCCTATCTCACCAAGATGATCATGGCGGGCTCGGTCGGACTCTTCGACGCCGCGTTGAACTACCTCTGGATCGAGACGATCAACCGCCTTCGCGATCACGTTGCCGCGTTCGATGTCGGCTACTTCTTCGACCTGGCCGAGCTCGACCCGGCCCGCCGGAGGAATCTGAGCCGATCCGCCTCCGGACGTGGCGGACGCGGGGCGTGGGTGTCGTGGTTCTGCACGGTCGCTCCTTTCTGCCGCCGCGACGGCGACGGCCCGTCGATGTGCGGAGCGGTGGGGGCGTGGCACCGGCGGCGAGGCCGGACGACTCTCATGCCCGCCCCCGCGGGGTGCCCGGAAGCCCGAAACCGAGCCTACCGAGCGGCGCGCCCGCGGTGTTGCCCGTGCGTGCACGGGCACGCGCGCAAGACCCAGAAACCGGTCGCCGCTCTGCGGGATCCGTCGTGCGTGGTGGGTGACGACCCACCAACCACCGGCGGCGGCTCGTGTCGCGAGCACACCGGAATAGGACTCGGCGCCCCCGTCGTTCCCAACAGTCGATTCAGAGACACGGTGAACCGTTCTCTGTCAGACCCGTGCCGCACACTGAGGCCGAACACTCGGCAGACCGAAGGATGAACCCCATGACCGACCGGCCCTTGACCCTCATGGCCGTGCACGCCCACCCCGACGACGAAGCCACCGGTACGGGAGGTGTGCTCGCCCGCTACGCGGCCGAGGGCATCCGGACGGTGCTCGTCACCTGTACCGACGGCGCCTGCGGGGACGGACCGGGAGGAGTCAAGCCCGGCGAGGCGGGACACGACCCGGCCGCCGTCGCCGCGATGCGCCGTCAGGAACTGGAGGCCAGCTGCGAGGTCCTCAAGGTCAGCCACCTCGAAATGCTCGACTACGGGGACTCCGGGATGATGGGCTGGGCCGCCAACGACGCGCCCGGCTCGTTCTGGACGACACCGGTGGACGAGGCGGCCGCCCGCCTCGCCGACCTGGTGCGGCAGTACCGGCCCGACGTGGTCGTGACCTACGACGAGAACGGCTTCTACGGCCACCCCGACCACATCCAGGCCAACCGCATCACGTCGAGGGCGCTGGAGCTGGCCGGCACGGCGCCGAAGGTGTACTGGACGACGGCCCCGCGTTCGATGATGGCGCGGTTCGGGGAGGTCATGCGCGAGCTCGGCGGGGAATGGGAGGAGCCGGGCTCCGAGGAGTCGGAGATGCCCGAGATCGGCCTCCCCGACGAGGAGATCACCACCTGGGTGAACACCACCGGGTTCGGAGGCCAGAAGTTCGACGCGCTGGCCGCGCACGCCAGCCAGGGCGAGAACATCTTCTTCCTGAAGATGGGCAAGGAGAAGTTCACCCAGCTGATGGGTGTCGAGACTTTCCTCCGGGTCCACGACACCACCGGTGCGGAGCTCCCCGAGAACGACCTCTTCGCCGGCCTTCGCTGAGCCGCCCCGTCCGGCGGAGCCCCGCGACACCGCGTGGTGTCCACAGCAACACCGACCCGGCGGCGGTGGCGATCCGTTCCGCCGGCTGCGCCGGGTCGGTGCTGCTGGATCCTTCTCACTGAGCGGCGAACGGCGAGCGCGCGAGGACACCGCACCCGGCCGGCAGCCCCGAGAACCGCCCCACACCTCGACCACACCCCCGGGGCGTCACCGCCCCGGCCGGTGCACCGTGGTCCACAGAGAGCCGTCACTGGCGGACTGTCATCTTCCGGACAGTGCAAAAACTGTCCGGAAGATGATCGTCAGCCCGCCAGACAGGCCCGCGACCTGCATCGTCACAGAAACACCACACTGCTTCCGGTCGGAATTGGTCTCTACCATTGCCTCGCCGACACATTCGGAGGAGGCTCCTCGGCGAAGCGCAGGGGCACGGAACCCCGGCGCTCACCAATGGGAGGAAGACCACCATGTCGCTTCGCAAGGCATTCTCCACCGCGGCCGTGGCCGGGATCGTGGCCGGCGGCGCCCTCATCGCCGCCCCGACCGCCCAGGCGGCCACCTACACCTACATCGGCATCTACCCGACCGCCGCTTCCTGCCACGCGGCCGGCCAGGCCTACGTGAACAGCCACCAGGCCGTCGTCTACTTCTGTGACACCACCACCGAGACCGGCCCGGCGCGGCTCTCCGTGGTCTTCTACTGAGCCGCCGAGACGCACTGACGGTGGGCCGCACGGCCGGCGGCCCACCGTCGTTCGACGTGGTGGAGAAGGGATTCGAACCCCTACGACCGATCGTTTCAGGATGAGGTGCGGAGTCGTCGCAGGGTTCGCCTGCGCCGCCCCGGCCGGGTGACATTCGGCCAATCCCCCCACAACCGGCGCGGCGAGCCGTAGATTACTGCAACGACTGACGGCTGAGACGGTGGGAGTGTTGTGGGAATCGAGAGCGCCTTCGGTACGGAAAACGGTGTGGGATCGACGATCGCCCTGCTTGAAGAGCGACTGCCCGCCGTGTTGGAACGGCGTCGCCGAGCGGAGGAGGACGTCGCAGCCGCCGTGCGGGAAGAGGAGGCCATCACCAAGGCACTTGAGGGGTTGCGCCTTCTGACCGGAACGCCACTCGGCGGGCAGCGAGAGCCGCTCGCAGACGAGTTGACCCCTGTCCCGGCCGAGGCTGCGGCCGACGGCCACGACAATGCGGCGACGACGGACACCCCGGAGGCGGAACCCTCGCCGGTCCCTGCGGCCCAGCCGGTCCCGCCGATCCCTGCGGCCCGGACCCCGAGGAAGGCCGCCGTCCGGAAGCCGGCCGTCCCGAAGGCTGCGGCCTCACCCGTGCAGGAGGCCAAGGCCTCCGTCCCCCGTGCGAAGAAGATCGCGAAAAAGGTGGCGAAGGACACCGGGCCCGCCACGTCAAAGCGGGCGTCCACGGCCACGCCCGCAGCGCCCAAGAAGACCGCGCCCGCCAGCCGGACAACCGCCGAACCGGCCGAGCCCACGGCGGGCGGGCGGCGCCAGGAGGTCGAAGCGGACAGCGTCCTGACGGTGCTGGCCCAGGCCGCGGAGCCCCTGCGAGCCCGCGAGGTGACCGAACGGCTGGGCCTGGACACCCTTCAGGGGAACATCAACACCATCCGCACCAAGCTGGAACGCCTCGCCAAGGCCGGTCGCGCGCAGCGCCCCGGACGCGGCCTGTACACCGTGGTGCCCGCCCGGAGCGAGACCGCGGGCTGAGGTTCCGGAAGCGGCCCGCTGCCCGAACCCCGTCGGGGTCGGTGCGAAAGACCGGTCCCTGCGCGGGCGGCGGGCTCGACGCACGCTCCGTTTCACCGGCCGTCGGCCGCAGGCCCTTTGCGCCTGCGGCCGGGCCGTACCCGCCAGGGAGAGGCGTCACCTCCCGCACCCCACTCGACCGGCCGCAGGCCCACTCCGTACCCTTGGCGGCCCACGCCACACGATGGTCGACGGCACGCGCTCGACGTGGTCAGATGCCGGTCTTGGCGGTGACCCAGAGCCGGTAGGCGCCGGTGCTGGTGCAGACGGAGGGGTAGTTGGTGCTGCAGTTGGCGGAGCCCCAGCTGACGATGCCGATCTGGCGGCCGCTCTGGACGAGCGGGCCGCCGCTGTCCCCGGCGCACGCACCGGCCGCAGCGCCGCTGTAGCTCTCGTGACTGACCGTCTCCTGAACCGCGTAGGCGGTGCCCGCCGGGATCAGAGTGTTCGACCCGGCCACCACCCGCAGGCCGGCGGCTGCCGTCCCGGTCAGGCAGTGCGCCGCGGTCAGCACCCACCGCTCTGCGATGACCGACCCACCGCAGGCGTGGTACCAGGTCCCGGAGCTCTGCTTCTGCAGCGACACCTGGTACGGGTACGCAGCCGCAGGAGCATCCGCCCCGCCCACCACCTGCCCGACCGGAGGGCTCGTCGGCACCGCCGATGCCGCACCCGCGCCACCGACCTATCCGGCCACCACGGCACCGACCAACCGCCCGGCCAGGCGCCACCGATCGCCCACCGACGTCATCTCGCCCCCGCCCCACCACGCCCCGATGCCCCTCGCTCCGGGCTGCACCGCCCCGAAGCAGGCCGGCCCCGATGACGACACAGCCGACCTGCGAACCCGCCGTTCACGATCACCGGCCGACCACCGCGCCGAACCGGCCCCACACCCTTCGAAGGCTCCACTCCGACGAACCACCGCCCTGACGCCGCTCCGCACGCTGCGCCTGCCGACGGCTACCGCAGTCGAACGTCGTAGCCGTCAGTCGGCCGCCAGGATCTCCACTCCGTGCGCCCTGAGTTGCTCGACGACCGTGTCGTGGGGGTCGGCGTCGGTGATCAGGCCGCTGACTTTCTCCCAGGGCAGGACGCGGAACCGCGAAGCCGTGCCGATCTTCTCGGAGGAGGCCAGGATGTAGGTGTCCGCGGCCCGGGCGGCCAGGGCGCGCTTCATAGCGGCCTCATCGGCGTCCGCGGTGGTCAGTCCCGCTTCGGGGTGCACGCCGGTGACACCGAGCAGGCACAGGTCGGCGGAGACGTTCTGCACGGCCTCGACCGCGGCGGCGCCGCAGGTGACCGCCGAGTGCTTGAAGACGCGCCCCCCGATCAGGAAGAGCTCCGCCTGCGGGTGGTCGAGCAAGGCCGCGGCGATCGTCGGGCTGTGCGTGATCACGGTGCAGACGAGATCACGCGGGAGCGCGTGGGCGACGGCGAGCGCGGTGGTGCCGCCGTCGAGGATCAGCGTGCTGCCCGGTCGTACCAGCGCGGCAGCCGCCGCGGCGACCTTCCGCTTGCCGTCCGGGGCCACGCTCTGCCGGGCGGCGTAGTCGACCACCGCCGGCGAAGCGGGCAGGGCGCCGCCGTAGACCCGCTGACAGAGTCCCTCGGCGGCGAGGTCGCGCAGGTCGCGCCGCACGCTGTCCTCGGAGATGCCCAGTTGGGCGGAGACCTCCTTCGCGACGACCTTGCCCTCGCGGGCGAGCAGACCGAGCAGGTGGTCGCGCCGTTCAGCAGCCAGCATCCGCATTATCTCCTGTTCTTGCACGTTTCTGCATGTAGTGTAGCGCCCATGACCGACAAGCCGATGCTCATCCTCATCGCCGGCCCCTACCGATCCGGCACCGACGGCGACCCGCAGGCCATGGCCGCCAACCTCGCCCGCCTCGAAGCCGCCGCCTGGCCCGTCTTCGCCGCCGGCCACCTCACCGTGATCGGGGAGTGGATCGCCCTGCCCGTCCTGCGCTCCGCCGGCGCGGGCCCCACCGACCCCCTCGCCGACCAGGTCCTCTACCCCACGGCCGAGCGCCTGCTCGCCCGTTGCGACGCCGTACTGCGCCTGCCCGGCGAGTCCACCGGAGCCGATCAGGACGTCGCCGTCGCCCGCCGCCGCGGCCTGCCCATCTACCACGACGTCGTCGAGATCCCCCGCCTCACCCCGCAGGAGACCGCGTGACCGGCCGCCCGGGTATCGACACCCCCGACCACCGCGGCCGCACCGGCCTCGACCGGGCCGGACGCGGCCTGGACCGCAACCCCGACATCCTGGTCCGCGACGTCGAGCTCACCTCCCGGGGCTGGCACGTCCTACGCCGCACCACCTTCGACTACCGCCGCCGCGACGGACGCTGGGAGACCCAGCAGCGCGAGACCTACGACCGCGGCAACGGCGCCGTCGTCCTGCCCTACGACACCGAACGCGGTCGCGTCCTGCTCACCCGCCAGTTCCGCTACCCCGCCTACGTCAACGACCACCCGGACGGCATGCTCGTCGAAGCCGCCGCAGGACTGCTCGACGCGGACGACCCGCCCACCGCCGTCCGACGCGAGAGCGCCGAGGAACTGGGCGTCGCCCTCGGCCCGCTCACCCACGTCCTCGACGCCTACATGAGCCCCGGATCCGTCACCGAACGCCTCCACTTCTTCGCCGCCCCCTACACCCCGGCCGCCCGGTCCGGGAGCGGCGGCGGACTCGAGGAGGACGGCGAAGACATCGAGGTCCTCGAACTGCCCTTCGCCGAGGCCCTCGCCATGACCCGCGACGGACGCATCACCGACGGGAAGACCATCCTGCTCCTGCAATGGGCAGCACTCGACGGGCCCTTCGCCCCCGCCGCGGGCGACCGCTGACCTCCCCTGCCCGGTGGCCCGGAACCGAACCGGGCACCCGCAGTGCTGTCCCGGCCGATCCGCGGCGCCGTGCTACTACCTGCCTGCCGGGTCAGGGTCCCCGTCGTGCCGCGCGCGAGTGGTCCGGCAGCGGCGTCCGCTGCCCCGGACAGCCGCGCTCCACCGGCCCGGGGCCGCGTCTCAGGGCACGGGGACCACCCCGAGCAGCTCGCCCAGTCGACGAAGCGTGGTGGGCGAGCTCTGGTACAGGAAGGTGAGGTCGAGGCCCTCGTCACCCATGACCGTCAGCAAGGCCTGCTCGCCGATCGCCATCACCACCACGTAGCCACCGTGGCAGCGGGTGACGATGTCGCGCAGGCCACCCACGCCGACCTCGGCTGCGGCGTGCCTTCCGAGGCCGAGCATGGCAGCCGACAGCGCCGCAACCGACTCGGGGTGGACGGTGTCCGTGTCGGAGGCCACCAGGAGGCCGTCCGCCGTGGAGATGAGGCTCTCCGAGATGCCCGTGACCCCGTCGCGAAGGGCCTTCAATTCGTCGACCAGCACGGCGGTCGGTGTCTGGCTGCTCATTTCGTACTCTTCTCTGTCGACCGGTTCACTCGGTACGGCGAGCGTTCGACGGGCCGGCGGAAGCGACCTTCGCTTCCCCGGGCCGGCCGGGCCGCCGGTCAGGTCGGGAGGCAGGCTGCCTGCGGTCCGGTTCCTGGCGGGGTTGCCCGTCGGACGGGCGGCCCTGTGTCAGGGCAGGGTCCGGGCGTGCTGAGCCCGGCGCCGGGCGCTGCTCCTGCGGAGACGGTGGGTGAGGACGAGCCCGGCGGCCAGCAGCGCGCCACCCGTGGCGAGGACGAACGACGAGGGGGCGGAGAAGGGCGCCACCGCCGGACGGCGTGCGTCATCGTCCGAGCCGGTGTCCGCCTCCCTCGGGACGTCCTCCATGACGGCGGGCGTGGAGGAGGGCGCCACCGCTGCGGCAGCGGCGGCGAAGACCCGCGCCGCCGACGGCGCAGGCGTCGGTGCCGCTGCGGAGGGCCGGGCCGGCGAGGGCGGCGTCACGGCTTTCGCGGACGTGCCGGAGGGTGGCGCGGCGGGCGCGGCGGGCGCCGGGGAGGTGGTGGACGCCGCAGCGGCGGCGAGGCCCACGGACGCGGCTCCCACCGCCACCGCGGCGGCCAGGAGCGCACCGACCCGACGGCCGTGGCTGTGATGCTGGAACATGAACCATCCTGGCGTGGAGGAGCGACGGCGGACCTCTCACCGATGCCGTGGTCCACGGCAAGGGTTGAGGGAGGCACCGGCCCTCCTGCATGTGCCGAGTGCGACGGGGGCCGGTGACAAGTAACCGAGTCCCGCACTGCTTCTCCGTCCTGGTCCGACATCCACTCGTTACGGAAGCCGGGGAGACGGTCTCCGGGGTGAGGGCCGGCGCGGCCGACGCAGCCGGGGGCCTCCGCCGCCACGCTGCCGACCGTGGAGGGCCGCCGTCCTTCCCCGGCCCGGCACGGCACAGCCCAGCTCAAGGAGGCCCGGAAAGTCGTCCGCGCGAACCGGGAGGAGGCCGTTCCACCGACGTGACGACGCCCGCTGTCCCCCGGGATCGGCCTCCGGCCGTCGGGTGCTGCGCAGGCAGACATCGCTGCACGCTCCGGCCGAGGTCCACGCCCGGAGCCAACGGCCGGAGTCAACGGCCGGAGGCGGTTGAACCGGAGTGGCGTCCCGGGCACGGGTCCGGGCGCTCCCGTCGGGCCTGATTATCCACAACTTCGCTACAAGGAAGACGGGTTACTCCCCCAGCCATGGACCTTCCTGGAATCATTCCTGACGGGCATCGGGGAGGTGCTCGTGGACGCGATCGATGGGGGTTGCGATGAACGCTCGGATCAGGGACACGAAGCCGCCGACCCGGCCCCGGCCCCCAGGCGCGGTCGCCCGCGCACGGACGCAAGGCCTGTTCCTTCTGGCAGGACTGGCCGCCACGGTTCTCGGCTTCGGCTGGTTCGTCGACGCCAACGACGCGGCGAGCGCCTACCGCAACGCCCCGATCTGCGGCAGGGCCGAGCACACGCCCGGCACGGACTGCGCACAGCGCGCGAGTGGCAGGGTGACGGCCAGGTACGCCGCCACCAGCGGCGACTCGACCATCTACACGCTGACCGTGGCGCGCGAGACGGCCGTACCCGACGAGGCTCCCAGGCGCAGCTACACGGTCGACTCGGCCTTCTACAACGCCACGAAGACCGGCACGGACGTGGACCTGACGGTCTTCCGAGGGCGGGTCGCCGAGGTCTCCTACCAGGGGCACCGCGCCCAGAATGCGGGCACGCCCTGGCTGATCTCCCTCGAGATCGCCCTCCTGGCCGCCCTGGGATCGGCACTCACCGCCCACGGACTGACCTGGTCACGCACCGGCGCGCAAGCGACCCCCTTCTACGCCGCCATGGCCGTCTTCGTCGCCGCCATGGCGTTCTTCGGCTGTCTCACCCTCATCTCGTCCCAGCTGCCCCTCGCCGCCACCCTGGCCGTTCCCGTGCTCGGCTGGCTCCTCATGACCGCCTCCATCACCACGATCACCTGGCGCCCCCGGCCGGCCGGCTGACGCCCCTTCCCGTGGCGGGGTGTCCGCCTGCCGCTCACCACGCGCCGAGGACACCCCGTCATCGGGAGGCCGTCGGTCGGTCCGGGCGACGCGGGCCGCGGCCACGGCCACCAGCAGTCCCAGACCGACACAGGCCGCGCAGACGAGGAACATCGTCTGGTACCCGGCGGCCCGGGCCACCAGCCCGAGGGCGCCGCTCCCGGCGGCGAGGCCCGCGGTGAAGCAGGCCCCGAAGGTGGACAGCGCCGTGGCGCGCCGGCGTTCACTGACCGAGCGCACCACGAACAGCCCCAGCACCGGGTAGATCTGCCACATGCCCACACCGATGAGGACACCGCCGATCACGCCCACGGCAAGGCCGTCCGCCACCCCGAGGAGCGCGATCCCCAGAGCCTCGACGAGGAACAGGCCGGCCAGTGCCACCGGTCGTGTGGCCTCCCAGCGGATCCAGGTGCCCGCCACCCGCAACAGCACCACGGTCAGGGAGTACGCGGTGACCACCGCCGCTCCCCCGGCGATGCCGAGGTCGTCGAACTTCGCGACCGCGAAGCTGGAGACGGCCGCGAAGCCGAACGCGGTGAAGATCAGCGCGACGCCGGGCAGCGCGGTGCCGAGCAGGGCCCGGCCCTTGTCGGTGCCGGTCCGCTCCGTCTTCGGCGGGACGCGCACCTCGGGGACGCACAGGGCGATCGGGATGACGAGCAGGGCGATCAGCCCGGAGATCACGAACGTGGCCGCCGTGCCCACCAGGTGATCGATCAGGCTACCCAGCGGAGCGCCCAGGCCGATGGCCACGTAGTTGACGGTGCCGCCCAACCCCAGCGCCCAGCTCTGGCGGTCCCTGGCGACCAGTTGCACCGGCCAGACCCCGGCCGCAGCCAGCATCACGCCCATGCCGACGCCCACCAGCATCCGCAGGCCGACCAGCTCGGCGATCGACCCGGCGAGCGGGTAGCAGACGGTGGCGAGCGTGGTCAGCACCGTTCCGCCGATGGTCAGGGCCCGGGTGCCGAGGCGGTTCATCAGCGCGCCCGACACCGGGCGGGACAGCAACGCGGTCAGCGCGTACCCGCTGATGACCGCGCCGACCTCCGCCGGACCACCGTGCAACCGACCCGTGACGTAGCCGGGCAGGACCGGGATGGTCAACGCGAACGGCATGTAGCCGATCCCGTTCGCCAGCGCGATCAACAGCGCGTACCGCAAGGAGCGCTTGTCGGTGGTCTCGGTCTCGGGTTCCAACTCGGTCCGCACAGATTCACACCCTCATGTCCGGTAATGAGCCCAGGCGGTAGACGCGCTCGGAGCCTTCGATCTCCCCGAGTGGCTGTTGTCGTTCCGATCATGAGGGTTGGTGGTCGAACTGGACTCTCGATCGAGTGACTGTGGCGGGTTCCGGACCTGAAAGCACGGCCTCCTGACAACCCGAAGGGTATCTACGCCAACCAGCAGTCCGGAAGGACCTGTCATCGCATGCGTACGGCATCGCGGAGGACGTCGGTGTTTCCGGAACGGCGCCCGCGAGGGGGCTTCGGCGAGCCCCTGCCCTGCGGCGACCGGTCGCCGAGACCAGCTCGGACTGTCCGTGCCGACACCGGAGGTATCAGGCGCCGCAGGGAGTGTTGTTGATCCTCAGCGAGTGCGTGACGTCGTTGAGCTGGTACGAGCGCAGGTCGTGGATCGAGCCGCCCTCGCTCCCCACGCACACGTGCCGCCCGAAGTAATTGTCCTTCTGGTAGACCCGTGCGGTCCGGCCGCTGTTGTTGATCACCGAGCTCCCCGCCCCTCGGATGTAGTCCGGCAGGTGCCGGACACTCCCGTCGACGGCGCGTTTGACGTACGGCTGGCCGACGAAGTCGATGTCCGGGTAGATGCACACGAACCCACGGGGACAGGCGATCTTGTCCCGAGGCCGCGCGACGGCCGCGCTGCTGCCGGAATCGGCCTGAGCGGGCGAGGTACCGGTCAGCACCGTGGCCAGGGCCACGGTCGCACCGGCGACCGCCAACGTCGTACGGGCACATATGCTGCGCATGCGATGTTCCCTTCGTAGTTCTCCGTGCGAGGGGGTGATGACGCGTCGGGCCGAACGGGCGGCGGACCGGTGGCACACGGCACCGCGCTCGTCGGCAGATGCGGAGGGGCTACAGAGGGTCTGTCCAGCCGAATCGTTTCCGCATGCGACCGACTGTGCGAGTTCACACGAAAGGGTTACCTACGAGGCTCTTTCCTCGAACACGGGGCCGACAAGAATCGGTCGGCCGCTCGATTCGGTCGAGAGAAACGCAGCCATTCCCGACCCGGGAACCGGAGTCGGGTGGTCGGTGGTCGATTACGGGAGCCGGACAGACGACCCGGCCGGACGTCAGTCGCCCTCTCGCTCCACAGCGGTGCCGATCGCGAGCGAACCGGCGCCGATTCCGGGGAAGAGCCGGTCGACCTCCGGCCCGTCGGCGCCCTCGACGTCGACGGTGCCCCGCACGCCCAGAGCGAGATGGGCGAAGCTCGGTGCCCACCGGGCCAGGACGGCCAGCGGCTCGCCCTCGCAGTCCGATCGCCCGATCCGCAGGTCGGGAAGGGTGAGGCTCTCCAGCTGAGGGAGGATCGGCGATTCGGCGAGGGCCGACACCAGCTCGAACGAGGTCGCGTCGAACTCCGACCCGCCCAGGTCGAGGTGCTTCAACGCCGGGAACCCCGCCGTGGTCAGCTCGCCGAGCTGCTCGACAGGACAGCACCCTCCGAAGACGTCGCACTCGGCCTCCACCACCAGCGACTCCACACCCCGCGTCGACCCGAGGTCGAAGTAGGCCCCGTCGCCGGTCGCGGGACCACGGACACGAAGACGCGTCAGGCCGTCGTGGAGGATCGAGCCGAAGAGGAAGGCCCCCTGGAGTTCGAGGGAGCGCAGGGCGGGCAGCGAATCCCACGGAGCCGTCTGCACGAGCCCGTCGCCGTGGTAGTCCATGGGATCGATCCGGCCGCCCGTCGACGTCCTGCCGTCCTCGTAGAGGAACTCGAACCCGTAGCCGAAGGACAGGTGCTCCAGCCGGGGGCGCGGAGCGCCGGCGAGCGAGCGGGCGGAGTGCTCGGCGGAGTGGTGGTAGTCGGTCAGGAACAGCTCCAGCACGCGCAGCCGGTGGGCGACGGGGTGGGACAGCACCGCGTCGATCAGCGCTCCCTCCCAGCGCTCGGGGTCGGTGAGATCGACGGCCGCAACCCACGGGTGGTCCGCCAACAGCCCCTCGACCAGCGCCCGACGCCCCGCCCCGGTGTCCTCGGCCGGGGCGAACCGCGCCTCGTCGAGGAAGCCCCGCCTCCAGGTGAACCGCCAGGAGCCGTCCGTGCGCAGCCCGTCGAGACCGAGCTGCCGTTCCACCTCCGCGTAGAGTCCGGCGAGCCGGGCCCGGTCCTTACCCTCGGCCCCGCCGTCGGCGTCGCACGCGTGCTCCAGACGGATCGCCGCTCCCCGCGGGTCACCCGCCGCGGTCAACACGTCCGCGTAGGTGAGCCACGCCTCCGCGTCGTCCGTCTCGGGAACGTCCGCCACCACGAAAGAACGCATACCGGTCTCCAGATCCTCGCGGCGAGGTAGGTGGGACAGGACCCGGACTCGCCGTCGTCGCCAGCACCCTAGACGCAGCCACCGACAGACGAGCCATCAGGGGAGCCGGCCGTCCGGCGCGGCCTCCGCGTGCACCCGACCGGGTGCGAACGGGACGGCCGCACCCGACCCCACAGCCGTGTCGGCGATGCCCGCACCGGTCTGCCCGCACGCCCGTGGCGGCGCGGCGGCAGCCGGGCCCCGGGAATCCCCGGCGCGTCGCGCGACGCGCCGGGGATTCCCGGGGGGCAATCCTTGCCCGCCCCCTTACCGGAGCACCCTCACCGGAGCAGCCCTACCGGGGCTCCCGCCGAGGAGCCGGCCGGTGTCAGCGCTTCCAGACGGTCGCACGCCAGGTCGTCGCGTTCCCGGCGCCGTCGGTGCCGACGGCGACCCCGGCGATCACTCCGGCGTCGTTGATCGCGGAGGCCGAGCCGTAGGGGCCGAGGGGAGACGGCGGCAGCGGGACGACCGTACCGTCGGGCTTCCACAGCAGAGCCTTGTCCAGCGCGGCGTTGCCGACCGGCGGCCACGCGTAACCGACCGCCGTCCCACGGTTGTTGATCGCCAGCGCCTCGCCGGCCGCTTCCGCCGGATTGGCGAGAACCGTCCGCGTGCCGTTCGCGTTCCACCGGGCCGGGTCGCCGTTCGGGGAGTCCTGCAGCGAAGCCCCCACGGCGGTGGCCGCCCGGTTGACGTCGTATCCCCGCCCGCGCCCGGCGTCGCGGACGGTGCCGTCGGCCGCCCACACCAACACCCGGTCGTACTCCGTGCTCCCGGCAAGCCGCCCGTGACCGAGGACGACGCCGTTGTCGGTGATCTGGCTCGTCCGGGCCCCGACGAACCCGGCCGGGAGGGGCAGTGCGCTCACGACACCCGCCGCGTTCCAGCGCACGGGGTGCGCGGGGCCACCGGCGCCGTCGCGCTGCTCGGTCCACCCGACCACCGTGCCCGCGTTGTTGATCGACGTCGCGGTGCCGCTGCTGTCGCCGGGCAGCACGGGCAGGTCGGTCCTGCTGCCGTCGGACCGCCAGCGCAGGGGGTGGGAGCGGTAGTCCTCCTCGTAGGCGTCGCCGACCGCGACCCCGGCGTTGTTGACGGCCGACGCGTTGCCGCCGCGCGACCCGCCGGGAAGCGCCAACCGCGTCGGGGTGCCGCCCGGTGTCCAGCGGACGGGGTGGAAGGCGGGCAGGGCGTCGTAGGACAGGCCGATCACCCATCCCGCGTCGCTGAGCGCGGTCGCGCGGCTGTACTTCTCACCGGACAGCGGCGCGAGGCGGGTGTAGCCGGGGCGGCCGGCGTTCCACCGGATCGCGAGCGGCCCGTCGGAGCCCTCCACGTAGTACTCGCCGATGACCGTGCCGCTGCTGTTCAGCCCCTTGGCGAGGCTGTGGATCGCTCCCTGCGGGATCGGGAGCAGCCGTGAGGCCGGCAGCAGTTCGGAGGGCTCGGCCACCGCGACGGGCGCCGAGCCCAGGAGGAACAGGGCAGTTGCCGCCGCAGCGGCGAAGGTTGCAGGTCGGGGAACGCGCAAGCGGGCCATCCGGACACTCCTGTCTCGTCAATGACATTGACGCGCAAGGGCATGGGTGTGGGGTCTGTTCCAGGCCGGCAGGGAACCCGCGCTGCAGCTCAATTTTTCCGATTCTGTTCACCGGTTGGCAGCTTGATCTCCGAAACGACTGGATTCGTACACCCGTTCACCTTGCTCCGTGCCACCCGCCGTCCGACGCGTCCGCCCCGTCCCGCAGGCGGGCCCGCTCTCCGGGTGACGGCGCCCCAGCAGCAATTCCTGCCCCACGGCGGCGGTCGCGTCGGGGCGTGCGGCGAGCACCCTCGCCCGCCCGTACACAGCGGGAGACCGCAGCGGCTTCCGGCCACCCGCGCGACGCCGCTCGGGTCACAGACCTCCGTTGATCGCGGCAGCCTGGGCGGCGCCGGCGCTGACGTCCCACTTCGCGAGGATCGTGTCGTACTCGCCGCTGCGCATCAGCTGGTCCAGTCCCTTCACCACCGCGTCGCGCAGAGCCGTGTCGCTCTTGTTCAGCGCGATCCCGTACGGGCTGGACTGTGTCTGCATGCCCGTCACCTCGAAGCGGTTGCCGTCGTCGGTGGTCCTGGCCGCGTACGCCGCCACCGGCAGGTCGTTGAAGTCGGCCACCGCCGTGCCGGCCGCCACCTCGGCGAGGGCCTGGCTGTCGTCGTCGAAGCGGCGGACCTGCAGCGGCTTGCCCCGCCGGTCGCAGGCGGCGACCTGGCGGCCGACGATCTCGTCCTGGGTGGTGCCACGCTGCACCGCGACCGTGTGCCCGCAGATGTCGCTCAGCGTCCGGATCCCCTTCGGGTTGCCCTTCTTCACGATGATCGAGGTACCGGCGATGAAGTAGTCCACGAAGTCCACGCCCGGCCCGCCGGTCGGTATGCCGTCCTCACCGAGCGCGTTGCGGCGCTTGGAGGTGTCGCTGATCCCCGACATCGCCACGTCGAACTCCCTGGCGTTGACGCCCGGTATCAGTTTCTCGAACGGCGTGTCGACGATCTCGACCCGCAGACCGAGGACCTTCCCCAGGGCGTAGGCCAGGTCGGGGTCGAGGCCGTCCGGCCTCCCGCCCACACCGCGGAACGCCACCGGCGGGTAGTTCAGGTCGGAGCCGATGCGCAGCACCCCGGCGGCCCGCTGCGCGGCGGGGACGGCCGCCTGGACCTTGTCGACGGCGCTCTTCGGGGCATCCGTGCCGGCGCACGCGGTGAGCAGCAGGGCCGAGGTGGTGGTGAGGGCGGCCGGCAGGGTCCGGCGGTGGGGGAACAGGCAGGAGAGATGTCGCACGACGGGTGCTCCTCTGCTGGGCGGGGCGGCGCGACCGGCATCCGCGAGGAGTCGGAAGTGGCCGGGAACGGGATCCTCCCATCCGGTTCGGAGGTGACCGGCGGCAGGCGTGTCACGATCTGCTATCGGTTGACCGTGCCCTGGGGCTCCCCCGGGTGCCCGCCGGGTCGGGATCAGGATCTTGTCGTTACCGGCAGGGTGCCCGAGGTGATGGTGCAGGTGCAGGTCGTACGTGGTCGGCACGAGGGGCGTATGCGCGTCACACGCACCCGGGTCTTCCCGACGTGTCCGGAGCATCGGTCGGGGCGGTCGACCTGCGGCTCAGCGGGCCGGGTGGCAGTGCACGGCGGCGCGGTGGACCGTGGCGGCGACCCTTTTGAGAAGCAGGCCCGGGATGGGGATGTTCACGGAGTGCGGCAGGGCGGTGACCCTCGGGTCGGCCATGCCCGGTGGCGGGTCGGCCGACGGGCGGGGGCGGACGGGGTGAAGGTCCGCCGCCGCAGGCCCGCGCTCGACCGCGGCGGACCCGTCACCGGTAGGCGGCCGGAGTCTGCGCAGTTGCTGCTCCAGGTAGCTCCTCCGCCGGTGGTGCTGTTCGGATTCGAACGACCGCAGACCCTGGATCCCGGCCTCAAGAGCGCTCCGGGTCGCCTCCAGGCCGCCGATCACCTCCTGGATCCAGGCGCGGGTGTCGTGTTCCAGGGCATGGGCGCCGTCCCGTGCGGCGCCTTCGACGGCCTCGGCGCGGGCGCGGGCCGCGGCGATGACGCTCCGGGCCTCGGCGTGGGCACCCTCGACGGCCCGGTCGGCGATCCGCTGGGCGAGTTCGAGGGCCCGGGCGGCCTCCTCGGCGCCGTTCGGGGCGCGGCGCTCGGTCTGACGCGGAGACGGGAGCACCGGGCCGGGCGTGCCGGTGCTCGCCGCCGTGGCTGCGGGGCGCAGGAGCGCCGCGGCGATGGCGGCCCGCAGGTGCTCGTTCTCGTTCGACAGGCGGACGAGCTCGGCTTCGGCGCGGTCGAGGAACTCGTCGACCTCGCCCTCGTCGTAACCCTGGCGGAGACGGACGGTGCTGAAGGTGCGGGCGCGGAGCTCGGCAAGGGTCAGGGGCATGGGGCAACCTCAACTGTCGGCGTACCGGGTGGCCCGCTCGCGCCCGGCGCCTTCGACGAGACTGCGGACGGCGGGCTGCGGGCGGACTGCGGGAGCGGGGCATCGGCGCGGGCATCGGTGACCGGGCGCCGGATGCGCGGACGAGGCGCGGCAAGCGACCTCGCAAACGGCGGCCGCGGGTGTACGGATTGCCGTTGCGCGTTTTCTATCCGCTTTGCACACGTCCCGTCCAGGGGTATCGGCAGGTTCTGTGCTTTTGCCCGAATCGCGGACCGGCGGTGCGCCGGGCCCCTGCCCCGAGGCCGTCGGCGAACCCGGGAGGACCGGCGCCGGACAGTTGGAACGTCGCACCGCGCGCGTCGGCGATCCGGCCCGAACGCCCGAGACGCCGGCCTGGCCGGCCGTGCACGCCGGGGTGCGGCCCTTCCCCCTCACACAGGGTTGTCCGTTGTTTCATGTTCAACTATGGTGGCGACCGGACGGGCGCGATCCACCACGTTCGCCACCCAGTCCCGTGAGTCGTGGTGCTTTCCTGCGCCGACCGTGGTGGACGCCGGCAGCGGCGTGGAAAGTCGGAGTGAGATCGTGGAGGACACGGGGCTGCTGGCGCCGCAGCGAAGGGCGCTCATCCTCGACCGCGTACGCCGTGACGGCGCGGTACGCGTGGCGGAGCTCGCCGACCGGTTCGGCGTCTCCGACATGACCGTGCGCCGGGATCTCGAAGCCCTCGCCCGCACCGGCGCGATCGAGAAGACCTACGGCGGAGCCGTCGTCAGCACCCTCGTCGAGGAACCCGACTTCGAAGCCAAGTCCCGGCTGGAACCCTCCGCCAAGGAAGCCCTCGCGAGCGCCGCCGCCGCACTCGTCGAACCCGGAAGCGTCGTCGCCGTCGGAGCGGGGACCACCGCCTACGCCGTCGCCCGCCAACTCCTCGACATCCCCGGCCTCACCCTGGTGACCAACTCCCTCCCCGTCGCCGACCTCGTCCGCACCGCCGCGGAGAACGGCAACGGCAACGCACCCGTCCTGCTGCTCACCGGAGGCACACCCACCCCGTCGGCCGCACTCGTCGGCCCGCTCGCCGACCAGGCCATCAGATCCCTGCACACGGACACCCTGATCATCGGCGCACACGGCGTCTGCGAACGCGCCGGGCTGACCACCCCCAACCTCGCGGAGGCCCAGACCAACCGGACCCTGATCGCCTCGGCCCGCAGGGTGGTCGTCGTCGCCGACCACAGCAAGTGGGACGTCGTCGGCCTCAGCGCCTTCGCCACGCTCCCGGAGATCGACTGCTTCGTCACCGACGCCGAACTCGCCCCCGCCGCACAGGCGGTGCTGAGCGAGACCACCGGGCGGCTCGTCCTCGTACGGACCTCGCCCCCGGCCCCGGCAACCTGAGCAGAAGCGCCACCGCGCCCTTGATCCTTCCCGCTGCCGACGCGGTGCTAGGGTGCCCTGAATGAGGCAGTACAGCCCGTCCCGTCCTCCGTGGAAACTGCCGGTCCGATGGGAGCTGGGTGTGCACGACCTCGGTGGTGAACCCGCCCTCCCCGGGGCACGGGAGTCCTCCTTCGCAGGACGCACCGCGGAACTGCGGACACTGCTCGGCGCGGTGTCCGACGTACGCCCGGCGGTGGTCCTGGTGGAGGGGGAGGCCGGGATCGGCAAGTCACGGCTGGTCGCGGAGGCCACGTCGGTCCTCCGCCGACCGCGGCCTGCGAGTCCTGACGGGCGGCTGCCATCCACTGCGCGAGCCGCTGGCGTACGGGCCGGTCATCGACGCGCTGCGCCGGGTCGGACCGTGGCTGCCGCCGGCGGAGCGACTGGGCGCGTCGACGGGCGCCCTCGCACCGCTGCTGCCGGACCTCGCCGGCGCCCTGCCCCCGGAGCCGCCACGAGTGGAGGCCGGGACCTCCGGGGCCGGTGTGCAGCGGTTCCGGGTGGTGCCGGGGGTACGGACCCTGCTGGAGGCGGTGGCACCGGCGGTCCTCGTGGTCGAGGACGTCCACTGGGCGGACGAGGCCACCCGGGAACTGCTGCTCCTCCTCGCGATGGACATGCCGACGGACTCGGCGCTGGTGATGACCTACCGGGCGGAGTTGCTCCCGGCCGGCCGGCCGGTGCTGGGGGCACCGTTCCGACGCCCACCCGGGACGGGCGGCGCGGAGATCCGGCTCGGCCGACTGGGCGAGACCGAGCTGAGAACGATGGCCCGGGACCTGCTCGGCGGCGAGCCCGCGCCGCAGCTGGTGCGAACCCTGCTCGAACGCAGCGGCGGCCTGCCGCTGGTGATCGAGGAGGACCTGCTCACCCTCGCGGACTCGCCGGCCGGCACCGACCCGGGCGCGCTGCGGGTGCCGCGAAGCCTCAACGAGGTACTCGCCGAACGACGAGCCCGGCTGGGCCCGGACGCAACCGCCCTGGTGGACGCCGCGGCGGTCCTGGCCGTTCCCGCCGGGGAGTCACTGCTCGCCCTGTCGGCGGGCCTGGACGAGGACCGCACCGCCGCCGCCCTGCAAGCCGCGACGACCGCCGCCGTGCTGCGTCAGACCGGCCCGGACACCTACACGTTCGCGCACGTCCTCGCCCAGGAGGCGGTCTACGACTCCCTTCCCGGACCGGTGCGCCACCGGAACCACCGGCGGGTCCTGGCGGCACTGCAGACGCTCGACCCACCGCCGCTGGTGCAGATCTCCCACCACGCCCGCGCCCTGGGCGACCGGGCGGCCTGGCTGCCCCGGGCCCAGGAGGCCGCCGACCAGGCCCTCGCGGTCGGCGACCACGGCACCGCCGCCGCACTGCTCCAGGAGATCCTCGACCAGCCCGGCCTCACCCCCGAACAGCTCAGCCGCGCGGCGACCGCCCTGGCCTTCTCGGTCTCCGCCGGCACGCAGTACACCGCCACCACCGCCGCCCTGCGCCGGATCATGCGGCTGCCCGGCCTGAGCGTGCCGGTCCGCGCAACGATCAGGACGAGCCTCGGAGCCATCATGATCTACCGGGGCGGTGATTTCTCCGGCGAGGAGGAAGTGCTGACCGCCCTGACGGAGTCGGGGGACGGCGATCCGGTCGCCGACGCCAGGCGGCTGGCCCTGCTGGCCATGTCGGAGACTGGACGGTTCGCCCTCGCGGAGCAGCGGGCCATGGTCGAACGGGGCCGCTCCCTCCTGGCCGCTCACGGGGACCGCCAGGCCCGGGCGATGCTCGACCTCGCGCAGATGTCCCTGCTGAGCACCGCCGCCGACCCCGCGGTCCCCGCACTGCTGGCGGCGCTTCCGCGCGAGAGCACCGACCTGCAGGTGCTCCAGAGCACCGCGATGATCGTCTGTGGCACCGCCGGCCGCTCGATCGCGGTCGGGAACGACGCCCGGGCCGTCGCCGCCATCACCGGGACGAGGGCCATGGCGCCGGGCAGTCGGCTGCCCATGGTGGAGCTCTACCTGGACTGCCATCAGATCATGGCCGACTGGCAAGCCGGGCGCTGGGACGACGCGAAACGTGGCCTCACGGCCTTCCAGAAGCGCTACCCCCAGAGCCAGGTGGGCTCCGGCGGACTGTCGGCCACCGTGCGCGGCCTCGCCGCCGCCGCCCGTGGGCGCACCGCCCAGGCCGCCGCCGAGCCGACGAGGTGCTCACCCGGGGTCTGCACCTGGACTCGCTCGGCGCCGCCGCCGGCGCCGCCCGCCTCCACCTCAACCGCGACGACCCCCAGGCCGCCTGGCGGGCTCTGACCGACCCGCACGACTTCCTCGCCTTCCTCGACCGCAAGGAAGCCTGGGCCCACGCC
>NZ_JAQYWW010001122.1:0-277 GCF_036322525.1 Streptomyces sp. BE20 | reverse complement strand
GGCCCAGAACCCGGCCTCGGCGGGGTCGGCGGCCACCGCCTTCGCGGGCCGGCTCTCCAGCCAGTACCGCTGGTGCTGGAAGGCGTAGGTCGGCAGCTCGGCCGGTCGGACGCCCGTGAACAGCGGCGACCAGTCGACCGGAACGCCGTTGACGTGCAGAGTCGCCAACGCCGTGAGCACGGTGGTGACTTCGTCGCGGTCGCGGCGCAGCAGCGGCGCCGTGGCGGCGTCGGGCTGCTGGACGAGCGCGGACAGGACCGCGTCCGGGCCGAGTTCG
>NZ_JAQYWW010001121.1:0-10221 GCF_036322525.1 Streptomyces sp. BE20 | reverse complement strand
GGTGTCGGCGAGCGTGCGGTAGTGGGTGACGGCTTCGGTGGCGGAGGTCAGGGCGGCTGCCCGGTCGCCGACGTCGGACTGGTGGTTGGCGAGGTTGTTGAGGGATCGGGCGAGGCCGGGGAGGTGGGCGCGGGGGTCGGTGTCGGCGAGCGTGCGGTAATGGGTGACGGCTTCGGTGATGGTGGCGAGGGCTGCGTTCCGGTCACCGAGGTTGGACTGGTGGACGGAGTGGTTGTTGAGGGACTCCGCGAGGTCGGGGAGGTGCGCGGCGGGGGCGGCGTCGACGAGGCGCCGGCGGATGGCGACTGTCTCGCTGGAGGCGCCGAGGGCGCCCGTCCGGTCGCCGAGGTCGGTCCGGAACTTGGCGAGGCCGTGGAGGCCGGTGGCGAGGTCGGGGAGGAAGACCGCCGGATTCGCGTCGACGAGGAGGCGGCGGATGCCGACGGCCTCGTCGGCGGCGGCGAGTGCACCGGCCGGGTCGCCGAGGTCGGACCGGTGCTTGGCGAGATTGCTCAGGCTGGTGGCGAGGCGGGGCAGGTGGGTGGCGGGGGCGGCGTCGGCGAGCCGGCGGTAGAGGGAGACGGCCTCGGTGATGGTGTCCAGGGCGCCTCTCCGGTCGCCCGTGGCGGACTGATCGGCTGCGAGGTTGATGAGAGCGCCGACCAGCGGGGGGAGGTACACGGGGTCGCTGTCGGCGAGCCGGCGGTAGAGGGTGACGGACTCCGTGACGGTCGTCAGGGCGCTCGGCCCGTCACCGTCGGCCGACTGCTGGGTGGACAGGTTGTTGAGGGAGTTGGCGAGGGCGGGGAGGTACACGGGGTCGCTGTCGGCGAGCCGGCGGTAGTGGCCGACGGCTTCGGTGATGGTGGCGAGGGCGGCTGCCCGGTCGCCGACGTCGGACTGTTGGACGGCGAGGTTGTTGAGGGAGGCGGTGAGGCCGTCGAGGAACACGGCGGCATCGGGAGTGGCCGCCACGAGCCGGCGGTAGAGTCCGACGGCCTCGGCGAAGGAGGCCAGTCCCTCGGCCCTGTTCCCGGCGTGGGAGTGGCGTTGTCCCAGGCGGTTGAGGAGGACACCTGTCTCGTGGTCCGTCGTCCCGGTCGCCGCACGGGCCGCGTCCAGTCGGCGCTGCTCCGCCCGGAGCGCCAGGTGCGGAACCCCGATCGAGGTGAACGGGACGGTCTCCGCCAGCTCGGCCAGCCAGACTGGTGCCTCCGGCGCGTCGACGAGCCGTCCGAGTGCTTCCAGGACCGCTCCGCCCTGGTCCGTGGCCACTTCCAGGGTGGTGCGCCAGCGCTCCGCCCCGGCCGCGGTCCAGTCGGCGAGCATACCCGCCGCCGCCCCCTGGTCGGCGGCCGCCGCGCGGTTGAACTGTCGTAGTGCGCTGATTACTTGGTCCTCGCCGAGTCCGTCCAGGGCCGCCGTCAGCAGCTCCTCGTCCGCTTGGAGCGTACGCAGTGTGAGGTGGTCGGCGATCGGGTCGGGCCGGAGGGCGAGCGGTTCGCCGGGGGCGGGCTGGAGGCAGTCGGTGAGCGTGCCGCGGATCTGTTCCCGCCACCGAGCGTCGTCCGCGAGCTCCTCGACCGCGCGCAGGGCGGCGGAGGTCTCCTTCCGGCCGGTGGGTGCGCGCAGGGTGAGGCAGGTGACGGCGCGGTCGAGGACGTCGAGCGGCGCGTCGCCGGTGGTGCCGGTGGCCCGCCGGTAGACCTGGGCCCAGTACGAGCGCTCGTGGTCGAGCACCTCCTCGTACAGCTCGGCGCGGCTGGTGGGGAGCCGCTCCCGGTCCGGGGTGCGGGAGGCGAGGAAGGCGAGCAGCAGGCGGTCCAGGGTGGTCCAGTCCTGCGGGGCGGCGTCGGCGAGGTCCTCCGGGGTGAGGGCCCGGGCACCGGGACCGAACGCCTCGACGGCGCGCCGGGCCAGCGCCCGCCCGTCGGGGTGCTCGGGCGGCAGCATCATCGGTGGGCGTTCGCGGCAGGGGTGGTCGTCGCCGAGCCAGGCCCGGCGCAGGTCGGGCAGCCACTGCCCGTCGGTGGAGCGGGCGGTCATGAGGACCACGGCGGGCGCGGCGCCGCGTTCGGCGCGGCGGCGCAGCACCCTGAACAGTCCGCGGGCCTCGGCGGGCCGGGCGTCGGCGTAGTCGAGGACGACGAGCGTGGGTGAGACGACGACGCCCAGCCAGTCGAGGCCGGGAGTGTCCTTGCGCAGGTAGCCCGCGTACCAGTCGTGCTGCTCGGCGAGCCGGTGGGCGACTTCGAGGGCCAGCCGGGTCTTCCCCGCGCCGCCGACGCCGTGGACGACGGCGACGCCGGTGTGCTGCCCCTCGGCGACCGACAGGCACCAGTCGGTCAGGACGGTGAGTTCGTCGCGCGCCTGGAACCGCACCGTGTTGTGCTCGGGCCGCAGTAGCCGCAGCGGGCGGTGGACCTGTGGGTCGAACGGCAGGTACGGGGCGCGCAGCGGGTCGTCGGCCCGGTGTACCGACGGGGTGTGGGCGTCCTCGGCCCGCCGGAGCCGTGCGATGTCGAGGGCGGTGCGCCACCGCCAGTGGGCCGCGTACCTGGCGCCGGTGCGGGCGGCGTCGGCGAAGGCGGCGCCGGTGCCGGCGATCGGGGAGGTGGGCAGGGCGTGGGCGAGGCCGACGGGGTCGAGGACGAGCAGGGGGCGGGCCGGGCCGTGGACCTCGGCGCGGACGAGTTCGTCCCAGTCCTCCGGCCGTTCGGTCCACAGGTCGGTGTCCGGTGGGCACGGCTCGCCGGGTTCGGGGTCGTCGACGCGGACACCGAGCAGGGCGTGGCCGGGGCCGCTGCCGCCGGGAGGGTCGACGAGGAGCACGAACGGGTGCAGGCCGGCGTGCAGGCAGGCGGCGGCGAGGACGAGGGCGAGGTCGAGGCAGGTGGCGTGCCGGGGGCTCCACAGCACTTCGGCCGGCTGCCGGACGACCTGCCGGCCGGCTTCGCCGCTCGGTGCCTCGTACGAGTAGGTGATGCCGGCGTCCGCCAGGGCCTCGTACACGGCGCGGGCCTGGTCGAGGCGGCTGCCACCGGCGGGGCCGGGGAGGCGGACGAGGGCGGCGACCTCGTCGGGGCGGACGTACTTGGCGAGGGCGGCGTCCTCGCCCTCCTGGTTCCAGTGGGGCCACGAGGTCACGGGGCCACCACCGCGATGGTGTCGGTGACGGTGAGGTCGCCGGCGCCGGGGACGGCGCTCGCGGTCACCTTGAGGTCGTAGAGGCCGGGTTGCTGGCCGGGCAGCTCGGTGTGGTAGCAGCCTTCGGCGGTGTCCCAGTCCAGTTCGACCTCGGCGGTCCGCCGACCGGGGGCTTCGGCCTGCCGGAGGGACGCCCACACCGTGGGTGGCTCGTCGCCGGGCCGGCTGTCGGGCCCGGCACCGGGTCCGCTGTCGGGCGCGGTGTGGCGGTGCAGTCCGACCCGGAGCGGGACGGGCGCGCCGGCCTGGTGGAGTTCGTCCAGGTCGAGGCCGAGAGAGGTCTGCCGTTCCTCGCCGCGGACGGCGGCGAGTGCGGCGCGCCGTTCGTAGGCCTCGACCAGTGCGGGAATCCAGGGGGCGGAGCCGATCGGCCCGTGCCGGTCGCGGGCGCGCCAGCCGGAGGTGTCGTGGCCGCTCATCTCCAGGGGGACGGCGGAGTAGGCGGGGACGGTGCCGTCGCCGTGGTCCTTCTCCCAGCCGTCGAGGTCGAGCCAGTCGGGCACGGTCTTCGTCACCGTGAGCCGCTCGCCGTCCCAGTGCGCGGCGCCGGGGGTGCGGTGGCTCCAGCCGAGCAGTGGCCGGACTTCGGGGGCATCGGGGCCGCGTGGGATGTTCCGCCAGCCGTCCTCGATGTCCTTGTGCACGGCGAAGGCGGCCGCCGCGTACTCGCCGAGGTCGGGGAGCGCCGGATCGAGCGGGTAGCGGGGTGTGCCGGTGGTGGTGTCCAGGACGGCGGGGTAGCGGGGGAGCAGGTCGGCGACTCCGGGCCAGGTGCGGAGCAGGTTACTGACCTCGTCGAGCCGGATCCCGGCCACCCGGACGCCGTTGGCCAGGACGTCGAGGGCCTTGGGGGCGCCCCGGTGCGGGGTGCCGAGGGTGATCAGGGCGCGGCAGAGAGGCCAGCCCTCCAGGACACCGAGCCAGTGGCGGGCCACCAGGCCGCCCATCGAGTGGGCGACGACGACGACGCGGCCGGCGCGTTCGGCCTCGCTGTGGTCCTGGAGGCGTTCGTGGACGTCGGCGGCGAGCAGTCGGGCGGCGTGGGCGACGCCGAGCCGGAAGTCGTAGGGAAAGGCGACCACGTTGGCGGCCGGGTCGCGCCGGTCGGGGTGGCCCTCGTCGAGCCGGACGCCGGGCAGGGCGCGCAGGCCGTCGAGGAGTCGCTCGTAGCCGGGGACGACGGTCCAGCCGGGCAGCAGCCGTCGAGAGCGGATCAGGCCGGTGGGCCGGAGCGGCCGGTCGGGGGTGAGACGGCCGGGTCGGGTGAGGAGGCCGGCGATGTCGCCGAACCCCGCGTCCCAGACGGCCGTTCCCGGCCGTCCGCCCGCCCGCGGACGTTCCAGTACGCTGCCGCCGATGCCCGGCAGGACGTACACGAGGTGCCTGCGTGTCACGCTCACTCCACTCGAATCGGTGTCCTGGTGCTGACGGCGGCGTCGCGGTGTTGTCGACCCAACCCCCCTGGCCGGGAACGCACTTCCGACGCCGCGTTGTCGACGCCCATGGTCCGGTCCGGGAGGGCCGGGGGCGTAGGGTTCCGGCCGCATGGTGGCCAAGTCGAGACACATGCCCGGGACGGGTGGATCGGGTGTGCCCATCCCGTTCCGCTGTTCGGTCGGGGCGAGGCCGAGGCCGAGGGCGCCGGCGACGGTCTCTTGATCCGTGCCGGTCGTGGGCGGATAATCGCCCGCATGACCGCCCCCGCCGCCTCCGCCGCTGCCTCCGGGTGCCTCGTGCGGCGTCTGCACGTGGACCTGGTGCGGGTGTGCGCGGCCGCCTGTCGTCGGTGAGTGCTGCTCCCTTCCCTCCCCACAGGCGTTCTCGGCACCGGAGTGTGTGTTCATGTCCCTGACCTTCCACTGGTTCCTGCCCACCAACGGCGACAGCCGGCACGTCGTCGGCGGTGGGCACGGCTCGACGCCCGGGACCGCCGGGGCGGACCGGCCGCCGTCCGTCGCCTACCTGGGTCAGATCGCCCGCAGCGCGGAGCAGTTGGGGTTCGAGGGGGCGCTGACGCCGACCGGCGCCTGGTGCGAGGATGCCTGGCTGACGACGGCGATGCTCACCCAGGTGACGGAGCGGCTCAAGTATCTGGTGGCGTTCCGGCCGGGGCAGATCAGTCCGACGCTGGCCGCGCAGATGGCGGCGACGTACCAGCGGCAGTCCGGCGGCCGGCTGCTGCTCAACGTGGTGACGGGCGGTGAGTCGGCGGAGCAGCGCGCGTACGGGGACTTCCTCGACAAGGACGCGCGGTACGCGCGGACCGGGGAGTTCCTGTCGATCACGCGCAGGCTCTGGGCGGGCGAGACCGTCGACCACGAGGGGCCCCATCTCCGCGTGGAGCGCGCCGTGTTGAACCGGCTGCCGGACCAGGTGCCGCCCGTGTACTTCGGCGGTTCGTCGCCGGCGGCGGGCGACGTGGCCGCCCGGTACGCGGACGTCTACCTCACCTGGGGGGAGCCGCCCGCGCAGGTGCGGGAGAAGATCACCTGGATCCGCGAACTGGCCGCCGCGCAGGGCCGGGTGGTGCGGTTCGGGATCCGGCTGCACGTGATCACCCGGGACACCTCGGCGCAGGCGTGGGCGGAGACCGAGCGGCTGCTGGCGGCGATGGACCCGGTGAGGATCCGGGAGACCCAGCGCGCGCTCGCGGAGAGCGAGTCCGAGGGGCAGCGCCGGATGCTGGCCCTGCACGGCGGTTCGGCGGCGCGGTTGGAGGTCCACCCGGGGCTCTGGGCGGGCATCGGGCTGCTGCGGGGCGGCGCGGGGACGGCGCTGGTCGGCAGCCACCGGGAGGTGGCCGACCTGATCACGGAGTACCACGAGCTGGGCATCGAGGAGTTCGTGCTCAGCGGGATGCCGCACCTGGAGGAGGCGTACTGGTTCGGGGAGGGCGTGCTGCCGCTCCTCGCGCGGCGCAACCTGTGGCGGCGGCCGGAGTAGCGAGATGGCCGGCCCGGCCGTCGGAGGCGTTCGCCGCCGTGTTGCGGTTCGCGTTCGGCGCGCAGGGGTCGGCGACCGGCAGCTCCCAGCAGGCGATCATGTGCGCGGACGGCACTGGCGAGTGGCAGGCTGCCGAAGGGGGGACCGGACCTGCACCAAGTAGCCGTACGCTCCGGCTGTGACCCGTGACCCGTGACCCGTGACCCGTGACCCGTGACCCGTGACCCGTGACCCGGGCCGGTGTCTCCGCCCGGCCGTGGTGGCCCGCGGACGCACTGCCCGCGGGCCGGTTCACTGCTCGCCGAGGGCCATCCACTTCTCCGGTGTCTCCAGCGGTGTGAACCCGACCTTGGCGTAGACCTCGTGGGCGTCCGCCGTGGCGAGCAGGACGCGGCGCAGGCCGTAGGGGGCGAGGTGGTCGCGGACGGCGGCGGCCAGCGCGGTGCCCAGGCCCTTGCCGCGCGCGGCGGGGGCGATGTACACGTCGCAGAGCCAGGCGAAGGTGGCCAGGTCGGTGACGACGCGGGCGTAGCCGAGCTGGGTGCCGGCGGCGCGGTCGTAGACACCGAAGTTGAGCGATCCCGCGACGGCGGAGTCCTGCTTCTCGCGGGGGCGGCCCCGGGCCCAGTAGGAGTCCTCCGACAGCCACCGGTGGATCAGCGCGCCGTCGAGGCGCCCGGGGTCGGTGGAGATCTCGTAGCTGTCGGGGAGGTCACTGGTCATGGCGGGATCCAACCAGAGGCTCCCGCGCCGATCCACCGGATATCCGCAGGCCCCGGGGCGGCCGTGCCCCCTCGCCCGGGGCCGCGGTTCGGGAGTTCAGGCCCCGAACCGCGGGACGACCAGGGGGGACTGCAGGACGAGTTCTCCGATGACGGGCCGGTCGGCGCCGTCGCCGTGGACCAGGGAGGTGAGGGTGCTCGGGAACGCGTCGGTGACCGTCCAGCTCACCGCCGGGGTGCGGGGGCCGTTCAGCAGCGAGACCGTGACGTCCTTCCGGTCGACCGTGTTGAGCCCGATCGTGTCGATCCAGTCGCACAGGGCCTGGTAGCCGTCGGCCGAGCCCCGGCGCAGGGAGACCGTGGCCGTCCTCCGCTGTCCGGGCATCAGGTGGGTGGTTCCCGAGCCGTCCCTGTGCTCGATGACCTCGTAGGACGTCTCCAGCCCGGAGACGTCGTGGAAGAGGTGGTCCCGTCCGTCGACGGAGAGCTTGTAGCGGTAGACGGGCATCGACACGGACGCTCCCGGGGTCGGCCGCACGGCGCGGCGCGGACTGCTGCTCGTAACGGGCGAATCTATGCCACGGAGCGTCAGTTCCGGCTCTCTGTAACCCGTGCGGGCGAGACGCGCCGCGGCGGATCCGGCGGGCCCCGCCCGACTCCGCCCCGACCCGCCCCGACTCCGCCCGCCCCGCTCAGATCCGCCGCAGGGAGAAGGTGTCGCCCGGCGTGCCGGCGAACGCCAGGTCCAGCCGGCCGGAGAGCGTGTACACGCCGCCGCCGGGGCCGGGCGTGACGGCCGTCGGCAGGAGGTCGGCCGAGGGGCGGACGGAGGTTAGCCGGGCGGTGCGCCAGCCGTCGGTGGAGCGGAGCTCGACCGAGGCGTCGAGGCCCGCGCCGGCCAGGCCGTTGGTCACGCCGACGATGCTGCCGTCGGGGCGGCCGAGCAACCCGTCCAGGTGCAGCAGCGCGCCCGGCCCGCCCGTGCCGGGGCCTGCCGTGACCGGAATCGGGCGGAGGTCCGCCGGCCGGTGCACCGGCACCTGCCACAGCGTGCCGTCGTCCCACTTGCCGATGATCAGCCGGCCGTCCCGGAGGACGATGCCGTTCAGTCCGTAGCCGCCGGGCGCCGGGGTCAGCCGGGCGTCGCGAACCAGGACCGAGGCCGTGCCGTCCGTGGCGATCCGGTACACCACCGGGGCGAGCGAGTCGGTGACGTACGCGGTCCCGTCCGGTCCGAAGGCCACGTCGTTGGCGAAGTGCGGGCCGCCGTCGCCCGCCACCGCGGCTAGGTCCGCGTAGAACAGTCGCCGGCCGGTCTCCAGGTCGTAGGCGCCGAGGCCGGCCAGCCGCCCGGCGGTCGCGGCGGAGGTGCGCGTGCCGAGGCCGTTGTCGCCGTTGGCCAGCAGGACCCGGCCGCGGGCCCGGTCGACGTGCAGGCCGATCACCGAGACCAGCGTGTCCGGTTCGTCGATCAGCGTGCGGACACCGCCGCCCGGGCGGACGACCGAGACCGTGCCGTGGCGCAGCGATCCGACCAGGAAGCGCTGACGGTCCTGGTCCCAGGTGGCTCCCTCCGGGACGAGGGTCGGGGCATGGCCCGCGATCACGGCCGGGCCCCGGTTCTCGTGGCCGCCGTGGGCGGAGGCCGGCAGAGCCCCGGCGGTGCCGAGCAGGAGGCCGGCCGCCGCAGCGGTGACGGCGGCGGTGCGGAGGAGGTGACGGGTCATCGGAAGTCTCCCTGCGAGGTGGTGCGTCCGGCTGGTGCCCTCAGCCTCGCGGGGCGGTCCGGAGGGCGGCAGTGTCTGTGGATACTGGCAGTGCGACTACCAGGGAAGGGACGGGCGGGGGGATGGACGACGCGGAGACGCGGCGGAACGCGCTGTCGAGCTTCCTGCGCAGCCGGCGTGCCCGGCTGACGCCGGAGGACGTCGGGATGGCGCCGGGGGTGCGGCGGCGCACCCCCGGGCTGCGGCGCGAGGAGTTGGCGCTGCTCGCGGGTGTCGGGGTGACCTGGTACACCTGGCTGGAGCAGGGGCGGGCGATCAACCCGTCGCCGGAGGTGCTGGCGAGCCTGGCCCGGACGTTGCGGCTGGACCGGGCGGAGACGGCGTACCTGTTCCGGTTGGCAGGGAGCCATCCGGGGGTGGCCGGAGCGCCCGGGGCGGCGGGGACCGAGGCGGCGGGAGACGTGCCGGCGCCGCTGCTGCGGCTGATGCACGCCCAGTGGCCGGCGCCGGCGTTCGTGATGGACGCGGACTGGGCCGTCCGGGCCTGGAATCCGGGCGCGGAGGCGCTGTTCGGGCTGTCCGGCCGGGAGCCGGAGGACTGCAACCTGGCCTGGGTGGTGTTCGCCAGCCCCCTGCACCGCGCCCGGACGGTGGACTGGGAGCACCATGCCCGCCGGACCCTGGCGCAGCTGCGCTCCGCCTACGCCGAGCGCGGCGGCGACGGTGCGCCGGCGGCGCGGCCGCTGGCCCGGTTGATCAGGCGGCTGCGGGCGGCGTACCCGGAGGCGGACCGCTGGCTGGACGAGCACCAGGTGCTGGAGCGCGCCGGGGCGGAGAAGGACCTGCTGCACGAGGAGTTGGGGATGCTGCGGATCGACCAGGTGGTGCTGCAGGCGTCCGGCGGGCTGCAGTTGGTGGTGCTGACGGCGCGTGATGCGGAGACCGGTGACCGCCTGCGTCGCCTCGCCCCGTCCGCCGTCCGGGCCTGACCGCCGTCCGGGCCCGCCCGTCGTCCGGACGACCGGTCGACCGCGATCGTTCCGCCGACGCCGGACACGGGATTCCGGCCGGGGTCACCTGGCTGCCGGGGGGAGTTGGAGAGACGTTCATCCGTTCATCCGCCCGGAATTCCGGCCCCGGGGTTCCTCCGGGAGGGGGACTGTCCTCATACGTCCGGAATTGCCTGTGTGCGAAGAGTCGGCGCCTCGGCCGTGAAGCTCGTCCGCTAAATAATGGTGATATGACAACCATGCAGCAGGACTTATGCTGACCGGGCTCACGACTTCTCCCCGTGTTCTTCGCTCGAGAAACAGGTCTGCTTGATGAAGTTGCCCAAGGTGTCCGCCGTCCTTGCCGCGGCTGCACTCGCTCCGACCGTCCTGTTCCCGTCGATGGCGTCCGCTGCCGAGCAGCCGAAGCCCGTCGGAGTGAGCGGTCCGGACACGGCGGCCGACACCACGGAGGACGGCGGCTCCCAGGAGGCGGCGGACCGGGCCGAGGTCCGGCGGATCCTGGCGGACAAGGACGCGGGCATCAGCGTCCACGAGGCCGCCGCGAAGGTCGTCGACGGCACGGCGGCCGAGCTGCGCCAGTTCCTGGAGGTCGGCCTCCCGAACGCGCGG
>NZ_JAQYWW010001120.1:0-9305 GCF_036322525.1 Streptomyces sp. BE20 | reverse complement strand
CCATGCAGCTGATGGCCGGCGGCGCGCGGGCCAACCTCGGCCGCGACACCGAGGTCGTGCGCGAGGCCCTCGTCTCGCTGGAGGGCTCCGGACGGATGGCCCTGCGCGAGATGCGCCAACTGCTCGACGTCCTGCGCGCCGGGGACGAGCCCGAGGAGGTCACCGGCTCCCCCGCCGCCCCGCAGCCCGGGATCGCCGACCTGCGGCGGCTCGTCGAGGACTCGGAGCGCGCGGGCCTGCCCGCCGAGCTGGCCGTGCACGGCGAGGAGCGCCCGCTGCCGCCGAGCGTCGCCCTGACGGTGTACCGGATCGTGCAGGAGTCGCTGACCAACGCCCGCAAGCACGCGGGCCCGGCGCGGGCCCGTGTCCGGCTGACGTACCACCCGGACCGGGTGAGCGTCGAGGTGCGGGACAACGGAGCGGGGGTCCCGGTCGGTGCCGGGGTCGGTGCGGGGGTCTCGCTCGGTGCGGGCGAGCCGGCGGGGGCGAGGGGGTCGGACGGCTACCGCAGCGGGTACGGGCTGACCGGCATGCGCGAGCGCGTCGCCCTGCACGGCGGCAGCCTGACGGCCGGCGGCCTCGACGGCGGCGGGTTCCGGGTGGCGGCCGGCCTGCCGCTTCCACCGCTCGACTGAGCCGGGAGGCGCGGGCCTCGGGCAGAGACCGGGCCCGCGACAAAGGCCGGGCCCGGGGGCGGCCTCGCCCCCGGGCCCGGCGGGTGTGTCAGCGGCACAGGGCGGAGTCCACCAGGGCGTCCGCGTGCTGGTCGATCGCGTGGGTCGGGAGGACGGTCACCGCGATGCTGACGGCCCGGCCGTCCTCGGTCACGCCGCCGCCGGTCCGGTAGCCCGGGATCGTCCCGCCGTGGCCCCAGGCCACGCCGCCGCAGGACAGCGGCGTGCTGATCAGGCCCAGCCCGTAGCCGACGCCCTGGCCGATCTCGGGGGCCGGCACCGTGGTCCGCATCTGGGCCAGCAGCTCGGGCTTGAGGAGCCGGCCGCCGATCAGCCCGGTGAAGAACCGGTTGAGGTCGCCGGGGGTGGAGACCATCGCGCCCGCGGCCCACCCCCAGGAGGGGTCCAGCTCGGTGTAGTCGCGCAGCGGCCCGTCCTCGGTCGCCCGGGCGTAGCCCTTGGGGTGGGGCTCGCGGATGGTCCGGTCCCCCGGGGCGGGGAAGTAGGTGTGGCGCAGCCCGAGACGATCGACGACGCGCCGGTTGATCTCCTCGCCCAGGGGCCGGCCGGTGATCTTCTGGATGATCAGGCCGGCCAGCAGGTAGTTGGTGTTGTTGTACTCCCACTTCGTGCCCGGCGCGAAGTGTGCCTTCTGGGCGAGGGCCCGGTCGAGCAGCTCGCGGGGCTCGGAGTAGTAGTCCTTGTGCGAGAGGGCGAAGTCGCGGTCCACGTACTCGGGGAGGCCGCTGGTGTGCTGGAGCAGCTGACGGACGGTGATGTTCCGCCCGTCCAAGCCGTCGCCGCGTACCAGGCCCGGCAGGTAGGTGTCGACGAACCCGTCGAGCGCCACCTTGCCCTCGCCGACCAGTTGGAGCACGACCACGGCGGTGAAGGTCTTGGTGTTGCTGCCTATCCGCACCTGCCCGTCGACGGGCACCTTCGTGCGGGTGGCGAGGTCGCCGACCCCGGCGGTGTAGTTGCGGGTGCGCCCGTCCCGGTCCTTGACCGCCGCCAGCACGCCCGGCACGCCGTCCTCGCGCACCAGGCGGTCCAGGCCCTTCTGGACGGTGTCCGGCCGGGCGGCGGCCGTGACGTTCTCGGGGGTGGCCGTCGGGGACGGGGACGTCGCGAACGCCGGCTGGACCAGCGCGCCCGCCGTCACGGCCGCGACGGCCACGGCGATCGCCGCCGCCGTCCTGCGGCGACCGCCCGGACGCTGCCGGAGGGAACTGGACCGGTGCGCTGCATGCTCGTTCACGGAAGGGACTCCTGTGGTGAAGGGCTCTCCGGGGGACTCCCCGGCCGGTCTCCAGAGGACCATGCGGCGCCCCACCGATTCGTCCACGCCCAGAACGACCCCGACACCGGGAGCCGGGTCCGGGCCGCTCCTTTCCCGGGACCGTGCTCCCGGTCCCGCAGTCCGTCCGGCACGGCCTGCGGGCGGTCTACGGTACGGACTTCGGGACGGACTGGGGGCGGTTCCCGGGGCGGTCGTGCCCCGGGAACCGCCCGTGCCGTCAGCGCAGTGCGGCGCCGTAGACGTGCTCGACCTTCATCACCATCAGCACCCGCCGGTCGGCGACCATCACCGCCCGGTACTCGTCCCAGTCCGGGTGCTCGCCGGAGGCCCGGCGGTAGTAGTCGACCAGTGCCTCTGCCTCGGGCCCGTGCGGATCGCTCCCCGGCCCGGTGAGTGTCACCGTCCCCTCGGCGGTGGCCCAGGCCATGCCGTCCGCCCGGGTCACCTCCAGTGCGGCGCGCGGGTCCCGGCGCAGGTTGGCCGTCTTGGCGCGTCCCTCCGTCATCGACACGTACAGCAGCTCCGCCTCCCGGTCGTAGAAGGGCATCACGGGCGACAGTTGCGGGCGGCCGTCGGACTTGACGGTCGCCAGCACGCCGAGCCTGCTCACCGCGAGCAGCGCGCGCGGGTCGAACGGTGCCGCCGTCATGCCCGGCCCCCGTTCCGGGCCTGGCCGGTCGTCCCGGCGTGTGCGGTGTGGCGGGTGCGTTCGGGGTGGTGGGTGCGCCCGGAGTACTCGGCGTGCTCGATGGTCATGGCAGAATCGTGGACCTTCATACCGGTGTGAAGGTCAAGGGGGAAACGCAGGTGCTGATCGGGGAGTTGAGCCGGCGGACCGGGGTCCACACCCACCAGCTGCGCTACTACGAGGCGCAGGGCATGCTGCGGCCCGGCCGCGGGCCCAACGGCTACCGCGAGTACGCGGAGGCCGACGTGCTGACCGTCACCCAGATCAGACGGCTGCTCGCCGCCGGGCTGTCCTCGCAGGACATCGCGTACCTGCTGCCCTGCGCCGTGGGCGCCGTCCCCGACTTCGAGCCGTGCCCCGAGCTGCTGGACACCCTGCGTGCGCGTCTGCGCGGGCTGGACGACCACATCGACACCCTCACCCGCTCCCGCCAGGCGCTCCGCGCCTACGTGGAGGCCACGGAGCGCCAGGTGTCGGGGCACGCGCGGGGCGGCGACCGCCGGTCCGCCGCCGCGTGAGGCCGGGCGGGCCTGACGGTCAGTCGGCCGCGTGGACCAGCGTTCCGCCGACGTACGTCCGCAGGACCCGGGCCCGGGCGATCTCCTCGGCCGGGGCCGTGAAGACGTCCCGGTCGAGGACCACCAGGTCGGCGAGGTTCCCGGCCCGCAGGGTGCCCGCGTCGTCGAGGCCGTTCACGTGGGCCGCGCCGGCCGTGTAGGCGGCGATCGCGGAGGCGAGGTCGAGCCGCTGCTCGGGGAGGAAGACCCGGCCGTCGGTCGCCTCCGGCTCCATCCGGTTGACGGCCACGTGGATCCCGGCGATCGGGTCCGGGCTGCTCACCGGCCAGTCGCTGCCCGCCGCGAGGGTGGCGCCGGCCCGCTGCAGCGCGCCGAACGGGTACTGCCAGGCGGCGCGTTCGGGGCCGAGGAAGGGGATGGTCAGCTCGTCCATCTGCGGTTCGTGGGCGGCCCAGAGCGGCTGGATGTTGGCGATCGCGCCGACCCGTGCGAAGCGGGGCAGGTCGTCCGGGTGGACGACCTGGAGGTGGGCGAGGTGGTGTCGGGTGCCCCGCCACCCGTTGGCGGCGCGGGCGGCCTCGACGGCGTCGAGCGCCTCGCGCACCGCGCGGTCGCCGAGTGCGTGGAAGTGCACCTGGAAGTCGTGGGCGTCCAGTTCGGTGACGTAGGAGCGCAGCGCGACGGGATCGACGAAGCTCAGGCCGCTGTTGCCGGTGGCGCAGCCGCAGCCGTCGAAGTAGGGGCTGGTCATGGCGGCGGTGAAGTTCTCCGCGATGCCGTCCTGCATGATCTTGACGGCGGGGGCGCGGAACCGCCCCAGGGTCAGCTCCTCGCGGTGGGCGACGAGCCCGGGGATCTGCTCGGCGCCCCGCTCGCGTTCCCACCAGAGCGCGCCGGTGACCCGCGCGGTCAGCGAGCCGTCACGGGCGGCGGTGAGGTAGGCGTCGGACGGGTCGGGCTGGCCGTTGAAGGCACCGAGCAGCGCGTCCTGCCAGCCGGTGATGCCGAGGGAGTGCAGCAGCCGCTGCGCCCGCAGCAGGCCGGCCAGCCGGTCGGCGGCGGTCTGGGCCGGGACGAGGCGGGCGACCAGCCCGGTGGCGCCCTCCTGGAGGACGCCGGTCGGGGTGCCGTCGGCGTCGCGCTCGATCCGGCCGTCGGCCGGGTCCGGCGAGTTCCGGTCGAGGCCGGCCAGTTCGAGGGCCCGGCTGTTGACCCAGGCGCCGTGGTGGTCCCGGTTGAGCAGGTACACCGGCCGGTCGGGGACGACGGAGTCGAGGAGCCGCCGGTCGGGCAGACCGCCCTCGAAGCTCTCCAGGGACCAGCCGCTGCCGGTGATCCAGGGCCGGTCGGGGTGGGCGTCGGCGTACTCGCGCACCCTCCGCAGGTACTCCTCGACGCCCAGGGTGCCGGTCAGGTCGCAGTCGGCGAGCTCCTGGCCGCCGTGGACGGCGTGGATGTGCGCGTCCTGGAACCCGGGGAGCAGCAGTCGGCCGGTCAGGTCGACCACCTCCGTCCCCGGTCCGACCAGCTCCCGCACCTCGTCGTGGCCGACGGCCGTGATGCGCTCGCCGGTGACGGCGAGGCTGGTCGCACGGGTGCGGGCCGGGTCCCCGGTGTGGACGGGGCCGTGGGTGAAGAGCAGATCGGCCTTGGTCATGGGTGGTGCTCCAAGTCGGTGTCGTGACGGGTCGGGGGGGGTTGCCCGGCCGGGGGTGGGGCGCGGCGGCCCGCGGACGGTTGCTCCGCGGGCCGCCGCAGGGCGCCGGGCGGGTCAGCCGGCGTTGCCGCGGGCGGCGGCGCTCCCTGACGTGGTGGCGTTGCCGTGGGTGGTGGCACTGCCGTGGGTGGTGGCGTTGCCGGACGGGCCGTCGCCGGACGGGCCGGTGGGGCCGTCGGTCGCGGCGGCGTCGGCGGCGTGGGGGAAGAAGTACGGCGATCGGCGGTACCAGCGGGCCCACGCGGCGGCCACCAGCCCGGTGACGATCATCAGCGCGGGCACCATCAGGTTGAACCAGCCGTTGTCGGCGGCCAGTTCGAAGTGGTCCGTGGAGACGTAGAACGTCCGGACGAGGTACCCGCCGACGGCCAGCAGGACGATCGCGCCCACCACCGGCGCCACGACGGCGCGCAGCCCCTCCAGCGGTGCGGTCCGCAGCAGGTGCCGGAAGCGGACGGCGGCGGCGATCGCCGTGAGCGCGTAGTAGAGCGCCACGACGATGCCGATCGCGTTGACGGCGGCCGAGATCAGGTCGTTGACGACCGGGATGGACACCGACAGCAGCGCGAGCACGACGGCGATCGCGGTGATCAGGAGGGTGGCGACGGCCGGGGTCCCGTACCTGGGGTGCAGCCGCATCCAGACCGGGCCGAGCGTGCCGTCGCGGCCCATCGCGTACATCCCGCGGGCGGTCGGGATCACGGAGGCCTGGAGCGAGGCGACCGCCGAGAAGGTGAGGGCGATCAGCGGGAGCGCGGCCAGCGGCTGGTCGGCGAGCTTCGCACCGAAGTACGTCAGGCCCTGGGCGCCGTTGTCGGCCAGCTCGTCGAGCGGGAGCACCCGCTGGAAGGCGGTGCCGGCGAGCAGGAACAGCGTCAGCATCATGGCCAGCGCGATGAACCCGGCGCGGGACGCCTCGCGCGGGTGACGGACCTCCTCGCCGACGCTGAAGACCGACTCGAAGCCCCAGTAGCAGAACACGGCGAGCACCATGCCCTGGGCGAGCGCCTCGGGGGACGGGATGTCGAAGGGGTTGAACCACTGGAGCGAGAACGGCTGGTCCCCCGCGAACAGGCCGTAGCCGCAGAAGGCGAGCAGCACCGCGTACTCGAAGACCAGCAGGTACTTCTGGAGCCGGGCCGCGAGGTCGAGCCCGCGTACCGCGACCAGTGCGGCGCCGATCAGGACGGTCAGGCCGATCAGGGTGCACTGGAGGGTGGACTCCGGGTCGAGCCGCAGCCCCGCCACGCTGCGCACGCCGGCCTGGTCGGCCAGCTGGACGAGCGCCGAGCCGGTCACCGTCGTGGTGTACGCCATGAAGACGACGGTGCCGAGGGCGCTGACCCAGCCGGACAGGAAGCCCAGCCAGGGGTTGAGGGTGCGGCCGATCCAGCTGTAGCTGCTCCCCGCGTCGGGTTCGACCCGGTTGAGCCGTCCGTAGGCGCCGGCGATGCAGAGCACCGGGAGGAAGGCCAGCAGCATGATGGCCGGCAGGTGGAGGCCGACCACGCCGGCGGTCAGACCGAGTCCGATGCCGATGCTCGTGGTGGCCGCGGTACAGGTCGCCGCGATGGTGACGCTGCCACCGATACCGATGGAGCGGCGCATGGCCGCGGGCGCGCCGGGGGCTCCGGGTCCGCCGGGGGTACCGGTGGCACCGGCGGACCCGGGGGCTCCAGTCGCGCCGGGTGCGCCGAATCTCGGACCGTTACCCGTGTCCTTGGACGTACCGGCCAAAGGATCACCGCCTTGATCGTGGGGGGGTTCGGCCGAACGGCCGGTTGGCGAGCCATGAAACCGCCGGGCCCGTTCACACGTCAATGCCGTTGTCATAAGCTCCCGCCATGGCCGAGCGAGTAGTCCCGGAGCCGCACCGGCGGCGCAGACGACCCACCAAGCAGGGCGTCGTCCTGTCCGAACAGTTGATCGTCGACACCACGTTGCGGCTGGTCGGCAGCCACGGCGCCGAGGCGCTCACCGTCCGGCGCCTGGGCGCCGCCCTCGGCGCCGATCCGAGCGCGATCTACCGGTACTTCCACAGCACCGACGACCTGCTGCTGGCCCTCGCCGACGAGTTCGTCGGCCGTGCCCAGAAGGGCTGGCGGCCCACCGGCGACTGGCGCGCCGATCTGCGCGAGATCGGTCTGCGCCTGCACGCCGCCTACCAGACCCACCCGCAGGCCGCGATACTCGCCGCCCACCGGACCACCGGGCGCGAGCACGAGATGCGGGCCGTCGAGCGGATCCTCGGCGTGCTGCGCGGCGCCGGCTTCCCGGACGTCGAGGCCGTCCGGATCTACCACGCCTTCGTCGACCAGGGCCTCGCGTTCGCGGCCCTCGACGCCGCGGCGCTCGCCCTGCCGCCCGCGGCCCAGGCCGCCGACCTGGAGGTCTGGCAGGCGCGGTACGGCCGGCTGGACGCCTCCACCCACCCGAACATCGCCGCGACCGCGGGCCTGCTGGCCCAGGACATGCGGCGCAGCGGGTACCCGTTCGCGCTGGAGCTGCTCCTGGAGGCGGCGGCGGCCCGGCTGGCGGCGACCGACGGGAACGCCGCGACGGGCGGGAAGACGGGCGGTGGCGCCGAGCGCGGGCGGTGACGGCGGTCCGAGCGGCGGCGGCCCGGCGCCCCGCGTCGGGCCACTGCCCGTTCCCGCAGGTGGTCGGCGGGCGGCACCGGCCGGGTGCCCGCTCGGTGCGGAGCCCCGAAATCCGGTGGGGAGCCGCCGCCGTCTCGGATAGGTTTCCCTCGCCGAGGCGTCGAGCCACCGGGACGAGGACGGCTACCCCCGCGACGGCTGCCCCCGGCGACGGCGGCCCGCGTGGACGACGGACCGGTGACAGGCCCGCGGACCGACGAAGGGGAGAGCCGTGTCCGAGACCGACGAGGCGATACACGAGCTGCTGGTGGACTCCGCGCAGTTGCCCCCGGGCGGCCGGGTGGCGGATCTGGGCTGCGGGCGAGGTCCCACGCTCGCGGCCTTCGCCCGCCGGCTGCCCTCCGCCCGCCTGATCGGGTTCGACGTGTCGACGGCCGACGTCGAGGCCGCCCGGACGCTGTTGGCCGACCACCCCGGCGGCGCCGAGCTGCGGGTGACCGACCTGTCCGGCCCGCTCCCCCTGGCGGACGACAGCGTCGACGCGGTGGTCTCCTACAACGTCCTGGAGTGCCTCGCGGACCCGGCCGCGCTCCTTCGCGAGGTGGCGCGGGTGCTGCGCCCGGGAGGACGCGCCGTGGTGGCCCACGTCGACTTCGACTCACTGATGGTCGCGGGCGCGCCCCGGGAGCTGGACCGCCGCGTCTGCCACGCGTTCACCGACGACCAGCAGCCGTGGATGACGCACGCCGACGGCCGGATCGGGCGGAAGCTCCCCGGCCTGCTCGGGACTTCGCCGCTGGTGGTCGAGGACGTGGTCCCCCTGGTGACCACCTCGACCGTGCTGGAGGGCCACGCCGCCCGCCGCATCGGCCACATCCGCGAGGCGGTGTCCGGCGCCGCGGCCACGGGGCGCGGGCCGGTCTCCGCCCAGGAGGTCGCGGACTGGGACGCGGCCGTCCGCCTGGCGGCCGCCGAGGGCAGGTTCTTCTTCGCCGAGACGGCGGTCACCGTCATCGCCCGGGCCGTCGCCTGACGCGCACGCGCAGCCGGGTACCGGGTGCCGGGGGGCGCGATCCCGTGGTGGCGGGCCGTGGCCGTGCCCCGTGCCGGCGGTCCGGGGTCCGTGGCCCGCGGCCTGCGGTCCGGGGTCGGTCAGGGCGTGGACGCCGCGCGTTCCGCCCCGTGCCCGGCGGGTGTCGCGGCCCCGTCGGCCCCGTCGGTCGCCCCGGCCGCCCCGATGGGCGGCAGCGGCAGGTCGGCGACCACGGCGAAGCCTCCGTCAGCCTGCGGGCCGACCGTGAGGGTGCCCCCGTGCAGGGTGACGCGCTCGCGCATGCCGACCAGGCCGTAGCCGCCCGAGCCCGCCGCCCGGACGCCGTCCTGCGGCAGCACGCCCCAGCCGTCGTCCCGCACCTCGACGGTGATCCCGTCCTCGCGGTACGTCAGCCGCACGGTCGCGCGGGCCGGCCCCGCGTACTTGCGGGTGTTGGTGAGGGCTTCCTGGACGACCCGGAACACCGTGAGGCCGACGGTCGGCGGCAGCGGACGCCGCGGCCCACGGACGTCGAGCGCGGTCGGCAGTCCGGCGAGGCGGGACTCGTCCAGCAGACGGTCGAGGTCGTCGACGCCGGGCTGGGGCAGCGACGGCGCGGTCTCCGGCTCGTCGTCGGCGCGCAGGACGTCGAGCAGTTGGCGCATCTCGCGCAGGGCCATCCGTCCGGAGCCCTCCAGCGAGACGAGGGCCTCGCGCACGACCTCGGTGTCGCGGCCGAGGTTGGCCCGCGCGCCGCCGGCCATCAGCTGCATGG